>CAYNDR010000006.1:28346-50166 GCA_964395295.1 uncultured Planctomycetales bacterium
GGTCCGCCGTCCTCGAGGTAGGCCTCGATCGCCCGGTGGAGTTCCTCGGGGTTCACGGCGTTTCACCCTCCAGCCCGCGTTCCATGCATTTCTGGAGCGAGGCGCGGATGCGGAGGAGCGCCATCGCCAGGGCGGCGGCGCTCCGGCCCAGGCGGCGCGAGAGGTCCTCCAGAGGGACCTCGCGTCGGTACCTCAGGTCGATCAGCTCGCGATGGGAGGGCTCCAGCCGGTTCACGCACCGGTGGAGCGCCTGGAGCTTCCGGCCGGCGGCCTCGAGGTCGTCCTCCATCGGGCCGCGGGTCTCCTCGAGCGCCCGGTCCACGAGGGCCGCCGCGGCACTGCGGCCGGCGCGGCGGGAGCGGAAGTGGTTGAGCATCCGGTTGCGGCAGATGGCGCGGAGCCACGGGCCGAACTCGCGCGAGGGATCGAAGCGGTCGAGGTGCTCCATGGCGTCGAGGAAGGCGTCCTGGACGATGTCGAAGACGTCCTCGGAGCCCGGGACGTACCGGGCCGCGTAGGCGCGGAGGCGCGCCTGGTAGAGCCGCACGATCTCGCCGAAGGCCTCGCGGTCCCCTTCCTTCGCCCGTCGGGCCAGGTCGCGCTCGTCCATGTCAGATTTTTCCCTTGAAGGCGCCGCGGATGCGGCCGGCCTCCGCGGGGGGCAGTTTCTGGAGGAACTCCTCGGCCGCCGCGGAGGCCCCGCAGGCCAGATTATAGAAGGCCGCCAGCGCCATGTCTTCAGCGGGCTTCGTGTCGCGCACGCGGCCCGCCGCGAGGTTCCTCCGGTCCTGCAGGTTCAGGTCCGCCCAGCGGAGGCGGAACTCGCCGCCGGCGCCGCGGAGGACGAGGGTGCCGGCGTCGTCGAGGCTCGCGATCTCGGAAGGCTGGTCGATCATGCGCAGGTGGAACGGGGGATGCCGGTTCGCCTGGAGGTCCGCGCGGACGGCGGCCAGCAGTTTCGCGTCCCACTCGGCGAGCGCGGCGGGGTCGGCCTGGGCGGCCTCCTGGAATTGGGGTTTGGGGAGCCCCAGCCCCAGGCCGCCGTTGGTCGCCTTGGCGGCCAGGGTCTTGCCCAGGATGGGGAAGGGCTTCTTGTAGTAGTTGCCGCCGCGGAGCCTCATGTAGCCGCCGTCGTCGTCGGGATATTCCGACTTGTTCCCGAGGTTGCCGGGGATCGGGGGCGGATTGGTGACGCCGTCCTTCTTGTGGTCGTAGACGCGGGTGCTGGGCTCCTGGCCGCCGTGGAACATCCAGCCGGCACAGCCCGCCTTGACGTAGCGGGAGATCGTGGGATTCCGGGGGTAGTCCTCGAGGATGAGCTGGGCGAGGTTGTCGCAGTAGTGGCCCGGCTTGTTGTCGCAGGCGGCGAACCAGGTGTTGCCCGCGGCGACCTGCCAGACGAAGACGTAGAGGCCGCTCGCGGCGTGGAAGTCGGCGATCCACTTGAGGTGGTTCTCCATGTTGCCGGTGATGTCGATGGCGTTCGCGTAGGGGGGCGGGCGGCCGTGCATGCCCTTGTCGCGGTCGCCGGTCTCGAAGACGGCGAAGTCGTAGTCGCCGGCGACCTGCTTCATGATGTTCCCGAAGCGGGTGCCGCTCATGGAGCCCTGCCAGTCCCAGCCGGAGGGGTTGCAGCCCAGCAGGACGTGGGAGGGGGCGTAGAGGTCGCGGAGCTTCCTGAAGGCGTCGGCGTAGCCGAAGAGGTTGTCGGGGAGGCCCTTGAGTTCCTCGAGGCCGGAGGAGCCCACTTTAACGTCCACCTTGGCCGGGTCCATGCCGGCGGGGATGAGGAGGTGGCCCCACTCGTCGGGCTCGATCTGGACCATGACGGGATAGGGGGCCTCCTTGGCGCACTCCTGCATGAGGGTCTTGAAGAGGCCGAAGTAGTCCCTCATGGTCTCGGGCACTTTGGCGTTGACGGGGGTGGCCTTGGCGGGACCGGGCTTGTAGCGGGCGGGGGCGGAGGCGGCCAGGAGGTAGTAGGTGAACCAGGGGATGACGTTCGCGCGCTTGCACGCCTGGATTCTCTGGCGGATGGGGCTCCAGCGGAGCCAATAGGGGACCTCGCCGGTGGCGGCGGCGCCGGAGAGGTAGGCCACACTGCAGTCCCAGCGGGCGCCGTTTTTCTCCCGGGTCTCGATGAGCCACTCGGTGGGGGCCTCGACTCCGAGCGTGAAGTGATCGAGGAAGAATTCGCGGAAGATCTTCCTGCGGGACTCCCGGGCGGGGTCCTTCTGCTGGGCCTGGAGGGGGGCCGCGGCCAGGAGGGCGGCGGCCGCCAGGATCGATGTCCTCATGGTTCCGTGCAGGAGTTCCTAATAATATTCACCACAAAGGCACAAAGGCCACAAAGGACCCACAAAGGAATCCCGTATGCGTTCAGTCCCTGGTTGTGGCCAGAATCGAGAATCAAGAATCGAGAATGGATTTCCCCCCGTAGCCCTCCCCCGGGGGCAGGAGGGACTACCCCTTGATTCTCAGATGCCCCTGGTTACGAATAATCTAATTCCTCTTTGTGTCCTTCGTGTCTTTGTGGTGGGGAAGGGCCATTTTGTCAGGCGCTCTTAGGTATTAACCGCGGGGCGGGGGGGATAACGGGGATACTGCATCGCCCCGGCGGGGACGGGCTCCGACTGAAGGCGCTACCGGCCCGGCCCGGCCGGGGCCCCTCTCCTCCTGGCCTCCACCCGGACGGCCCCGCCCGCGAGAGGGTGGACCTGGAAATCCACGGCCAGGAACTTCCCGATGACCTCGATGTTCGTCGTCGAGTGGCGGGAGGGCGCGACCGTGGCGAACGCCCCGCCGCCGGCCAGGGCCAGGGGGACCAGGAGCTGGTCGGCCAGGTGTTCGCCCACGGGGACGGCGGCCTCGAGGTACCGCCGGGCCTCCCGGGCCACGCGTTCCGCGACCGCCTCGGCGGAGACGCGGACCTCCCCGAAGCCGGTGAAGACCTCGGTGACGTGCCGGCTCTCGATATCGACCATCACGGCGTTGCCGGGGCCGGCCGAATCGACGTCCTCTTCCATGCGGGTGGAGCCTGGATCCAGCGACAGGCTCTTCTGCAGGACCGCCAGCTCGCGCCTGGCGATGGCGGCGGGCAGGGAGGCGACCACGGCCCGCGCGGAGATCGAGCGCACCTCGCCCCGCTCGAGGAGTTCGATCGGCCGGAGCGCCGGGGCCGGCTCGATCGAGACCGTGAACCGGCCCCCGCCGGCGGGGTAGAAGCCGCGGCGTTCGAGCGCCGCCTCCACCTTCGCCCCCATGCGGCCCAGGAGGGGGAGGAAGGCCTTGGCCAGGAAGTCGAACGGGGGCGCCCACGGGTTGTGCGTCCCTCCTTCCAGGGTCAGCCGGGACGGCCCCGAGGCGGTGACGAGGGCCGGGAGCACCGTCTGGAGCACCAGCGTCGCGCTCCCCGCCGTCCCCACGGCGAACCGGTAGGTCCCGGGGGAGACGGCGCCGGGGGAGAAGGCGAGCGCGCGGGAGCCGATGGAAGCGCCCTCGACCCGCGCGCGACCGATCTTGGCCGCGGCCTCGACGGCGGTGAGGTGCTGGCGGAGGAGCCCGGGCTTCTTACGGCCCGCCCGGATGTTCTCGATGCGGAACGGCGTCCCGGTGGCCAGGGACAGCCCGAGCGCGGTCCGGAGGATCTGGCCTCCGCCCTCGCCGAGGGAGCCGTCGATGGTCAGCATAGTTACCCCTTCACGCAGACCACCTGCCGCAGGGTGTGGACGGCCTCCACGAGATCGCCCTGCGCTTCCATGACGGCGTCGATGGACTTGTACGCCTGGGGCGTCTCGTCGATCACGTCCGCGTCCTTGCGGCACTCGATCCCCGCCGTGGCGGCCGCGTGGTCGGCCACGGTGAACTTCTTCTTCGCGGCCGTGCGGGACATGGCGCGCCCCGCCCCGTGGCTGCAGCTGGTGAAGCTCTCCGCGTTCCCCTTGCCGCGCACGATGTAGGACCGCGCCCCCATACTGCCGGGGATGATGCCCATCTCGCCCGCGCGCGCCCGGATGGCGCCCTTCCGCGTGACGATCACGTTCTGCCCGAAATGGTTCTCGCGCTCGAGATAGTTGTGATGGCAGTTGACCGCCTCGAGGCCCGCCTCGAACGGAGGGATCCCCGGCACGGCCCTCACCGCCTCGACGACGGACCGCATCATGAGGTCGCGGTTCGCCGCCGCGAAGTCCTGCGCCCACCCCGCCGCCCGGACGTAGTCCTCGAAGCGGCCCGTCCCCTCGGGGAAGTAGGCCAGGTCCCGGTCCGGGAGCCGGATGAACCAGCGCTCCATGTCCTCCTTGGCCAGGTCGATGAAGTAGGCGCCGATCCGGTTGCCCACCCCGCGGGACCCGCTGTGGAGCATGAACCAGACATCCCCCGCCTCGTCGATACAGACCTCGATGAAGTGGTTGCCGGTGCCGAGCGTCCCCAGGTGGTTCACGTCGTTCCCCCGGTCCAGCCGGGGATACTTGGAGACGATGGCCGCATAGCGGTCCTTGAGCCCCGCCCAGGCCTCGCTCACGGGAGCGGGGATGTCGTGCCAGGCGCCGCGGTCGCCGGGGCCGCCGTTGTTCGTGCGGCCGTGGGGGACCCCTTTTTCGATTGCCGCCCGGACCGGGAGCAGGTCCTTCGGGAGCGCCTCGGCCTTGAGGCTGGTCCGGACCGCCATCATGCCGCAGCCGATGTCCACGCCCACCGCGGCGGGGATGACCGCCCCCTTCGTGGGGATCACACTGCCGATGGTGGCGCCGACGCCGGAGTGGACGTCGGGCATGGCGGCCACCCACTTGAAGAGGAAGGGGAGCCGCGCGACGTTGCGGAGCTGGTCCTCGGCTTCCTTCTCGAAGGGCACGCCCTTCGTCCACGCCTTGATGGGCACCCCGCCCTCGACGTGGATCACGCTGCAGCGGATCTCGTCCATCCGGTCATTCCTTCCTCGCGGCCTCGCGGCCGAATCCGAAGAGCTCCGGCGCCACCACGACCGAGCCGCCGTTCCCGGCGACCCGCTCGAGGGCCTCCAGCTCCTTCAGCCGCAGGAGCGTCGGGTTCTTCTCCAGGAGCTGGGCCGTGTTGGCCAGGGACCGCGTCGCGGCGGTCTCCTCCCGGCGCAGGATCAGGGCCGCCTCGGCCTTCTTCCTCGCCTCCATCACCTGGTTCAGGATCGCCTTCATCTCCCCGGGCAGGATTATATCCCGCACGCCGACCTCCAGGAGGTCGACGCCGTATTCCCGCGCCCCGAGCTTCACCTCGTCGAGGACCCGGCCCCCGAGCCGGCCCTTCTCCTTGAGGAGCGCATCGAGTTCCATCGTCCCCACGTGGTCCCGGAGCGCCAGCTGGACGTCGCCGTAGATCTGGGCGGCATAGTTCTCCACCTTCATCACCGCGGCGACCGGGTCGATCACCTTCATCTTGGCCAGGACGTTCAGGCGGATCGTGACCTTGTCGAGGGTCATCATCTCCTGGCCCTGGAGGAGGAGGGTCCGGATCCGGAGATCCACCTTCTCGATCCGGTCCTTGGCGAAGAACCGCGCCAGCCGGTAGCGGCCCGGATCGAGGGTGCCGACGAACCGGCCGTTCCGGAACTTCAGGCCCTTCTCGTACGCCTCCACGATCACCTTCATCGTCCACCTCCATCCGCCCCCGTTCGCGCGGAGGCGGTTCGCTTTCATGGGCCGACCCGGTCGCCCTCCCGCGGGCCCGGCGGGACGGCGCCCGTACCGCAGCGCCGTCTCAGGGCCGGGCCCGCGGTCGCGTCGCCGCTGAGCGCAACCCGGTCGGCCGGACGAGTGTATCCACACTCCGGTTTTACACCGGTGCGGGAATCGAACCCGCGATGACGAACGGAAGCCCCATGCGCGGGACGCCGTACCCCACGGGGCGGCGCCGCCTTGACTCCCGCCGTTTTTCTCACAGTTCCGTCTCCTCGATCCCCGCATCGGCCCGCGGGAAGAAGGCCCCCGCCAGGGAGGAGGACAGGTTCTTGTCGGCCATCGCACGCCTCCGTGAACGTCGGGGAGAGTCTAAGCACGAAGCGTGCCAATCCATTCCCCGGGGAGGGGGGAAGGGAAGGATTCTTATGTTATCCTATAAGATAATATGTTATAATATGAAATATGCCCACGAAGAAGACCGTCGTCCTGGGCTTCCTGGGGACCACCCTGGACGCGGGGGCCCGGCAGAACCGGTGGGACCGGTGGCGCCCCAGCGTTTCCCTGTGCCGGCACGACGACCTGCTCGTCCATCGCTTCGAGATGCTCCACGACCCCCGGTTCGGGGATCTCGCCGGGATCGTGAAGAAGGACATCGAGTCCGTGTCGCCCGAGACGCGGGTCTGCCCGCGGTCCCTGGAGCTCGGGAATCCCTGGGACTTCGAGGAGGTCTACGGGGCGTTGCACGACTTCGCCCGGTCGTACCCCTTCGACACGGACCGCGAGGACTACCTCGTCCACATCACGACGGGGACGCACGTCGCGCAGATCTGCCTCTTCCTGCTCACGGAGTCCCGCTGGTTTCCCGGGAGGCTCATCCAGACGTCTCCGCCAAAACCGGCCGGGCGGGACTCCCCGGGGACCTACAGCGTCATCGACCTCGACCTCTCGAAGTACGACCGCATCGCCTCGAGGTTCCGGAAGGAGCAGAAGGAGGGGATCTCCTTCCTGAAAGGGGGGATCGACACGCGGAATCCCCGCTTCAACCGGCTCATCGAGCGGATCGAGCGGGTGGCGATCGCGTCGGCGGACCCGATCCTGCTCATGGGGCCCACGGGGGCGGGCAAGTCGCTCCTGGCCAAGCGGATTTACGAGCTCAAGAAACTGCACCGCCGGGTCTCGGGGGAGTTCGTCGAGGTCAACAGCGCCGTCCTGCGGGGGGACTCCGCGATGTCGGCCCTCTTCGGGCACGTGAAGGGCGCCTACACGGGGGCGGTCTCTTCGCGGCCCGGGCTCCTCTGCAAGGCCGACAAGGGACTGCTCCTCCTCGACGAGATCGGGGACCTCGGGATCGAGGAGCAGGCCATGCTCCTGCGGGCCCTCGAGGAGAAACGCTTCCTCCCCGTGGGCGCGGACGAGGAGGTCCTCAGCGACTTCCAGCTCATCGCCGGGACGAACCGGGACCTCCCGGCGATGGTCCGGGAAGGCCGCTTCCGCGAGGATCTCCTGGCCCGGATCAACCTCTGGACGTTCCATCTTCCCGGCCTCCGCGAGCGGGTCGAGGACATCGAGCCCAACTTCGACTACGAGCTCGACCGCTTCGCCCGGAGGACGGGGGCCCGCGTCACCTGCAGTCGGGAGGCGCGGGAGCGGTTCCTGGAGTTCGCCGCCTCCCCGCGGGCGCTCTGGAGCGGGAATTTCCGGGACCTGAGCGGCGCCGTGGCCCGGATGGCCACGCTGGCCCCCGGGGGGAGGATCGCCCCGGGCGTGGTGGAAGAGGAGATCGAGCGCCTCCGAACGGCTTGGGAACGGCCGGCCGCCGGCGGGAAGGACGATCTGCTGGAGGCCCTCCTGGGACCCGAGCGGCTCGCGGACCTCGACCGCTTCGACCGCGTCCAGCTCTCGGAGGTCCTGCACACCTGCCGCCGGTCCCGGTCGCTCTCGGAGGCCGGGCGCCTCCTCTTCTCGGCATCGCGGGCGCGCAAGAAGTCGGCGAACGACGCCGACCGCCTCTGCAAGTACCTGGCCCGGTTCGGCCTGACGTGGAAGGAGGCCGCCGGGGCTCTCACTCCGGCGTGAAGGCCGCGCGGACCGCCTTGCCGCGCTCGCCGGCCAGATCGAGGTGCTTCTCGGCCTTGATGCTCTGCTTCGACAGGAGCAGGAAGAAGGCCGCCTGCGCGTGGTCCTCGGCGTTCCCCTGGCGCAGGACGGAGACCGCCAGGTCGGCCAGCTCCGGAGGCGTCAGCCGGTCCCACTGGCCGTCGAACCCGCCGCCGAACTCCATCTTGATCGTCAGCTTCCCCTGGTCGTCGAGGCCCGCGATCCGCGCGGGCTGGCTGACCACGGACGAGGTGAAGAGCGGCAGCCGCTGGGCGGCGATCTCTTCCCGGACCCGAGCGCGGAGGCGGTCCAGGAAGGCCGTCCGCATGGATTCGTCGGCGAGCTTCGCCGCGGCCGGGGCGGCGGGGGGCGGGGCGATCTTCGCGGGGGGCTTCTTGTCCTTGGGCGGGGGCATGCCCGGCAGTCTCCCCAGGGCGGCCACGGCGGGCGGCACGTCGCGCCGCCCGCTCGATCCCTTCCGGGAGCCGGACTCCGGCGTGTTGCCGTAGAACTCGCAGTTCTCGACGCGCTCGCTCTCCATCTGGGCGGTGAAGAGCGAGCCCGCCATCCGCGGCGCCTTGTTGTTGGCGTAGGTGCAGTTCACCACGTGGAGGTGGCAGTACTGGCTGTAGACGGCGCCGGCCATGCCGAGGCCGCGCTCCCGGGGCTCGTCGACGACGCTGTTCTCGAAGATGCAGTTCAGATAGACGCTGGTGGACTTCTCGCCGGGGATGGTGTAGCCGAAGAAGGCGCCCGCGTGGTCGCCGGCCCGGCTGTCCTTGAAGATCGAGTTGGCCACGTAGAGGAGCTTGCGGTCGCAGTTCTGGCTGACGCCGTCCACGTAGACCGCGCCGCCGATGCCGCCCTGGCCGGTGGGGCCGCGGTCGGCGCCGCCGCCGTACCCGAACGCGCGGCAGCGCAGGAACGAGCAGTCGATGATGGAGAGCTGGCAGCCGATGATGCAGATGGCGCCGCCGTTGGAGCCCTCGCAGTCGGTGAAGCCGCAGCGGGCCACGTAGAGGTGGCGCTGGCCGGTGACGCGGATGGCGCCGCCGCCGATGTCGGGGCCGCTCTGGGTGGTCTTGCAGTCCTCGAAGGAGCAGTCGAGCACGGTGAGGCGGCCGTCCCAGTTGACGTTCCAGATCGCCGCGCCGTTCTTGTCCGCGCGCGCGTGCTGGAACTTGAGCCGCTGGACCGTGAGATCGGTCTTGAATTCCTTCTGGAGGATGCGGGTCTTGCCGTCGCCGTCGAGGGTCACCGTCCCCAGGCCGTCGATGACGGTCGGCTTGGCGCCCTGGGGGAGGACGAGGGGCTCGGCGAGCTTGATCGTCACGGGCTGGCCGCCGGTGTTGAAGACGATGACGCCGCCCTTGCGGAGGGCGGCGCGGAGGGCCTTCTCGCTCACGGTGTCGGGAGAGCCGGCGCCGATCACGGAGTCGGGCCGGCTGATGTCCGCCAGGGGGATGGGGTCCGGCGCGGGTACTTTGGGATCCGCGGCGGGATCCTGGAGCGCCGCGGCCAGCAGAAGCGCGATCTCGATCATCATGGGTCCCGCTCCTGGAAGTATAAACGGCGGAGGCGGGCCCATCACGGGGAATCGGGCGGCCCCCGGCGATCCCATGAAGGATCGCCATCCCGCCCCCCCCCAGGGGGTATAATTCCATCGACCGGGGGCGGTCTTGAGAAACTTCCGGAGAGCCGCCCCGTTCCAGGCAGGAGGGAAGATTCATGGGCAAGGCCAGGGGCATCGTCGTCCTCGTCCTCGTCGTCGGCGGCGTGATCGCCTCCTTCTTCATCGTCGGGGGGGCCGACGTCGCCAAGTGGAACGACAAGGCCATCGCGGTCCACATGCGCTTCGGGATGGACTGGAAGGAGTTCGAGGCGAGCATCGTCCCCTGGCTTCAGGGGAATGCGATCGAGGGGGAAAAGGTCGAGGCGGCCTTCAAGACCTACTCGCGGAAGATCGGCCAGGCGGCCGGCGAGATCCGGCGCGCGCTCCCGCCCGACGACTCCCACTGCAAGTTCCTATGCCTCGCCGCCGACGGGACGCCCGCCTACCGTGAACAGACGGTCGGGATCGAGTTGTCATGGTGAAGATGACCTGTTAATTGGCGGGCTCGCGGTACCAGTTAGATAACCTCCGCTTTCTTTCCGCACCTAGAACAGAACTTATTGCCCTCCTCTGATGAATAAGCACGACCCTCCTCGTATGCGGCGCGGTGGAGATCCCGAAGAGCATCATCCTTTTGCTTCCGCTCTACCCGTTCCCCGAAGGAAAAAAGGATACCAAGCGCCAAGGCGATCGCGCCCACAACTGTCACTGCGGTTCCATCCTTTGCGCCTAAACCGACGATAAGAAAGAGTGCACCCGCTGGGATCATGAACCAAGACCGGAAGATTATGATCATTTTGAATCCTTTACCGCTTGGACGCAGCCCCGCACTGCGAGCAGAAGGCCCAGCCCGCGTCATTTACGTGGCTACACGAAGGACACAACCTAGAGTTGTCAGGTTTGTTGGCCGAATCGTCATCCGGCGCATCGGCGAGTCCTGCTTCGAAGCCATGCCGATAAATGTCCTGTAGTCTGCGTTCCTCGGCTTGTCGTTGCGAGTGCTCATACCAGGCAATAAGAACTCCGAGCCCCAACGCAATAAGGGACCCGAGGAGTATCTCAGGAGCGTCTTTCTTTCCCTGGATCAAGGCAACGAGCCCCCCGATCAATCCAAACGTGCCCAGAGGGATTAAACATCAGGGCCGGAGTGGAAGGAATGAATAGAGCTTCATGTGGCCTACCGGGCGCGAACGCCTACCTTGAGTCCATGGTATTGACCGTAAGAAGTCTTGCTTCGGCTTACCAGCATCCCTTTCATTCGTTCGGTTCTAACACTGGCACAATTGGCTTCCCGCGTGTGCCAGTATTAGTGCCGGCACGCCGACGCGAGGCCAAGCAGAAGGCGATGGCGGCCAAGTTCAAGCTGAAGCTCCAGAAGAAGTGACGACCTCCCCGCCGCGAGCGGCGGGGCTTCAGGCGAAGGCGGGTGAGGCCCGGGGGGCCGGGAGCGGGGGAGGGGCTAGGACGTCGCCCGTCGCTTGCGGATTCCCTCGTCGATCCATCGGCGGATGACCGCGTGGTAGGGGATCTTCTCCCGGCTGGCCGTCGCTTTCGCCAGCCGGATCTGCCAGTTCTCCAGGCGGATGCTGATGAGCTCCTTCCTCCGCGAACGCCGGTCGATGGCCCGGGCGAGCCGGGGGTCGATCTCGATCGGATCTTCGACCTCCTCGAAGGAATCCCAGTAATCGGCTAGGTCGTGGGTCTCGACGAACCGGATGAATTCCGACTCGGACCGGAAGTCGGGAAGGCGCTTCGCGGCGGACCCCCTGGATTTCGGCCGGCCTTGCGTCATCGTTCCATCCTCCGTCGGAACCGCTTCTTCTCTCTCGGGCTCATGTCCCGCGCGGTGATGACCCGCGCCGCCCCGGCCCCCCTCGGGGCGAAAACCACCAGGAGGTGCCGCCCGAAGGAGGTCGTCCCCCAGGCCAGCCGGAGGGCTCCGCGTCCCTCTTCCTCAAGGGATTCCCTTCGAAGGACCTCCTCCGCTTCGGAGGGGTCCACACCGTGGGCCGCGAGGTGCTCCTCGTTGCGGTCGTCCCACTCGAAGTGCGTGACGCGCACGTCTTCCCTCCTGAAATAGTGTATCTCATTGTAATATGAAGATCAACTCCCGATCGGCGGGACCTGCCGGTTTCCCTCCCGAACCTCCGACCTTCGACGCCCCGTTTCTCCGTTTTTCCTACGGGTCCGGGGCGCGGGGCGATAAGATGTCCCTCTTCCTGGGAGGGATTGGATGCGCGTCCGCGTGACCGTGCCCGCCTCGGGCGGCAACACCGGCCCGGCCTTCGACAGCCTGGGCGTGGCCTATGCCCTCCATAACGAGGTGGTCCTGGACACGGACCGGCCCGGCGAGGGTGTCGTCGAGGGCGAGGGGGCGGAGGCGCTCCGCGCGGGCGAGCCGAACCTGGTCCGGAGGTCCATCGAGCGGTTCGAGGCGGAGACGGGGCGGAAACTGCCGCCGTACGGGCTCACGCTGGTCAACCGGATCCCGTTCGGGCGCGGGCTGGGGAGCTCCGCGGCGGCGATCGTGGGGGGCCTGCTCGCGGCGGACACCGTCGCCGGGACGGGCCTCGACCGGGAGCGGATCCTGCGGATGGCGGTGGCCATCGAGGGGCACCCGGACAATGTGGCGCCCGCGCTCTGCGGCGGGGCGGTGCTGACGGTCTTCGACGAGGGGCGGATCGACGGGCCACTCACCGTGGTTCCCTTCGCGGTGCCGGCGGACTGGCGCGCGGCGCTCTACGTCCCGGACCTCGTGATCCCCACCAAGCAGGCGCGGGCGATCCTGCCGGCATCGGTCCCGCGCGCCGACGCGGTCTTCAACCACGGCCGCACGGCGCTGCTGGCGGCGGCGTTCTCGCAGGGCCGTCCGGAGCTCCTGCGCGTGGCCATGCAGGACCGGATCCACCAGCCGTACCGTGCGAAGATCTACCCGCAGATGGAGGCGCTCATCCGGGCCGGGCTCGATGCCGGCGCCTGGGGGGCGTGCATGAGCGGCGCGGGATCGGCGATCCTCGCGATCGCCTCCGAGGCGAAGGCGCCGGCGGCCGCGGCGGCGATGGCGCGGGAGGCGGCGGCGCTCGGCCTTCCCGGCCGGGGCCTCGTCCTGGAGATCCCGCGCGAGGGGGCTTGTGTCAAATCCTGAACAGCCGGGATTCATCGAGAGCGGCCATGGCCGGTAAAGCCTCGATGGTTCCGGCGGAGCCGATCGAGAGCCGCATCCTGAATATCCGCGGGCATCGGGTCATGCTCGACAGCGACCTGGCCGCGCTATACGGGGTTGAGACGAAGGCGCTCAACCGCGCCGTGAAGAGGAATCCCGAGCGGTTCCCCGGGGACTTCGTGTTCCTCCTGACGGCCGAAGAGATCAAGGGTTTGAGGTTCCAGATCGGCACCTCAAAGAAGGGGCGCGGAGGGAGACGCTACGCGCCCTATGCCTTCACGGAGCATGGGGCGATCATGGCGGCAAGCGTGCTGAACAGCCGGCGTGCGGTGGAGGCAAGCGTCCTCGTCGTCCGGGCCTTCGTCCGGCTTCGGCAGACCCTGGCGGCCCACCATGAACTGTCAGGGAAGCTTGCGGAGCTGGAAAGGCGCATCGACACCCATGACGAGTCGATCAAGGAAGTCATGGACGCGATCCGCCGGCTCATGGAGCCGCCCCCGGAGCCCCCCAAGGGGAGGATCGGCTTCCACCGCCCATGAGGTCCGGGTTCGTTAAGTGGCCTGGCGAGGCCTCTCCCCGATCTCGCGGTTGCTTGTGGTTCCCATCCACAGCCTCAGGATGCACCGCCGTTCCGCGGCGCAGTATTCTATGCCGGAGGGCGTGGGGAGCGGCAGGATTTCAAGGGACGATCGTCACGGGCGCCGTGGGCGGGCCGGCGGCCTTGTCCGTGTCCTCCGCGTCGCACGCCACGACGCGGTAGGTCAGCTTCCGCCGGGGCGGCGCCGTGAAGTCCACCCAGGCGGCGGGGTTGTTCTCGTGGCCCTTGCTCCGGCGCGGACGGTACGCCACGGCGTGCCAGGCGCCGTTCTCGATGCGGCGGTCGACGCGGAATCCCAGCTCCGCGTCGGACGTGTCCCGCCAGGCGATCTTGACGGCGTCGCCTTCGTGGATCTCCGCGGTCACGTCGGCCGGGGGCGCGGGCGCCCGCGCGGGGACTTCCGTCAGCACGTCGGCCACGGGAGGGGTGCCGGTGTGCTTCCCCTGCACCTTGCCCTGGTACTCGCCGAACGACGCCAGCTTGACGCTCTGGCACCGGTTGGGGACGAACGTACAGTCGTACTGCTCCCCCGCCAGGGCGTTCCCCACCCAGCCGGGCGTCCGGTTCCAGCAGATCATCAGGCCGTAGCAGTGCACGTGGTAGCCGCCGAAGTAGCCCGGCTCCCCCTCGCCCTGGTCGTGCGCGTTATGGGTGATCGCCCACGAATGGATCTCCGTGCCGCCGTGGCGCTGGCAGAGGATGCCCTCGCCGTCGTTGCCGGGGTCCGAGCCGGTGTTGTTGAGCGTGCAGCCGTCGATCCAGAGCGGGCCGCCGCCCAGGTCGTACGCGCGCGACATGTTGTCCGAGGCCCCCTTGGCCGCGTTCTTCCCGTCCAGCGTGAGCACCCAGCCGTCGAGGCCGTAGGCCTTCGGGCTCCCGTTGCGCAGGTAGTCGCGCTCGTTGTGGTTGCGGCGGAGGGTGACCCAGCGCCCCGCGACCTCGTAGCCCTTGTTGGCGTGGTTGTAGACCCAGTTGTCCTGCACGACCACGCCGGGCTCGAAATACCCGCGGCAACGCCCCTCGTCGCGGCAGAGGCCCAGCAGGTTCTTGTTCACGTCGATGCCGATCGGCTTGCCGTAGTCGTAGATCTGCGTCATGCCGTTGAGGGCGTAGCGGAAGACCCGCCTGCTCTTGGGCAGGACGTTGTTCGCCACCAGGACGCGGCTGCCGTACGCGGCGATCCGGGCGCAGAACTGGAGGGGGTGGTGGCCGATGTTCAGGATGCCCGCGTCCACGGCGGCGTCCTCGACCACGCAGCCGAAGACCAGCCGGCCGCGGCCCGCGCCCTCGTAGCTCTTCCCGCCCCCGGCGAAGGGCTCGAAGGGATGCGTGCCGTCCGGCCGGCGCTTCCGCCAGTCCCCCGTGACGCTTGCGCTCTTCCAGCTGTCCGCCTCCGCCCAGGTGGGCCCCCAGCTGACCTGCGGCCCGAAGGTGATCACGGCGCCGGTCACGCGGACCCAGCAGATGCCGACGTTGTCGACGTCCCGGACCCCCTTTCCGGGCGCGGGGCGCAGGCCGATGACGTTCCAGTCGCGCGGGATTTCCCCCTCGGGGAGCTTCCGGAACCCGAAGACGAACTTCGTGGGGAGGTCGAGGCGGCCCTGTTGGGCGGCGACGGGGCGCCCGGGCGGGGCCTCGCCGCGGATCACCACGCCCGAGGGGAGCATCAGGCCGCGGCCGTCCGGCCCGTCCATGGGGCCCGAGGAGAAGTCGTAGGTCCCGGCGGGGTAGTAGAGGATGCCGCCGCCGGCGGCGGCCAGCTCGTCGCGCGCGGCCTCGAAGCGCTCGAAGTCCGTCTTGCCCTTCGGATACCGGGACATGTCGAGGACCTTGTCCCAGCGGATGCGGTCGGTCCAGGCGGGGTAGCCCTCGTCGCCCGCGTAGAACGCGGCGACGGGATTGTCGGCGGGGAGATCGGGAGGGGCGCCGCAGAGCAGGGCCGCCATCGCGACGAGGCCGAGCGGATTCATCGCAGGATTTCCTCGAGCACCCGCCCGTCCACGTTCTCCATCCGCAGTCCCAGCAGGCGCGCCACCGTGGGGGCCACGTCCACCGCGTTCGCCAGGGGGAGCTTCGCGCCCGGGCGGATGCGTGCCCCCCACGCCACGAGAATCCCGCGCAGGGAGGGATTCGAAGGCAGGTGGCCGTGCGCGCCCTTGGCGGCGGGACTGCTGGTGACGAGGTTGTCGCCCGTGGTGGCGTCGGAAAAGGTGTAGCCCTCCCTGGCCGCCAGGATGAGGTCCGGCATGCGCGGGTCCTGGTCGGGCGCGGCCAGGCCCAGCGCGGGGAAGTCGCGCTCCTCGAAGACGGCCTGGACGCCCTCCTGGGCGCGGAACTTGGCCTTGAGGTTCTGGAGGATCGTGGCGCGGCGGTCGCGGTCCAGGACGTAGAGGAAGCAGGCCCCGCCCTGGGGGAGGGCGTACGCCTGGCGGGAGGCGGGCTTGCCGGCCTCGACCGTCAGGAGCCCGGACTTGCGCAGGTGCACGTTCGGGTGGATCGTCCGCGTGTAGCCCGCGAAGCCGTGGTCCGAGAGGACCAGGACCGCGGTCCGGTCCCGGAGGCCCTCGGCCTCGATCGCCTCGATCACGTCGCGCACGCGGTCGTCGGCGTAGCTGGCGGCCCAGTAGGCGTCGGGCGAGCGGGGCCCGCTGGCGTGCAGGACGTGGTCGACCTCCACGAGGTGCAGGAGGAGCAGGTTCGGCCGGTGCTTGCGGATGAGCTGGGCGGCGGCCCGGGCGTACATCCAGTCGCGCTGGACGCCCCCGCCCGTCCGGCCGCACCAGGTCTCCTGCATGTCCACGAAGATCCCCTCCTGGCGGAGCTCCTCCAGCCACTCGGGGGTGCCGTACTTCAGGAACAGCTCCTTGGTTTTCACGTCCGGGACCGTCCAGTGGAGCGTCTTGGCGTTCCGGCTGGCGGGCCAGATGACGGCCGCGGTCTTGAGCCCGGCCTTGTGCGCGACGTCGTAGATCGTGGGGACCTTGACGATCGCGTCCTTGTCGAAGACCGGGTCGGGGATGAGGTCCACCACCTTCCCGGTGGAGCGGTCGAGGTAGTTGTTCCCGAAGACGCCGTGCTTGCCGGGTTCCACGCCGGTGGCGAGCGTGGTGTGGCAGGGCCAGGTCATGGAGGGGAAGGAGCACTTCAGGCCCTCCGCCGAGGCGCCCTCGCGCGCCAGGCGGCGGATCGTGGGCATGTGGGCCAGCGGATCGTCGAGCGTCTCCGCCATCAGGCCATCGATGCTGATGACGACGACGTGGCGGACCTCCTCCCGGGGCCGGTCCGCCATCGGCCGCGGGGGCTCCGGCGGGGCGGCGCAGGAGGCGCCGAGGAGCGCCAGGACGAGGGCCGTTCGCAGGATTTCTCTCGGGGTCATGGGATTCCTCATTGTATACGGCCTTCCCCGCTCGCCGTGTGCTGGCCATCCCGGCCCGGCCATCATAATCCGGGCGTGGCCGCGCGCAAGGCAATCGTGGCGTTCGGCGAGACGCTCTGGGACCTCCTGCCTTCGGGGCCGGTGCTCGGCGGGGCGGCATCCTGGGGGCGATGGTCGCGGCGCAGGCGGGGGCCACGGCGCCGATCTCGCGGGAGGAGATCGAGGCCTTCGGGCGCGCGGGCCGGCGGCGGATCTCGGATCCGGCCTGGGAATCCCCTGCCTGACGGCAGACGTTCAGGGCTTGGACGGCTCTCCGCCCCCGGCTTTCGGAAGGTCACTCCAGCATCAGGTACATCCCGTTCGGCGGCGGGGTCACGGTGAACGTCCCGTCCGCGACCGAGGCCTCCACCCCGGCGTCCGTGGGGCACAGGTTCGCATCGAGGAGCGTCGCCTTCCTGAGCTTCCCGTTCCTGACGCTTACGGACATCTCCGTGTTCCACACGTTCCACGGATAGCCGCCCGTATCCTCCACCCGCTTGCCCTTGAATGACTGTTTGCCGTCGCGGGATCTGAAGTCCACGCCGTCGGTTTCCTTCCAGCCATAGGGCCGGCAGCGGGTGGTGATCTGGAGCAGGATATTCGCGGACTCCGCGAGGGGCTTCCCGTCCACGGACACCGCGAGCACCGTGGCATAATCGTTCTTGGCCTTGATCGTGAGGGCGCCGAGCCTGATCTCGCCGGCCCTGGCGAGATACCCCGTGGCGCCCTGGGCCGCGGGGGCATCGAGGGTGCAGACGCCGTTCCCGTAGTCGAGCAGGATCTCGCCCGTGGCGCTCTTCACGGTCTTCTTCGCGGCATCGATGTGGGCCTTGAGGTCCGCGACCGCGCTCTTCGCGGGATCGCCGCCATACTTCACCTCCACCGGGCCCACGAAGTAGGCGAGAGGATCCACGCCGTTCCTGATGTTGCACTTGGGACTGATGGTCGTGTCCCGGTTCGGGTCGAAGCCCGCCTCCTCGGCGATGACCGGCGAGCAAAGGTTGTACATGTCGTCGAGGGCGCGTTCCTCATGCACGACCGGCGGGGCGCGCTTCACGTACCCCCTGCGGAAGAGGAGCGCGGCCGCGGGCCAGCCGCCCATCAGGGCCGGCGTGGCGCAGCCCCACTTGCTCAGGGTCCGGTCAAAGCCCACCTCGCCCAGGGCGAACCAGTAGCAGCCGTCCATGCCGTTCAGGGACGAGTAGAGCGAGACCAGGAACGCGGCCTCGGACTGGTAGCTCATGGGCGGCACCCAGGTGCTGTCCGAGATGATGTACGGGAACCCGGCCACCTGCTTGGCGGTGGTGGGGATCATGCCGGGGTTGAGGAGCACCGACTGGTCCTGGAAGAAATCCCCGCGCTTCACCAGGTAACCGGAGGTGTCGTTCTGATCCGGACAGAGGTGGTCGGCGCCGAGGCCGGGACCCACGTAGCGGTTCACGCCGATCACGTGGTTCGCGGTGTAGGCATAGCGCTCGAGGTCCAGCAGCTTCGCCTGGTCGGCGGTGCGCCAGTTGCCGGCGTTCACCAGGGCCTGGCAGCCCAGCTCCTCCTTGAGGCAGCGTCCGATCTCCTGGTTGAACTTCCACATGGTCTCGGCGAAGAACTGCATGGTGTCCTTGTGATCCTGGGTCGGATTCCCGAGTTCCCAGAAGCGGATCGCCAGCCGCCCCGGCGCCTTCCCCTTGTCCTTGCGCCAGCCGTCGTAGACGGCCTGCAGCCGCGCGAGCACCTGGCCCTTGAGGCCCTGCGTGGTCCAGAAGAGGAAGCTGTCTTCGTTCTGGATCTGGAAAATGGCGAGCGCCGGATCCTTGCCGACCGGCGTCTTGTTCTTTTCGTAGGGATTCGGCCGGGTGAGGGCCTCCCTGATCCAGCCCTTGTACGCCTTCTGGAGCGTGGGATCCCAGAAGACCAGCGTGAACAACGCTCCGTCGTTGTGGCCCTCGATGCCCCAGCTCGCGCTCGCCCTTGAGGTGGCCCAGAAGGGCGAGAACGTGGTGTAGATGCCTTCCTCCTTCATGACCGCCACCAGCTTCTGCAGGGCGTCGATCTGCCCCTGGTTCACCTCGGCGATCTTCTGGTTCGGCTCCGGGTTGAGGTGGGAGTGGAAACGGACCATGTTGATGCCGCGCTTCGCGAGGAACCTGGCGTGCTGCCGCAGGTCGTCGAGGTTGTCCCGGCCCTGGACGTTCGTGTTCGCGCACCAGAGACGGACGGGCTGCCCCCTGGCGTTCCTGAGGTCGCCCTCGCGCGTGACATGCCAGTAGACGTTCTCGCCCGCGCCCTTCCCGTTCAGCAGCCGGAGGTCCACGGCCGCCTTCTTCGGATCGCACGGGTCGGGATCGGGTTCGAAGCACCACTTGCCCGGCTCCGCGAGGTTGAGTTTCTGCCCCGGCTTTACGATGCCGCTCGGGGAGAACGGGACCGAGGAGAGGACGAAGCAGTCGAGCCCGCCGTGGTTGTTGTTGCCGCTGTGCATCTTGAAGGTGATCGTGAGCGGTCCCTTCTTGAGAGGGAGGTCGCCCGCCTTGATCCAGGCGATGAAGCGCATGTCCGGCCTGTCGTCCGAGGCGATGTTCGTGTTCTCCTGGTTCCTGCTCAGGTCGATTGGCACGTACGCTCCGTCGCCGATCCTGCAGGAGAGGAGCGGGCCGGCGACGGGGTTGGCGCGCACCCAGAAGGCGTAGTTCGCCTCCTTGGGGATCTCCAGCCTGTACGCCGCCTCCGCCGCGTTCCTCCCGAAGTGCGAGAGCCACTCGCCGCCCGAAAGCTGGTTCTTCTTGACGCTGTCGTACCAGTTGTGCCGGACCATGTTCTGGCTTGCGGCGCTCTCGCCCTCGATCCAGAGGTAGTCGCCGGGTTCGTGCCACCCGGGATTCCGGAAGTCGGCGCCCGGTCCCATGCGGGGAATGGGTTGGGAGAAGCCCAGCAGACAGGGGATCGCCAACAGCCAGGGCCAGGCGCGTGAGCGGGCCGGGATCAATGGAGTCATGGGATTCTCTCCGAAAGGATGATGCTTCCGAATCCGCGGGTGTCCTCCGCGTTACGCTCCGTGCCCCTCCAGGCCAGGGGGGCCAGGAAGCGCAGGGTGTGGGAGTGGCTGTTGCCCACATGGACCACGCGGATCCCCGCCGACGGGTCCGCGGGAAGCGGGGCGGCCTCCTGGGCGGCCGCATGAAAGGTCCCCATGAGGATCGCCGCCGCGAAAGCCGCACCTTGCTCCGTCTTCCCTCTCATGGTTTCGGTCTCCAGGATTTGTATGGGTTCAGTCCCTGGTCGTGGCCAGAATCGAGAATCAAGAATCGAGAATGGATTTCCCCCCTTGCCCCCCGGGGGAAAGGGGGGACTACTCCTTGATTCTCGATTCTCCATTCTTGATTCCCAGATGCCCCTGAACGCTTACCAGGATTTATACGGTCCCGCCAGTCTATATAATCTTGAGGGGGCCCCAAGTAACGGCCTTTCACGACAGGGCGGACGCTCCTGCCGGCTCCGACCGGGGCCGAGACGGACTCCGGCCGCGAACGCGGTCCACAGGGCGAGGCCGTCGGCCCTGCTCCGCACGTGATTGCCGGGGCGGCCCCGTTTTAGGTATAGTAGCCGGCCTATGCCTAAGAACGCCGCGCCCTCCCTGAAGTCCTACCTGTCGGGCTTCACGAAGCTCCTCGGGAAGATCGATCCGAAGGAGGTCCAGGCCCTGGCCGACGCGATCGAGGCGGCCTACCGGGACGGCCGGACGGTCTTCCTCATCGGCAACGGCGGCAGCGGATCGGCCTCCTCCCACTTCTGCGAGGACCTCGGCAAGGGGACCCTCGTGGACTTCGAGAGGCAGAAGCGCCTGCGGGTGATGAGCCTCACGGACAACGCGCCCTACATCCTGGCGTGGGCCAACGACGTGGGCTACGACTGCATCTTCTCGGAACAGCTCAAGAACCTCGCCCGGGCGGGCGACCTGCTCGTGGCCATCAGCGGGTCCGGGAACAGCCCCAACGTCCTCAAGGCGGTGGAGTACGCCCACAAGGCTGGGATGAAGACGTTCGGGATCACCGGCTACGACGGCGGGAAGCTCAGGAAGAAGGCGCAGCGCTTCCTGCACGTGCCCTCCTTCAACATGGGCGCCGTGGAGGCCGCGCACGCGGTGGTCTTCCACTACCTGCTCGACGCGCTCCGGGAGCGCTTCAAGTCGATCGCATGAGCCTCGCGATCGGGATCGAGATCGGCGGCACGAAGCTCCAGGCCGGCCTGGGGGACGGCGAGGGGCCGCTCCGGGCGCTCGCGCGCCGGCGCGTCGATCCCGCCGCGGGGGGGCAGGGCATCCGCGACGCGATCCCGGGGCTCGTCGAGGAGGCGCTCGCGGGCGCGGGGGCCCGGAAGGAAGACCTGCGAGGGATCGGCGTGGGCTTCGGGGGCCCGGTGGACACCCGCCGGGGCGTCACGCTCGTCTCCCACCAGGTCGAGGGCTGGAGGGACTTCCCGCTCCGGGACTGGCTGCGGGAGCGGCTGGGCCTGCCCGTGACGCTCCAGAACGACGCGAAGACCGCGGCCTACGCCGAGGCGCTGAGGGGCGCGGGGCAGGGGCGCCGGCGGATCTTCTACATCACGGCAGGCAGTGGGATCGGCGGCGGCTTCGTCGCGGACGGCCGGATCGATGAGGGGCAGGGCCTGGGGGCGGGGGAGATCGGCCACACCTGGGTGCCCGACCCCGAGACGGGGAAGCCTGAGAAGCTCGAACTCGTCGCCAGCGGCTGGTCGATCGGGAAGCGCGCGAGCCGCCGGCTGGGGCGCGAGGTGACGGCGGCGGAGGTCTACGCCCTGGCGGAGAAGGGCGACGCCTTCGCGCGGCGGGCGCTCGGCGAGGCGGCGGGGGCGCTGGCCCTCGGGATGGCCAACGTGGTGGCGCTCCTCCACCCGGAGCGCGTGATCCTGGGAGGCGGCGTCTCGCTTATGGGGCCGCTCTTCTGGGACCCGTTGCGGGCGAGGCTCGCCGAGCGCGCCTTCGGGACCCTCCGCGCGGAAGGCTACGGGACCGTGCGGGTCCGGCGAGCGGACGGCTACCGCGGCTGGCCTGAGGAGGCACCCTTCGATGCCGTGATCGTCACCGCCGCCCCCGACCACGTGCCGCCCGCGCTGCTCGAACAGCTCCGCGCCGGCGGGCGGCTGATCCTCCCGCTCGGCGCCGCCGCGCAGGAGTTGATCCTGCTCGAGAAGACCGCCACAGGTGTCCACCGCCGCACGCTGCTGCCTGTCCGCTTCGTGCCTATGACGGGCGAGGCCCGCGACCGCT
>CAYNDR010000007.1:0-24135 GCA_964395295.1 uncultured Planctomycetales bacterium
CCATTCTCGATTCTTGATTCTCGATTCTGGCCACGACCAGGGACTGAACGCATACTAATTATCAATCGTCCCACCGCACCCCCCGGGGGGGGGGCAGGCGGGGAACCCCTCATCCAGGATTTCCTTGTGGGTCCTTTGTGGCCTTTGTGCCTTTGTGGTGAGGATCATCCCCGGGATGTTGTACGACGTTCCTCCCCCCGGGTCAATCCCTGTTCCGCGCGCCCCCAGTCCCCTGGCCCCGGCAAGCCCCTCCGCCCTCCGATTTCCACGCCCTGTTGCCTCTATGGTGAGCAGATAGGCCCTGATTCTTCCCGACCGTTGACGCGTTAGGGAGGCTCGTGTAGGGCTCTGGAGGCCAATCCGGCCGAGGCCCTGAGGCGGGGTCCGGCCGGGATATGACGCAAAGATAGAACACCTTGCCGCATTTCATGAATCCCCGCCCCTTGAATCTACGGGGGAGCCCCCTACACTCATAAAGAGGAGCGGCGCGCGGTTCGGGAATGAGAACGGAGGGTCTATGAGAAGACGGAGAGGATCCCTATTCGCCCTCGCCGCCCTTGCGGTGGCGATCCTGGTCCATCCCGCGGGCGCCCAGGACGGTCCGGCCCTGCCGCCCCGCCCGGACGGGAAGCCCGCGGACATGACGAAGCCCGCCCAGGTCTTCATCCTGATGGGACAGTCCAACATGGTCGGCATGGGCAAGATCACCGGCGGGGAGGGGTCCCTGGAGACGGCGGTCAAGGAGAAGAAGAAATACGCCTACCTTGCGGATGAGGCGGGCCACTGGACGGAGCGCAAGGATGTCCGTTTCGTGCGCTTCATGTCCGGCAAGGGCCCGCTCAACAATGAATGGATGACCGTCAAGACCTGCAGGACCATCGGCCCGGAGTTCGGGATAGGGCACTGTTTGGGGAATGCCATCGATGCGCCGGTCATGATCCTCAAGTGCTGCATCGGCAACAGGAGCATTGGATGGGACCTCCTGCCCCCGGGCAGCGAGCGGTTCGAGGCTGACGGGAAGATCTACGCCGGCTACAAGGATTCCCCGGACTCCTGGCCCAAGGGCACGGAGCCGAAGCCGATCAACTGGTATGCCGGCAAGCAGTACGACGATGACACCGCGGACGCGAAGAAGGTGTTCCTGGATATCGGCACGTATTACCCCGGGGCGCAGAAGCACGAGGTCGCGGGATTCTTCTTCTGGCAGGGCGAAAAGGACTGCGGAAACGCCGTGCACGCGAGTCGATACGAGCATAATCTCGTCAATTTCATCAAGCAGCTGCGCAAGGACTTCAATGCTCCTGGCGCGAAATTCGTCCTGGCCACCCTGGGCGAAGCCACGAAGGGCTGCGGGGGCAACGGGGGAAAGGTGCTCGAGGGTCATCTCGCGGTTGACGGCAAAAGCGGGAAGCACCCGGAGTTCAGAGGCAACGTGGCCACGGTCTATTCCAACCCCATGGCGCAAGGGGGCAGCGGAAACGGTCACTACGGCGGCAAAGCTGAAGTCTATATGGACGTCGGTGAAGCCATGGGCAAGACCATGGTAGAGCTGCTGAAGCATAAAAAATAAGGGCATGCGTTCGCTCCTTGGTCGTGGCCAGAACCGAGAATGGATTTCCCCCCGTAGCCCCCCCCCCGGGGGGCAGGAGGGACTACCCCTTGATTCTCATTTCCGGACGAAACCAGGAACCGGACCCAGGCGTAATTCTTTTACGGAGATGACCAGTACAGTATAGTACAGTATTCCGAGGCGGCGCCCGATCATGGGGAGCGAGCGGCCCGGCGACGGCGGACCGGCGGAGACGCCCAAGTACCGGCGGATCATCGAGGGCGTCTGCCGCGACGTCCAGGCGGGCCGCCTCCGCAGGGGCGACCCGCTCCCCTCCATCAACCGCCTCAGCCGCCTCCGCGGCGTCGCCCGCGACACCGTGGTCAAGGCCTACGCCGCCCTCAAGGAGATGGGCCTCGCGGACAGCGCCCACGGGAAGGGCTTCTTCGTCGCCACCGACCACGTCACCCGGACCCGGCGCGTCTTCGTCCTCTTCGACGCCTTCACCCCCTACAAGGAGACCCTCTACGAGGCGATGCGCTCCGAGGCCGCCGGCCGCGCCCGCCTGGACATCTTCTTCCACCACTTCCACCCGCCCCTCTTCGCCAAGCTCCTCGCCGACGCCCGCGGGCGCTACGAGTCCTACGTCGTCATGCCGTTCCCCGACGAGGGCGCGGTGCGGGCCCTCCGGGCCTTCGACCAGGAGCGGCTCCTGCTCCTGGACATCGACGTGGGCTTCCCGGGGAAGCGCTGCGCCGAGATCCTCCAGAGCCACGACGAGGGGCTGGAGCGGGCCCTCGAGGAGGCCGGGCCGCGGATCCGGAGGTACGCCTCGCTCACGCTCGTCTTCCCCGAGGACAAGCACCACCCCGCCGCCGTCAGGACGGCCTTCCGGCGGTTCTGCCGGCGGCGGCGGATCGAGGGCCCGGTCGTCCGGACCCTCGACGGGCGGGACATCCGGAAGGGCCACGCCTACTTCGTGATCGAGGACACCGACCTCGTGCGCCTCATCAAGGCCTGCCGGGAGCGGGGCCTCAAGCCGGGGCGCGACGTGGGCGTGGTCTCGTACAACGACACGCCGATGAAGGAGGTCGTCCAGGACGGCATCTCCGTCGTCAGCATCGATTTCGCGGAGCTGGGCCGGAAGGCCGCGCGGATGGCGCTGGACCCCGAGCCCGGGCGGAGCGTCGTGGAGCCGACGCGGTTCATCTCGCGGGATTCCCTGTAGGAGGGCAAGCCATGCGGAGCACGATCCTGAGGACCCTGGCGCTCGCGTTCGCGGCCGCCGCGCTGGCCTGCTCGCCGGCCGGGCGGGCCGCCGCCGGCGGCGGGCCCGCCGTGGTCGTCCCGGCGGACGCCTCGCGCCTCGAGACCCTGGCCGCGCGGGAGGTCGCGCGCTACGTCTACGTGCGGACGGGGACGCTCCTGCCCGTCGTGGCCGGGGAGGCCCCGGCGGAAGGCTCCGTCCTGGTGGGCCGCCGGGGACGCCCCGCGGCCGCCGCCCTCAAGCCGCAGGAATACCTCCTCAAGAAGGCCGGCGGGAACCTCCTCGTCTCGGGCGGCGACGACGTGGGGACCCTCTACGCCGCGTACCGCCTGGCCGAGCGCCTGGGGGTGCGGTTCTACGTCCACGGCGACGTCGTGCCGGACGGGCGGATCCCCTGGGCGATCCCCGACGTGGACGAGGTCGGCAAGCCCCTCTTCGAGACGCGCGGCATCCAGCCCTTCCACGACTTCCCCGAGGGGCCGGACTGGTGGGACCGCGACGACTATCTGGCCTACTTCGCCCAGCTCGCCAAGATGCGGATGAACTTCTTCGGCCTGCACTGCTACCCGGAGGGCGGCGTGGGGCCGGAGCCGCTGGTGTGGATCGGCTCGCCCGCCGACCTCGACGCCTCGGGGGCCGTCCGCTTCGCCTATCCCTCGCAGTGGGCCAACACGGCGCGCCCCGGCATGTGGGGCTACGCCGCGATGAAGACGGGCGACTTCTGCGCGGGCGCCGCCGCCCTCTTCGCCGCCGACGACTTCGGGCCGGAGGTGCAGGACGGGCTGATGCCGAGGCCCAAGACGCCCGAGGAGGGCATCGAGCTCTTCGCCCGCACCGCGAAGATGCTCGGGGAGTCGTTCGCCTTCGGCCGCGCCCTGGGGCTGAAGATCTGCATCGGGACGGAGACGCCGCTGACGATCCCGAAGATCGTCCGGGAGCGGCTCCAGTCCCAGGGCAAGGACCCGAAGGACCCCGCCGTGGTGAAGGAGGTCTACACGGCAATGTTCCGGCGGATCGCGAAGCTCTACCCCGTGGACTACTACTGGCTCTGGACCCCCGAGGACTGGACGTGGGGGGGCAACAAGCCGGGGCAGTTCGAGGCCACGGTGAGGGACGTCGAGGCCGCGCTCGGGGCGCTGGAGTCGCTGGGCCACCCCTTCACGCTGGCCACCTGCGGCTGGGTCCTGGGGCCCCAGAACGACCGCGCCGCGCTCGACAAGATCCTCCCCCGGAAGGTCCCCATGAGCTGCATCAACCGGCAGGTGGGGCACGACCCCGTGGAGGCCGGCTTCGCCAACGTCGCCGACCGCCCCAAGTGGGCGATCCCGTGGATGGAGAACGACCCGAACCTCGTGGGGCCCCAGCCGTGGGCGGGGCGGATGCGGCACGACGCCGCGGACGCGAAGCGCCTGGGCTGCACGGGGCTCCTGGGGATCCACTGGAGGACGAAGATCCTGTCGCAGAACGTCTCGGCCCTGGCGCAGGCGGCGTGGGACATGTCCTGGCTGCCGAAGGACTTCGACATGACGCCGGCGAAGCCGAGACCGGCCGTCCGCGTCCCCGGCCCGATGGGGGGCCAGGTCGCCCGGTTCACCGCCCCCGTGGAGGACACCGACGAGGACCCCGTCTACCAGGTCGTCCGCTACGACGTGGACGGCTACCGCTTCCAGGTCCCCAACGGCTCCTATAGGGTCACGCTCAAGCTCAACGAGCCCCACTACGGGGAGGCCGGCAAGCGCGTCTTCGGGGCGAAGGTCCAGAACCGGCAGGCGTTCCGGAAGCTCGACCTCTTCGCGAAGGTCGGGAAGAACAGGGCCCTCGACTTCAAGGTCGCGGACGTCGAGGTCAAGGACGGCTGGCTCTCGATCGACTTCGAGCGGGAGGTCGAGCTGCCCTGCGTCGCGGGGATCGTGATCGAGGGGAAGAACTTCGTCAAGAAGGTCAACTGCGGCGGCGAGGCGTGGAAGGACTACGGGGCGGACGCGGCGGTGGCCGAGGCCAAGCCGGGGAAGGGGCGCGACCGGACCATGCCCGTCGAGGCCTTCTACGTGGACTTCGCGAGGGCGCACTTCGGCCCCGAGGTCGGCGAGGCGGCGGGGAGGATCTTCGCGAAGACGGACGGGGTGAACCTCCCCGAGCCGTCCACCTGGAAGAGCGGCCCCGGAGACATCAAGGACGAGAAGGTCGACGTGAAGGCGAGGTACGCGTTCGTGGAGGAGCTCTCGGCGCTCCGGCCCTCCGTGAAGGGCGCGGGGAACCTGGAGCGGTTCGACTACTGGCTCCATACGTACCGCTTCATGGCCGCGATGGCCGAGGCCGGCGGCGCGCGGGGGCGCCTGAACGACGTGATGAACGCCCTCAAGAAGGAGACGGACGAGGCGAAGAAGAAGGAGCTGGCGGGGAAGGCCGTGCCGATCCGCCTCGAGCTGGCGCGCGCGTGGGAGCGGATGATGACGCACCAGCTCGCGGCCACGGACACGCCGGGGGAGCTGGGGACGATCTCCAACCTCGAGCAGCACAACCGCCGCCAGCAGAAACACGTGACGGGCCACGACGCGGCGATCGAGGCCGCCCTGGGCGGCCCGATCCCGGCGGAGGCCCAGCTCTCGATGACCTACGCGGGTCCGGCGCGGATCATCGTGCCCACCGTGCGGACGGTCGCGGAGCCGGGGGAGGCGCTGGCGCTGAAGGCGATGGTCCTGACGCCGGGCTGCGGGAAGGGCGACGACGGGGCGCCCGCGGTGACGCTCCACTGGCGGCCTATGGGGAAGGGGGACTTCGCCAAGGTCCCCCTCAGGCACGTGGCGCGGCGGGTTTACCGGGGGACGCTGCCGGCGGCGCCGGCGGGCGCGACCGCCGTCGAGTACTACCTCGAGGCGGAGGCGGGCGGGACGAAGCTCGTCTGGCCGGCCACGGCCCCGGCGCTCAACCAAACCGTCGTGACAAGCGAGGTGGCGGGGAAGTGACGGGGACGATCAGTCCCGCGCCACCAATCCCCACAGGCGGTCAAGGGCGTCCCGGGTCTGCTCGAGAATCGCCCGCTCCTCCAGGGCGCGCAGGTCCGCGTCGAAGGGCTCGCACTCCACGGGGCCGTCATAGCCGATCCGGACGAGGGCGTTGACGAATCCCTTCAGGTCGATCACGCCGGTGGTGGCCGGCAGGCGGCGCCGGTTGTCGATCTGCTCGTCCACCGGGATGCCGGCCGGCGCGTCGTTGACGTGCACGTGGACGACGTCCTCGTTCCTCAGCTTCAGCAGGTCCTCCGCCGTCCCGTGCGAGGTGTACCAGTGCCAGCTGTCCAGCAGCAGCCCCACGTTCCCGGTGCCGATGGCCGAGGCCAGCTCCATCATGCCCTTCTGGTCGTGGATGAAGGGGTGGCGGGCGCGGGCCCTGGACGTCTTCGGCCCCACGAACTCCAGCCCCAGCCGGAGGCCCTGGTCCTTGAGCACCCGGGCGGCCTCCCCCAGGCGTTTACGGTGCCGCTCGAAGTTCTCCGCGAAGGGCAGGTCGGGGTGGCCCGGCGTGATCCACGTGGCCGTGCGCGTCACCCCCAGCCGCCGCAGCAGGGCCGCCCGCCCCGGCAGCAGGTCGAGGTCCTTCCGGAACCGGTCGTCGTCCCCCCGGAAGTCCACCGGCAGCCCGGCGGCGCCGTACCGGATGCCCTTCGCCTTCATTGCCTCCAGCCAGGCGCCGAGGTCGGCCTCGGAGGCCTTCTCGAAGTCGCCCGGCCGCGGGTCGATGCCTTCGAATCCGTACTGCACGGCGAGCTCCAGGGCCCGGCGCGAGTCGGCCTTCACCCCGAGAGAGCCCGCCCCCAGGGTCTTGAAGAACTTGACTCCGCCCCTCGCCGGGGGCGCCGCGGCGGCGAGGGCCGCGGCGGCCGCGGCCCCGCAGAAGGCCCGCCGGGTGATGTCGCGAGGCTTGTCCATGGTTCTCCTCCGTCGTGGGATGGCTACTCGATCCGAACCAGGCAGAAGTCGTGCCGCGCGAGAGGGACGGCATACCGCCCTGGCGTGACGCTCCGGACGGCCGCCCCCGTCTCGGCGTTCCGCGCCGCCGCCCCTTCGGGCAGGCCAAGGGCTTTCAGGTCCAGGTCCAGCATGACCTCCCCCTCCGGGCCGTAACTCGCGGCGACAATCATGGCCTTCCCGCCGCGCGCCAGGGCAAGGGTCTTCGCCGCCGCGCCGGCCGTCTTCACGGGCGATCCGTCGTCCCACCAGCGCCAGACGCGACAATCCGGCAGTCCGTAGCCGAAGGCGCAGAGAAGCCCGCCGACCCGGCTGCCGTCGGCGTCCCCGGAGGCGGAGAACCGCATCTCGTGCGTCAGGGCGGCGCCCAGGGCGCTCCGACGCCGCCGGGGATTCCCGTGGAACAGGTCGTGGACGATGCCCAGGCAGCCGCTCTGGAGCCCGGTGCTCTGGGCCAGGAGGAGGCCGTCGTCATCGTCCAGGGTCAGGCGGTCGTGGAAGTCCTTCTCCTTGAATTCGCCCTGGTCCCGCCATTCGTGGTCGAGCAGGATCGTGCCGAAGGAGAGCATCGGCACGATGTTGGCGTTCGTCATGTGGATGAAGATGAGCGGCCGCCGCCCCGACTGGTGCTGAATCACGGCGAGGCGCCGGGCGAGTTCCCGGAAAGCGAAGAGGTTCACGCCGGGCCGGAGGCTGCCCTCGTCGTCCACGTAGCCCGGCCCGAGCGGGCCGTAGTTGGGGGAGAGGAAGAAGTCGTCGAAGTAGATCCCGTCGGCGAACGTGCCCAGCATCCGCCGGAGGTAGTGGAGGACCATGTCCTGCCAGCTCGGGACGGGATCGACGGCGTACGCGATGCCGCCGGTGTCCGAGGGGGCGATGGACTTGCCGTAGGCGGCGAGCGTGAATCCGCCGGACCGGTTCCGGACGAAGCGCTCCTCGCACGGCCAGCGCGGGTCGGCGACGTCGATCGTGCTCCACTCGTCCGCGAACGTCCGCGCCTCGGGGCCCCAGTTGATGGCGCGCGCGTTGGTGTAGGGGATGACGTACGCCGTCCGGCCCGCCTCGGGACGCCCCGGCCACTTCCCGCCGGAGAAGAAGTTCACGGACCAGTCGACGTGCGCCCGGTACGTCTTCAGCTCTGAAGCGTATTCCGGCGCGGTGAAGCGGGAGAGCCAGCGGTCGGTGAAGCCGGGGTCCCGGGCGCCGCCCCGGCGGAGCCGCGCGAACTCGTCGAAGATGCCGAAGTCCCGGAACGCCGGGTAGAAGGCGCAGCACGGCCCGGGCGCGCCCCAGTAGTAGCAGGCCCCCATGAACCCCACCTGAACGACGTCCTTCGACTCGGGGACCGGCTCCCCCGTCCACCAGCGGCGGAAACTCGCCGGCGACGCGGGCATGGGCTTGGCCGGCGTGGCCATGAGGCCGAACGTGATCTCCCGGGCGCGGGACATCGCCACGGGCCGCGTGACGAACCGGACGGCCAGCGAAGTGACGTCGCCCTGCCGGCGAATCTCCAGGACCGGTTTGTCGCGGTCCACGCTCCAGTCGCGGTCGTTCTCGGCGAACCAGCAGATCCCGCGCTCCGGCCCGCCGAGCCAGATGTACGGCACGAACGGGGCGGGGAGCTGGTAACGGCCGACGTGGCGGGAGTCCCAGACCTTCCCGTCGGGGTCGGGTTTGCCGGTCTCGGTGTAGCGGACCTCGCGGCGCTTCCCGCCGTAGTCCCAGAGAGTTCCCGAGCCGTCGGGGATCCGCCCCGCGTAGTGGAACCGCAGGAGGTCGGTGACCGGGTGCATGAGCCGCGTCTCGCAGGTCTTCATGGGGATGACCAGCCGCAGGGCTTCGACGCGCGCCCCGGACGGCTCCAGGCGGAGGGTGGTCCGCATCGCGCCGTCGTAGTCGAACTGGAATCCGGTCCGGCCGCGGAAGGGTCCGGCGGTCCACGCCGCCTCCCCGGCCACGCGGTCCGGCGACTTCTCGGAGAAGGTCACGGGCCCGCCCGCGGCCGCGTAGGTCTTCCCCTCCGCCTCGAACTCCAGCCGCATGGGCGAGGCCAGGAGGTCGCGTCCCTGGCTGGAGACCTGTTTCCAGAGGCCGGTGCCGTCGATCTCGTGGCGGCGCAGGATGCACGCCACGCGGGCCCCCGCGTCCTCGACCGCCAGCGGCGTGAACGGCGGCAGGACGACGCGGTCCCGCCCCAGCGTCGAATCCTCCCACTCGAAGCGCTCCCGCTCGAAGCCGCGGCGGATCTCGCGCCGCGTCCCGTCCGGCGCGGAGAGGACGAGCCGGACGTCGTAGGCGCCGGCGGCGAGCGGGGGCGTCTTCATCGTCTCGCCGGCCTTCGGGAACGGGAGGCCGCCTCCGCACCGCGCGAGCTCGGCCCCCGCGCGGGTCGAGAGGATGGCCTCCCAGCGGTTGAAGGGGGCGGGGGGCCGGAGCACCATGAGCCGCAGGCGGTCCAGCGACGGGTAGACGCCGAACCGGAACTCGAGGCCGTCTTCCTCCTTCAGGAGGTCGGCGGGTTTCACCTCCTGCGCGGCGTACAGCCCGGGGAGCAGGCCTCCCGCGAGGATCCACGCCCCGGCAAGGGATCGCAGGCGGGCCGGCTTCATCGGGGGCAAACCTTTCGGAAAAGAAGCGGGTTGATTATACAGCCCCGGGAAGGTGGCGGGCGCCATAATAAGAAAGGGCCCGATCCGCAACGAGGCCGAATCCCCACGCCAACAACGAGGCCGCCGGGGCGCTGGGCGACGGCGCGGAGGTCCCCGACCTCGGGGAGTACGCCGGCAAGGACTGGCCTGAGCCGGACAAGGGCCACGGCCATTCCTTCGGCGACCCCCCGCGACTCAGCGGCGGAGCGTCCGCATCGCCCCGAGGAGCTTCTCCCGGTCGGGGGCGATCTGGGCCGTGGGGCCACCCGCCTCGACCGTCACGATCCGCGAGGGGTCCACGAAGAGGGCCACGAGCCACGTGTACTCCGCCGCGCCCTGGCCGAGCCGGAGGTCGAGGAGCCGGCCTTCGCGCCCGGCTTCGGTGCGGATTTCCTGCTCGGCCTGGAGCCGATAGCGGCCGAGCTCGACCTTCTCGTGCTTGAAGGCCTCCGCCCAAAACGCCAGGTCGGCCGGCTTGCCCCCCTCGTTCCCGCGCCCGCTCGCGGAGAGCGTGTTCCCCCGGGCGCTGATGGCCAGGAAGTCGTAGTCTCCCGTCTCCCGGAGCGGGACGTACCCCGGCGGCGGATCGATCAGGGCCGCACAGCCGGCGGAAGACGCGCAGGCCAGGAGGACGGCCGCGAGGACCGGTTTCGGATTCATGGTCTGGCTCCTTGTTGGAACGCGCCCGCGCCGCGCAGGGCGTGGCGCGACGCCTGCTCGACGAGGGACTCGAGGTCGAGCCCCCCGATCCACCGGAAGGGCAGACGGACCCGGGGCGCGATCGCCTCGGGCACCGGCGCCTTGCCGAGGAACTCCACGGCGATCGTGCTGAAGGCCACGAGGCGGTCGAGGAGCTTCAGGCGGCCTTCCATCCGCTCGATCTCCTCCCCCAGCCGCTTCAGCTCCGCCTCGACCTCGAGGGCCTCCTTCACGTCCTTGGCCTTGGCCAGCAGTTCCTTCAGGCGCGCCTCCACGGCCCGGGCGTTCCGCAGGCGCGACTGGAGGTCGACATGCTGTTCGGTCACGTCCTCCGCGCGCACCTCGCGGTCGGCGACGCTCCCGAGCCCTTCCAGCCGGTCGAGGACGGACCGGAACAGGGCGGCCGGCACGCGGAGGACGGCGCGGTCCCGCGTCTGCTCCTGGAGGTAGCCGCCGGCCTCCTCGGCCATCGCCCGGGCCTCCACGAGGGCGGGCTCGGCGGAGTGGACGACGATCCTGAGCCGCGCGGCGTAGACGATCTGCCGGGCGGCCGCATCCGTCGGCGCGCCGGGCATGGGCGGGGCCGGGGGGCCCCCAGCCCGCCCGTGAATCCCCGCCCCGGCGGCGGGCTTTTCCTGCCCGAATCCTGTCGGGGGTTCCTGGAACCGCGCCATGGGGAGGTCCAGGGCGTAGCTGGCACAGCCGGCGCAGGCCGCCAGGGCCAGGGGAAAGAGGGCGTGTCTCATATCGTCTCCCGAGAGCGCATCCGCCCGTTAAGCGCTTGAGGCCCCCGGGAGGTTCATTCATTCGTCGGGCCGAAGCCCCGGAAGAGGCCGCCTCCGGGCCGGCCTTCTCCCGCCTCATCGCCGCCCGGTTTCCATTGAATCCGGCGCCCATTCGCGCTTGAATTGCCGCATGCGTTCGGCGGTACACGACAGCGGTTTTTCTCCGCCCGTAATTTTTTCTGGAGCCGACCATGCCGCCCCTTGATCCCCAATGGAAGGATTTCTTCGAGTCCAACTGGAAGTCGGGCTTTTGGATGCGCCCGACGGCCGCCCTCCAGAAACTGCGCGCCAATCCGGCCGACTTCCTCAAGCGGTATCCGATCCTCAATACCTTCGATTGCGCCATTTCGGGAGTCACGCAAGCCTTCTTCGCCAACTACACCCCCGGCGACGCCCGCCGGCCGGGGACCATCCTCAAGACCTTCAAGATGCACAAGACCTCGGCCTTTCGCGTGAGCTTCAAACAGTTCCAGAACGGCGAGGGCGATTCCTTCCCGGCGGTCGGCATCTACACCGGGAAGAGCAGTGCGGGTCCGGCCTGGTGCCTGCTCGGCAATACCGGCCCCGACATCATGCTGACCGCCAAGCTCACCGGATGCACCTTCGTGGCCCGGGCCGGCGGCCAGCCCGGCCAGGTCGAGGTCACCCACCTCCAGCCGCACGAGGAGACCGGCCTTCAACTGCACGAACGCATGAAGGTCAGGGGACAGGAGGCGTACGGCCGGCTGAACTACGACATCGATTCGCGGTCGATCAACGTCATCGGCGTCCGCTCCTCGAAGGGCTGGGAGATCTTCACCCAGAAACTGGAGAAGCATCACCTCGCCATCCGTTCGGTGCACCGGCTCTTCCCCGCGTGAAGGGGACGCGCGGCCGGCCTTGGGCCGGGGGGCTCCTCACGGCCCCACGGTCCCCCGGACCGCCGCCGCCGGGACGAGGCGCACCGGGCCGAACAGGCCGGATTCCTGGAGCGCCGCCCTGGCCCATGGCAGGAGATATCGTGGCCGCCAGGGGCTTGCCGGCCCAGGCCTTCCGGCGGGAGGGGTCACTCGGGACGCCCGGGCGTGAAGGCGCGCCTCACGTCTTCGGGGAGGTGCCGCGAGCGGTTCTTGAGCACCCGCTCGACCGCCTTGGTGTCGCCCTTGATCCCCTCCAGTTCGCGATCGAGAATCTGGCGCGCGGCCTTGTCGATGTCGACTTTGGCGGAGCGTGCCGAGTCCAGGTGGCGGTAGGCGCGGTCGAAGTCCCCCCGGGCCGCGAACGCCAGGGCGGCCGCCAGCTGCTGGTTCCCGCCGGGCTTGGGAAAGGCGAGCCGGAAGAGTTCGGACAGCGTCCGGACGGGGAGGGTGGCCAGCGGCTCATCGACCTCCGCGATCCCCTCGCCTAGCCGGCGCCGGACCTTCAGGCCATCCTTGGTCACCCGGGAGATGGTCACGGTGTCGTCCGTGAAGTCCGGACGGGGCAGAGGGACGGTCTTGCCCGCCTAGTCCGCACCCGCCGGGAGGATCAGCTTCCATAGGGCGGCCGGCGCGTCGGTGAGCGGCGCCGCGGGCTGTTCAGGGGGGACGAAGGCCACCTGGATCTCGCCGCGGTTGTTGTCGTATCCCCAGTCGTTGGGGCCCAGGTAGAGCCGTCCAGTCCCGGGCATGGGCATGAGGACGTCCAGGCCCACGACCCAGGGGAGGCCCTCCGGGCCCACGCGGCCCAGCAGGGCCATGGCGTTGTTGGTCGGCCGGGGATACTTCGAATCCTGGAACTTGGCCTTCGGATCCCCCCGGGGGCCCACGAGAGGGAGGCCCGGATCGCAGGACCACGAGCCCGTGGCCGAGAACACGATCTCGTCCCCCGCGCGGACGTCGATCCCCGTGTCGGTCCAGGCCGCGCGGGCCGGGACCACCACTTGGACGGCGGGCGCGTTCCTCGCGCGCGTCGGAGGGGGGGCGGCGGCGGGGATTTCCCAGAGCTTCACCGACCAGTCCTGGCAGGCGCCCGCCAAGCGCCTCCCGTCGGGAGAGAAACAGAGGCTCATGATGGGCCAGCTGAATCCCTCCAGCTTCCAGACCTCCCGACCTGAGGACGCCTCCCAGCCCCGAACCGTCTTGTCCCCGCCGGATGAGACCAACAGGGCCCCCTGCGGGAGGAAGGCGACCGAGTTGACGGTCCCCCGGTGGCCCTCCAGACGATGGAGGGTCTTCCCAGAGTCGAGGTCCCAGAGCCGTACGGTGCCGTCGTCGCTCGCCGAGGCGAGGGAGCGGCCGTCCGGGGAAAACGCCACGGACTTGATCCCCGCCTGATGGCCCTCCAGGGCCGTCAGCCTGCGGGGGCCGGCGACCTCCCAGAGGACAACCGGCTTCCCCGTGCTGCCGGCCGCAAGCCGCTTGCCGTCAGGCGAGAAGGCCACGCAGGTGGCGCTCGGGGAGTGGCCCCCGAGGGCGGCCTTCTCCGCGCCGGTGCCGGTCTCGCGGAGACGCACGGTGCCGTCCGCGCCCGCCGTGGCCACCAGGGATCCGTCGGGGGCGAAGGCGACGCCGAACACGATGGGCTCTGGACCCGGAACCGACCATTGCGGGGTCCCCGAGGCCGCGTCCCAGAGCCTTAATTTCTCCGAGCCTCCGCTCCCCGAGGCGAGGAACCGGCTGTCCGGCGAGAAGGTGATACAGAAGGCAACCCCCGCGATCCGCTGGTGAGGCGCCTTCACGGACCCCGAGGCCGCGTCCCAGAGGAGGACCGCCCCGGAGTAGTCGCCCGAAGCGATCCATTTCCCGTCCGGGGAGAACGAGACACAAACGACCCCCTGCCGGTGGCCGCCGAGGGCGGGCCGATCGATCGGGACCGCGAATCCCGCCCCGCCGGGCCGATCGGGGGGACGGGATATCTCAGAGGCGGAGTAGGAGAAGGGAGGGGGGTCGAGAGGGGCCATCCGGGTCCCTGAGGGGGCGAAGCAGACCAAGTTGATCGAGGCTCCACCTTCCTGCTGGTAATAGTCCAGCGTGACCGGGTGGTATCCCTCCTCCAGCGTGCATTCGGCCAGGGCGGTCCTGACCTCGTGAACGGTCCAGTCCGAGATCAGCATCACGTCGTCGATCTTCAGCCGGACTCCGTCGTCGCTCCGGGTCTGGAACAGATACCGGCCGGAGACCCGGGCGTGGAAGTAGCCGGACCACCGGATGGAGTAGTTCACTGTCAGGCCCTCGGGGCCGTTTCCCGCCGAGAAATCGCAATTGATCCGGCGGTCCACGCGGGAGGCCGCGCGGCGGTTGAAGGAGGTTCCTTCGTAGATTTCGCAGGTCAGCCCCTCGCGGAGCTCTCCGGCCTTCACCGGGACGCCGCGGAGCGGGCCCGCCGCGTCCGGAGAGGGGGGCCGGTGCCGGACCGTGACCTCCCGGACGAGGCAGTCCCTGAGACCCAGCCTGAAGTCGGCCCGGGTGTGCTGGCGGTTCTCGAAGCGGGAGTCGGGCAGAAGAAAGACGAACCGGGTCCCGAGGGCGTCGGTCACCGGACGGGACGCCGCCGCCCTCTTGTAGCTTCCTCCAAAATTGGGCTCGTTCTCCATGGAGTCGTATTGGAGCTCGAGATACGCGTTGGCGGATTCCCGGATGCAGAGGACCTCCATCTCGACCACCCCGGCGGTTTTCGCCCAGACATCCTCCACGTCGAAATAGAGGCGCTTGTTGCCGCCGGGGTTCGGGGTTGGCCGGATCACCGCCCTGTCGCCGCGCTGGATTACCTCCCAGGGGCCGTCGCTGGACTTGAGCAGGGTCAGTCCCGCCGTGCGCCCCTGGTCGCCGGCGACAAAGAGGAGGGCGTTGGGGCCGCCCCCGGAAGGGGGAGCGGGCAGGGGGACGGGCGCCGGAGCCGGGGCCGGAGGCGGCGTCTCGAGGGTCCGGGCGATCTCCCTGGTCTCGTCGCCAGCCTTCGGATCGCCTTCCCCAGCGCGCGGTTCAAGCTCCTTCCGGCGCTCGTCCATCCGCTCCTGGGCCCGGCGCACCCCATCGAGTGCCCGGGCGTTCCCCTCGTCCCTTGCCAGGACGAGGCTATACAAGTCGTGCGCCTCGGCGGCTCGGCCGGCGGCCAGCATCCGGTCCGCCCGCTCCAGGTCCGTGTCGTTGTCGAGCCTGGCCTTACGGAGCGCGTCCTCCCGGCCGGCCAGAACTTGTTCGGACTTGCCGAGCCGGCCCCATTCGATCGGGAGGGGGTACTCCGGGCGCCTTTTCAGGAGGAGGATCAGCACGACGACGATGAGGACCAGCCCCCCGGCCGCCGCGCCGGCGTATGCCAGGTGGCGGCGGGTCCACTTCTTCTCCTCCCGGGGGGGCGCGGCCTTGACCTCCTGGCCCTTGAGCCAGCGGGTCAGGTCATCGGCAAGCGCCTGCGCCGTGGGGTAGCGGTCCTGGGGATTCCGGGCGAGCGCCTTGAGGCATACGGCCTCGATCGCAGAGTCCAGGCCCCCGCCCCGGATCAGGGTGGAGGGCGGGGGGACCGGCTCGCGCATTTTCTTCATCAGAATCTCGACCGGGCTGTCCCCCCGGAAGGGCACCCGGCCGGTCAGGATCTCGTAGAGCATGACGCCGAGGGCGTAAACGTCCGTCCGCCGGTCGATCTTCTTCTCGCCGGCCGCCTGCTCGGGGCTCATGTAGGCGGGGGTCCCCATGACCGTCCCGGCAATCGTGAGGGAATCGTCCATCTTGTGGCGGATGGTCTTGGCCAGCCCGAAGTCGGCCACGTGCGGCTGGTTCCGGCCGTCCACGAGGATGTTCTGGGGCTTCAGGTCGCGGTGGATGATGCCCCGCGAATGGGCGATTCCGACGGCGAGGGCCGCGTCGCGCAGGAGCGTCACCTGGCGGCTCACCGTGATGGACCCCGTCTTGCGCCAGTCGTTCATCTGGCGCCCCTCGATGAGCTCCATCGCGATGAACCGCTTCCCGTCGATGAGGCCGGCCTCGTAGACGCCCACGATGTGAGGATGCTTGAGGGTCGCGCACACCTGCGCCTCGCGGACGAAGCGCTCCTCCTCGGCGGACAGTTCCCCGGAATCGGCGCTGGAGCCGGCGAGGAGGAGCTTGAGGGCGACCCTGCGGTCGAGCTCGGAGTCCACGGCCTCGTAGACGACCCCCATCGCGCCCCGGCCGAGCTGCCGCGTCAGGAGGTACTTGCCCAGCGACGCCCCCGCGCGCCCGGGCGCCGGAGAAGGAGGGGCGGCCGGCCTGCGGCCCCCCTGCTCGGCCAGCAGCGCCTGGAGCTGCGCCTTCGAGATCGCGCCCCGGGCGACGAGGACGTCTCCCAGGAGCCTCGCCGGGTGCCCGGCGGCGGCCTCGCGGCTCTGCGCGCTCAGCGCCTCGCGGAGCTGCTGGGGAGTGACCAGCCCCCTCTTGAGCGCCAGGTTCCCCAGCAGGAAGCCGAGGCGGTCCTCGGATGGACCCGAAGAATCCTCCACTCCTCCCTCATAAGGACGACCCGGGAGAAGTGTACCCCATGGGGCTCTCGAATCAAGGCATGGGGGGCGCTATTTCCCGGCGGCCCGCACCGCTTGGAGCGCCCTGAGGAAGAAGGCGGCCTCGTCCTTGAGCTTCTCCCGCTCGCAGAACCGCAGCAGGTCCTCGTACCGCCGGGCGGGATTGCAGCCCGTGTTCCAGCAGAGCTTGGCCAGGCAGGCGGGGCACAGCGCCAGGGGGCGGGAATCCGATTCCGCCCGGTGGTTGCTCCCGTTCATGTTGCAGTCGTAGGCGAGGCAGTGGTACATCGTCAGGATGTGGCCGGCCTCGTGGGTGGCAGTCTTGATCGTCCGCAGGAGGCACAGCCGGAAGGCCGCCTCGGACTCCGAGGGGTTCCCGTTGCGGTGGATGGACCAGACCCCCACGCGGTCGTTGAGGGAGGCCTCCCCGAACACGAAGTTCCAGCCCGGGCCGGGCCAGAGGTCGTTCGAGGTGAAGGCGAGGAAGGCCAGCGCGTCGTCCGGGCGGCGGGGCTTGAGGACGGATTCCCTAACCCAGCTGGTCAGGATCTGGGTGGTGCCGAAGCGCTCCCGCCGGGACTCCGCCGGCACGTCGGTCAGCGGGATGAGGGGCTTCGTCTCCACGGGGACCGTGAAGTAGAGCCGCATGTACTCCGCCGCCAGCCGGATGATCTTCTCCTGGTCGGCGGTGAACTCGCCCATCGGCTGGATGTAGATGGTCTTGTGCCGCCGGTTGGGGCGGATGGGGTCGTAGCTCTTGTAGTCGGCGAAAGACTGCCCCTCCTCCTGGTGGCGGGCCAGCCAGTCGCCGGGTTGAGGCTTCCCCATGAGCTTGTAGAGGGGCTTGAGGTCCTCGAAGGGCGTGGGCAACTTCTCCCCGGCCAGTTCCCGGGCCCGCTTCCGCCCCGGCCAGTCTTCCTCCTGCGGACCGCACGCCATGCCCAGCCCCGCAATCAGGACCGCCGCCGCAACCGCGGTCCGCCCGCCGGGGATATCCGTCCTCACGGCCCCACGGTCCCCCGGACCGCCGCCGCCGGGACGAGGCGCACCGGGCCGAACAGGCCGGATTCCTGGAGCGCCGCCCTGGCCCACGGCACCCCGTTCGTCTGGGTGATGTTGGTGCGGGTGATGCGGCTTTTCTGGCCGGGCTGGGCGTCGCCGATCAGGCGGTTCGACCACGTGTTGGTCACCTCGATCTCCAGCCGGTTGGCGCCGGGCCGCAGGGCCTCCGTGGCGTCCACGCGGAAGGGCGGCTTCCAGGCCACGCCCAGGGACTGCCCGTTCACGGAAACGGCCCCGAGGGTCCACAGGCGGCCGAGGTCCAGGATCACCCTCCGGCCCGCCGCGAGCCAGTCGGCGGGCACCTCGATCTCGCGCCGGTACGCGGCCGTCCCGGAGAAATACCGGATGCCCTCCTCGGGGCGGAGCGTCCAGGAGACGAGGTCTTCGAAGTCGGCCGACCCGGGCGCGCCCCGGCCGGGCTGGAACTCCACGCGCCACGGCCCCGCGATCTCGCGCGGCGCCGGCAGGGCGGGCGCCGCGATCTCCGCGGCCCGCCCGTCCGCCGCCCTCAGCCGGATCGGGCCCCCGGCGAACGCCAGGACCTCGGCCTCGCGGCCGTCGAACCGCAGGACCTCGGCGCCGGCCTCGACCAGGTGCGGCGCGTCCGCCGCCCCGCGGAAGACCACGAACAGCGACCCGTCCGGATCCAGCGCGAGGGGCACCCGCACCCCGCCGGCGGCCTTTTCGTAGACGTACTGCCGGCGGATCTCCCCGGTGTCGGGCCGCCAGACCTCGGGCGCCCCGCCCCGGACGCGGAAGACCGCCTCCACGCGCTCCTCCCGCGGCCGCTTGTTGCGGACGAAATAGATCTCGGCGTCCGCCGTCCGGCGGTGGACGAAGTCGAGGTCCGCGTCCGCCTGCGCTGAGGCGAAGGCGAAGTCCGGCCCGATTCCCCGTTCCCGGAGGACCTCGCGGAGGGGCCGGCCCCAGACGATCCGGCCCGCGCCGACCTTGTGCTCGCGCACCGCGGCGCCGTCGCAGGGGCCCCAGAGGCGGTCCGCCACTTCCTTCACGTGCGCGTCCCGCCGGGGATGGTCGGTCAGCCCGTTGCCCCGGACCGGCTTCCGCCCGACCACCGTGGCGCCCGCCTTCACCAGCTCCTCGATCCTCCGGAGCACGTCGAGGTCGATGTCCTCGCGGTCCGGAAGGACGAGAAGCTCGTAGCTCATCCCATCCGGCAGGACGAGGCGCCCGTCGCGCGTGCCGAGCCGGGTCAGGATCACCTCGGCGTTGGTCACGTCGTAGTCGTGGCCGAAGCCCAGCGACGGGTCCACGTGCCGGGGCGGGACGAAGTTGTAGCCCTGGTCCCCGTAGTAGTAGAGCACGTCGGCCGCGAACAGGCCCTGCTGGAGGAGATAGGACGCGCGCGCCAGGTAGTCCATGAAAGGCTTCGCCCGCGGCCACCAGGTGACGTTCGTGTTGAGGTGCGTCCCGGCGCCGTAGACCCAGCCGGGCGCGCCCGCCTCGGGCGGCTGGTGCGCCAGGGTGTGCCACACCATGTGGTTGGTCCCCTCGCAGAAGGCGCGGTCGGCGGAGGGCTTGAGGTCCTGCGGGCCCTCCCGCCAGTGGTCCATCGACGTGAAGGCCTCCATGTGGACGAACCGCTTGCCGTAGATGTGGGCCCCGCAGGCCGTCTCCTTGACCACCCACAGGCGGTCCGCCTTCGGCCGCGTGGGCCAGAACTCGCCGCGCACCACGTCCACGGCCCCGAGCGCCTTCAGGGCGTCCACCGGGACCTGGTGGATCGGCGGCCCGGGGCCGCCGGCCTCGGACTCGACCCCCACGCCGGCCTCGTGCGCCGTCGCGCTCGCCGTCCGGTAGTAGGCGTCCACCAGCAGGTCGCCGAGCGTCTTGCGGAAGTCGTAGACGAACCGCTCCGTGGCCTCCTCGCCGCCGACGAGACAGCCGGCGAAGACCGGGAGGAAGCGCTTCAGGTCGTACCCGCGGCGACGCAGGAACTCGGCGGGCAGGTCCGGGGTCCAGATCCGGCCGCGGACCTCGTAGCTGGCGAGATAGAGGGACTTGAGCGCCGTCTCTCCCAGGGGGCCCAGCTCCTGGCGCAGGCGCCCGGCGACGTGCCCGATGTACCGGCGCGTGGCCGCGGCGCTCAGGTGGTCCGTGGCCAGCCCGTCGGAGGCGGGGCTGGGGACCTTCAGGCGCTCGCCGGTGTTGGAGCAGGTGAACCGCCAGACGACCCAGCGGCCGGGCGGGACGTCCCAGCTCAGGCGGCCCTCCGCGTCCACCCGGCCCGTGAGGTCAAGCACCGCGCTGGGATCGTCGATCGCCAGCGCGGGGGGGCCGGCCGACGACCACGTGCCCCCGGGGCCCGCCGTGGAGCCGTCGTTGAGGTTCTCCGCCGTCCACTCCCGTTCGTGGCCGAGGGCGGAGCTGGCGCGCACGAGCTCCGCGCCGTCGCGGGTCCGGTCGGCCTCGTGGGAGGCGACCGCGTTGAAGCCGTCCGCCGTCCGGGCCTCGAACTCGGCCAGCTGGATCCGGTCCTTCCGGGGATCGTGGCCGTTCAGCACGCGCAGGCGCACCCAGCGCGCCTCGGCGGGGGGGAAGGCGAACTCCTGGGGCGCGGCCTCGGGCCGCAGGGACCCGCGCGCCACTTCGCGGAGGTCGGCGTCGCGCGGGGAGACGGTCGATACTGCCACGGTGAAGTCCTTCGCGGGATTCTCCCCGGGCGCGTTGTGGAAGACCACCCGCTGGAGGACGGAGGCCGCCTCCAGCTTGTAGAGGAACTCGTGCCCGGGGAGGGGCCGGACGGCGGGCGCGGCCAGCACGGCGACGTCCCGGAGAAAGACGGGTCGGCCGTCGGCGCGGCGCGGGGCCGCCTTGGCGACCGCCGGCAACGGAAGCGTGGCGGAGAACGTCTGGGGCCCCTCGACGTCAGTCCGGGTGATGAGGAGCTCCATGCTGGCGTCCTCCGGCCGGACCCACGACCCGCCCATGTCCCAACTGCTGGACACGGAGAGGTTCGCCTCGAGGCCCAGGCGCTGGGCGGTCCGGACGGCCGTGCCGATGGCCTTCAGCGACGGGTCGTCCAGGAAGGCCGGGCCGGGCGGCGGCAGGGTCTCCTTCGCCCCGCGCGCGCCCATGTCGAAGAGGCACAGCCCTCCGAGGCCCCTGGCCTTCAGCTCCTCCAGCTCCTTCTCCATGTGGGCGAGGTTGGCGTAGCCGTTCAGCCAGAGGTAGTAAGTCGAGGGCCGCGCCTCCATGGGCGGGTTGCGGAACCCTTCCGCCAGGGTGTCGGGCCGGCAGGCGCCCGCCGCCGCGAGGACCAGCGCCGCGATGCGCGTTCTCATGTTCATCCCAAGAGATTACAATGGGGCGCATGGGCGAGGCGAGGGATTTTCCCGTGGAGGCGGGGACGCCGACGAAGCCGGAAGAGCCCGCCTGGGGAATTCCCGCACGGGCAAGGATCTTCTGCGGGATGGGCGGCGTGGTCTTCCCCTTCCTGTGCTTTGTGGCGGGCCACAAGGAGCCCCTGGAGAGGCCCGGCTGGCAGTCATGATTCAATTCCAAAATATGGGTTCTCCGGGGCCGGGATCGACATTGAATGGTCAGGAGATCCGAGAGGAAGGACCGGACGGGGAAGCGAACCGGACCGTGCCTCCGGATATCCATGGAGGATAACCGCCGGAGGAAATGAGAAAGGACGGACCTTTGCGTGGACGATCCATGGAATGGGCTCGCGCCAAGGTGCTGGGCTTCATCTTCCTCGTGGGTTTCACGCTTCCGGAGGAGGAATCCAGGGTTTATCTGGTCACCGAGAAGGAAAACTCCCGGGCGGTGCAATCGCTCAGGACGCTGTGGAAAGACCGCCTGGTCCTGGCCCGGGAACCCGCCAAGTCGGGCGTGGCCATCGTCCTCGAGGGAGAGGCCCGCCCATGGATCGATTCTGGCGCCACCGTCGTCCTCGACCTTCCGATCTTCGGACGCCTCTACGGCGGGAAACTGAACGACGTGGCCATGGAGAATCCGAACCATCTTCCGATCGATCCGTACGACATCCGGTCGATCGAGGCGGCAGGAAAGGAATTCGCCGGGTACCGAAGCCGGGGGAATCCCGCCGGCGAGCGGACCCTGGCGATCCGCGCCGGCCTCAAGGCGGAGCGGGCGGAGCCGATCCCGTCCATCCGGATCGTCGAGGGCGATCCGGCCCTCCGGGGCTTTTCTCCCGGCGACGTGCTCCCCTGGTGCGGGGAAGCCAAGGGGGTTTATCGCCAGCGGACCCTGGAGGGGACCGACGCCCGGGTGCTGGCGGTCTCGACGGTGAACGGGCAAGCCGTCTTCGTCCGCAAGGGGAAGGTCTACGGCATCGACCTGGACATGGACGAACCCAACGAGCGGTGGGACAACCGCGGCGCCTTCCACAAGTGGGTGCCGGTCTCGAACCTGGCGGGTCCGGGGGTCCGCGGGGGCCGATACTGGCCGAAGAAACCGACCTACGCGGAGTATGCCGCGGAAGTCAGGGCCTTCGCCGCCTCTCGCCGCGAATGGAAGCTCGACGTGGTCGGGCGGCGGGGGGCGGACGACATCTATAGCCTCACGCTGGGCGATCCGGGCAAGCCGCTATACGTGTTCGTCGGGATGCTCCACGCGGAGGATGAGTGGATGCCGGCCCTCGGCCTGCTTTCGTTCGCGGAACTGCTCAGCCGCTCGCTGGGCCTGCCCGAGGTGAAGGCCCGCCTGGAGCGATTCTCCGTGAAGATCTATCCCCTGCTCCATCCTTCCGTCTACGAAGCTCCCCTTGCGGAGCCGGGCCAGCCGCGGGAAAGAGATGCGATCGATCTCGAGAAGACCCGGCAGGACCGGCCGTATTCCATCGCGCAGTTCCACCAGGGGGGAGACGTGCTCGTGCCCGCCTGCGGCACGCCCCTGGCGACCGGGCGGGCGATCGCCGACCGCGCCCGCCGGGATTTCGCGGGCCGGCACGTCTGGTGGTGGTACATGGGGGGGCGATACGGCCCGCAGGAATGGGAAGCCCACGCGCCGTGTGTCGAAATGCCGCCGTCCTGGTCGGTCTATTGGTGGCAGGACGGCCGGACTTCCTGTTACGGCCTGTACCCGCATGACGTGGCCTTCTCCGCCAGGGCCATGTATTTCGTGGAACAGGAGTTCATCCTGCTGATGCCCGAACGGTTTTCCCAGGCGAACGCCCACTACGACCTCCACTGCATGCTGTTCGAACACAGTTCCATCGCCAGTCTCCTCCTCACCGATCAGGCCGCCAACTGGGGGATGGCGATTTTCCTGACCGACCCCGCCGGGCTCGACCGCGATCCGGAGTGGAGACCCGCGAAGAAATAGCCCATCCACGGACGGTCTCCAAAGCGCCCCTGCACCCCTGGGCGTGAGGATCTGCCGGTGTGGCCGTCACCGCGGCGGCTCGTGGACCCCGAGGGACGGACGGCGGTCCGCCGGGACGGGGCCCCCGAAGAGGTCGCGGCCTCCGTTGTCGCGCACGGCCGTGCCGGCGCCGACGCACGGCGAGCCGGGGAGCAGGCGGCCGAAGGGCATCGCCGCGAGCTTCGAGGGATCCCGCGGCCACTGGTCCAGGCTCGCGGGCAGGTTGACCTTCGGATCGGCGGCCAGGCCGACCGCGCCGGCGGCCTTGGCCCACTCGTCGACCGTCTTGATGGCCCGGTTCCCGTCGCGGAAGAGGGCGCCGCCCTTCCGCGGCCAGTAGAGGTTGCTCTCGAAGCGCGCCTTCCGGAGCGGCCCCGAGATCGCGTCGCCGTCGCAGACGAAGACGTTGTTGGAGAAGACCAGCCCCGCGATGTCGCCCGTGGACTTCACGGCGTGCCTGCCGTTGACGACGAGGTTGTTGTAGACATGCGCGTCCGAGATGTCCTTCTGCCCGTCCCAGAAGTGGATGCCGCTGTCGTGGTTGGTCAGGCCGTCGTTGACGCTGATGTTGTAGCGGCAGACGTTGCCCTTCCAGGGGGACGCGCCGGGGTACTGGCAGAGCAGGTAGCCGGCGCCGTGGTTGTTGTACGAGAGGTTGTACTGGAGGACGGAGTCGGTCATGCCGCCGTCGAAGTCGAAGCCGCCGCCGTCGTAGGCCCCCTTTGGCGTCTTGTTGTCGTGCGAGACGCAGTGCTGGATGGCGAGCTTCCTGCACTCCCACCCCCAGATGCCCACGGGGCCGTTGCCCTGGCGCGGCATGTCCCAGCCGTTGTTGAACGCCTCGCAGTATTCGATCACGCCGCCGTCCAGCTGGCCCACCACGATGCCGTTGCCGCTGTGGTTGTTGAGGTTCTTCGGGTCGCCGGGGTTGTCGTGGGCGACGCAGAGGCCGATGTAGAGGTCCCGCGTGCGCGCCTTTCCGCCGTTGACGCTGATGCCGGCGAAGCCGTTGTCGAAAGCCCGGACGTTCGTGAGGCGGGTGCCTGAGTCGCCGCCGGCGCGGATCCCGCACAGGCGGAACCCGCGGGCCTCCACGCGGTCCACCTCGACGCCGGTCGTGCCGGCGATCACGATGCCGCTCCCGTCACTGCCTTCCTTCCGGCCGCAGCCGGCCACATTGAGCTCGCGGACGTGGACGAAGGCGCACCCGTCGAGGCGGAGGCCGTCGCCCTTGCCGGCGTCGATCACGGCGCGCCCCTCCCCGAAGGAGGAGACGACGACGGGCTTCTCTTTCGTGCCGCGGACCTCCTTCCCGAGGCGCATCACGACCTCAAGGGGCGGGCCGACCGCACC
>CAYNDR010000007.1:24145-38908 GCA_964395295.1 uncultured Planctomycetales bacterium
TCCTTCCCGAGGCGGAGCGTGCCGGGAAACTTCTGGCCGGCGGCGAGGAGGAGGCGGTCGCCCGGGTTGAGGGGCGCGGCGCCGGCCTTTTCGAGGGTTTTCCATGCCTTCCCCGGCGTCGTGCCGGGATTGGCGTCGTCTCCCGAGGCCGCGTGGACGTAGTAGGAGGCGGCGCCGGGCGGGGGCGGCGGGACCTGCGCCGCCGCCGTGAGCGCGGCAAGGAGGGGGGCGAAGTTCACCGTGAGACCCCTCGATGGAGGACCTATCCTTGAACGCCCGGGGGGAGGGGCGGGTTGAACGAGCGTATCTTATTTCGAGGGATGAGCGGGATGAAAAGGTGCCTGGTCGCGGCGGTTCTGGCGGCCTCCCTGGCGCCCGTCGAGGGCCGCCAGGCGCGCGCCCCGGCCCCTCCCGCGCGCAGGCCCCACCTGTCCGAAGGCGTCCAGTTCTGCGTGGACCCCAACACCAACGCGTCGAGGCAGGCCGCCCAGTGGCGGTCCACCCGGCCCGCGGACGCCGCGCTGATGGAGGAGCTGTCGAAGGTCCCCGTGGTGTTCTGGCTCTGCGGGGGCGACGTCCAGGCGGCGGCCAAGATGCGCCTCGGCCAGTGCCGCCGGCAGAAGGCCCTGCCGGTCTTCGCGATCTACAACGTCCCCGACCGCGACGCCGGGCAGTTCTCCAAGGGGGGCGAGGCGTCGTCGGAGGCCTACCTGAAGTGGATCGGCCAGTTCGCCGACGCGGTGGGATCGGAACCCGCCGCGGTGGTCTTCGAGCCCGACGCGCTGGGCCTGATGGACCGCACCCCCGAGGCGAAGCGCGCGGCGAGGTACGCCATGATGGCCTCCGCGGTGGAGATCCTCGCGCGGTCCGGCTCGGTGGACGTCTACATCGACGCGGGCACTTCCGCGTGGCTCCCGGCCCGGGAGGCGGCCCGGCGGCTCCAGCAGGCGGGCCTCGACAAGGCCCGCGGCTTCGCGCTCAACGTCTCCAACTTCCAGAGGACGAAGGACACCCTGGAGTTCGGCCGGAAGGTCTCGCAGGAGGTCGGCGGCAAGCACTTCGTCATCGACACCAGCCGCAACGGGAACGGCCCCCTGCCCAAGGAGCAGGACCGCGACGGCATGGGATGGTGCAACCCGCCCGGCCGCGCCGTGGGCGAGCGGCCGACGGCGAAGACCGGCGACCCGCTCTGCGACGCCTTCCTCTGGGTCAAGGTCCCCGGGGAGTCCGACGGCGCCTTCCGCGGCGGCCCCCCCTCGGGCGGCTGGTGGCCGGAGTACGCGCTGGAGCTGATGAGGAACGCGGCCGCGGTGCCGCGCAAGCCGTAGGCGGGCGACGCGAAGGACGGGAATCATGACCTCCAAGGAACGCATGGCCGCGGCGATGCGGAAGGGCACCCCCGACCGGGTCCCCGCGATGTGCCAGCTCTCCCTGGGCCATTGCTTCCTCCACGCCGGCCTCCCGCCCGTCGACATCTGGTTCACCAGCGCCGGCTTCGCGGAGGCCCTGGTCCGCCTCCGGGAGCGGTACGGATTCGACGGCATCCTCGTCAACATCCCCGGCCGCGATCCCGGCTGGAAGGAGGACGTGGCGCGGATCGAGGAGACGCCCGAGGGGCAGGTGGTGTCCTGGAAGGACGGCGCCTCCACGGCCTTCCCGCGGGACGACTCGCCGCGCCACCGGCCCGTCCCGAGCCGGCCGGCCCGCGCCGACTTTGCCTTCTTCAAGCCCGGCGACCTCGACCGGGTGGACGACTTCCCCCTCTACACCTGGGGCGTCTACCACGTCCCCGCCCTTCGCGGGAAGAAGCCGGGGCTTCTCGCCGAGGTCCCCCCGTACATGACGGCGACCGTGGACGAGGTGATCCGCCGCGCCGGCGCCGAGGTCTCCGTCCACGCGGAGGTCTTCTCCCCCTTCACGCATTTCATGGAGCTTTTCGGCTACGAAGGGGGGCTGATCGGGCTGGCCGACGATCCGGCCCGGGCCGAGGCGATCCTCGAACGGCTCGCGGCCGCCCCCGAGTCGCTGGCCCTGGCCTACGCCGCGCGGGACGTGGACGCCATCCTCATCTCCTCCGCCTTTGCCGGGGCGGGATTCATCTCGAGGAAATACTACGAACGGTTCGTCCTCCCGCACGAGCGGCGGCTGATCCGGTCGGTCAAGGCGGCGCGGCCCGGCCTGCCGGTCTACACCCACACGTGCGGGGCGATCGGCGACCGGCTGGACCTCATGGAGGCGACGGGCCTCGACGGCATCGACACCCTCGACCCGCCGCCCCTGGGGACGGTGGAGCTGGAGGAGGCCAAGCGCCTCCTGGGCGGCCGCGTCTTCCTCAAGGGGAACGTGGACTCGGTCAACACGCTCCTGAGGAAGGACCGGGCGGCCTGCGAGGAGGACCTCCGGCGGACGCTGGCGGCGGGCAAGCCCGGGGGGGCGTACATCTTCTCGACGGCCTGCTCGGTGGCGCCGCGCGTGGAGCCGGAGCGGCTGGCGCTCTTCCGCGAGCTGGCGGAGCGGGAAGGGCGCTACTCCGCGGAGGGTCCGTCGTGTAACCATTGATCCCCGGGCCGCCGGCAGTAGAATGGCGGCTCCCTGGGGTGGAGCGATTTCCCTTTTGGACGGAAAGGAGCCCCTGATGAAGCGCATCCTGGCCCTGTCGGTGGTGGCGGCGGTCCTCGGGGCCGGCGCCCCGTGGGCGGCCTCGGCGGACCCCGGCCAGCAGAAGCCGCTCGCCGGCGAGAAGCTCGGATTCCGCCTGGCCCTCCAGTGCTGGACGGTCAACAAGCTCACCACGTTCGAGGCGATCGACCACGCCGCCTCCCTCGGCATCCGCTACCTCGAGATGTTCCCCGGCCAGAAGATGAAGCCGGGCGGCGACGCGAAGGTCGGCCCCGGGATGCCCGACGACGCCATGGCCGAGCTGAAGAAGAAGCTCCAGGAGGCCGGCGTGAAGGCGGTCAACTTCGGCGTGGGCGGCTGCGGGCGCGGCGACTTCGAGTTCGCCAAGAAGATGGGCCTCGAGACGCTCGTCTCCGAGCCCAATCCCGCCAAGGTGGCGGAGGCCGACAAGCTCTGCGAGGAGTTCGGCATCAACCTGGCCCTGCACAACCACCCCAAGCCCTCGACCTACTGGGACCCGGAGGTCGTGCTCAAGGCCGTCCAGGGATGCGGCAAGCGCGTCGGGGCCTGCGCCGACACCGGGCACTGGCTCCGGTCCGGCATCACCCCCCTCGACGCGGTCAAGAAGCTGGAGGGCCGGATCGCCTCCTTCCACCTCAAGGACCTCAACGAGGGGAAGCGCGACGTCCCCTTCGGCACGGGCAAGGCCGACATCAAGGCGATCCTGGTGGAGCTGAAGCGCCAGAAGTTCCAGGGCGTCTTCTCCATCGAGTACGAGGTCTGGGACGCCCAGCAGACCGAGAACGTCCGGAAGTGCGTGCAGGCCTTCGAGCAGTACTGCCAGGAGATCCTGGCCGGGAAGTAGCCGGGCCGGGACATCACCGGATCCCGTCGCTACGGATTCCAGCGCGCCTTGTAGAGCCGCTCGCCGGGGAGGCGGATCTCCCCCTCGGGCTTGAGGAAGGAGACGCGGGACGACCACCAGCTCGTCTCGGCCTTCACGAAGGCGGTCCGGCCCGTGCGGGGGTGGATGTCCACGCTCTTGATCCCCTCCATGTTCCCCAGGGGCTCATGGGGCTCGAAGACGCGGCGTTCCCGGTCGAACGTCCAGACGCCCTTGCCGGTGGTGACGACGAGCCGCCGCGTGCCGGGGACCGGCCGGAGGTCGTGGCCTCCCGCGTCGGGGAGGTCCATTCTCAGCGAGAGCGAGAGGGCCGGCGTCCCGGCCTCCCAGTCCTTGAGTTCATAGGCATGGAGCTCCTTTTCCCCCAGCGTCCAGACGCGGCGCGCCTCGGGATCCCAGACCGCCCCATGCGCGCCGTACAGCTCGCAGACGGCAAGTTCCTTCCCCGGTGACGCCAGGTCGAACAGGACAAGGCGGTTCCCGTCCTTCCCGTACGAGCTGGCGGCCAGGACCCGGTTCCCGGGGAGGATCTCGGCGGAGTGGGCGTTCCGGACGGACGCCCAGAAGAGGGCCCGGCCCGTCGCGCGCTCCACGAGCGCCACTCCGCCCCCCGAGGAGGTGATCAGGATTCGCGACCCGCCGTCCACCGGCTTGCAGTCGTCCGTGGTCCCGAACTGCTTTCGCACGTTCTCCGGGATCTCGGGGCGGTCGGCCGCGATCCAGCTCCAGACCTTCCGGCCGCCGGCCTTGCGGTCGAGGATGAAGACCTCCCTGTCGCCGCAGAGGATCAGCTCGTCCGCATCGGGGGCCGCGAGGGGGCCGCGGGCGCATGCCGCGAGCCCAAGAAGGAGGGAGACGAGCGTCTTGCGGCTCATGAGAGGCAATCCCTTTCGAGGGCGTCCGGGCCCGGCCTCCTCATTAGGGTGTCCGGAGACCGGCTTGACAAGGATTTAGCGCGGCCGGAGGGAGACGGGGATCTGAAAATCGACGCGGCGGCCGTCGGGCAGGACCGCCTCGCCCGGCACGAAAATCGCGGCCGCGCCCTGGCGGATCAGGCCGGCATGGTCGCGGAAGACGAAGTCGAACCGGGTATCCACGGATCGGGTCTCTCCGGGCGCGAGGAGAAGAGTGACGGGCTCGCTGTTGGGGATCCTGTAGCCGCTGAAGATGAGCGAGCCGGTCTCCGTTGAGAAGGTCACCCGGTCGGATCGGCCGTTCTTGACCAGGAAAGACGCTTGCGTGTGGTCGGCCGCCTTCGGGACGTGGTCGTTGACGGCCGTGACCAGGATCGCCAGCAGGACGGGCCAGGCCAGCAGTTCTTCACCGCGAAAGCACCGGGCTCGATGATCCATCGACCCGTCAAGCAGGGAAGCGCCCTGAGAAGTTCGAACAATCGTGGGCGTATCTCTGTTCGGGGGGGCGGTGAATTCCAGCCGATTCCACGGAGGCCTTGTGCGGATGACAGCGGTCTTGGGGTGCCTCGCGCTGGCCGGGGGGAGGGAGGCCCAGGAACTCCCGGGAAGGACGGACGCCTGGCGCGGCTATGTCCGCCATGTCTTCGAGTGCGACGGCCGCAAGTGCTTCGCGGTCGAGCCCAAACAGGCCGCGCCCGGCCGCCCCTGGGTCTGGCGCGCGGAGTTCTTCGACGCCTTCCCGGCCTTCGACGTGGCGATGCTCGATAAGGGATGGTGGCTCGTCTACATGGACGTGCAGAACCTGTACGGCGGCCCGGAGGCGATGAAGCACTTCGATGCCCTGTACGACTTCCTGACGAAGGAGCACGGCTTCTCGAAGAAGCCCGTCCTCGAGGGCCTCAGCCGGGGAGGGCTCTTCGTCTTCAACTGGGCGGCGCGGCGGTCGGACGCGGTCGGCGCCGTCTACGGCGACGGCGCCGTCTGCGACTTCAAAAGCTGGCCGGGAGGGAAGGGCAAGGGCCCCGGCAGCAAGGGGGATTGGGACCGCCTCCGGAAAGTCTACGGCTTCAAGGACGAGGCCGAGGCGCTCGCGTACAAGCTGAATCCCGTCGACAACCTCGATCCGCTGGCGAAGGCGAAGGTCCCCGTCGTGATGGTCACGGGGGACGCCGACGAGGCGGTGCCCCACGACGAGAACACGATGGTCGTGAAGGAGCGGTACGAGAGGCTCGGCGGGACGATCCGCGTGTTCACGAAGCCCGGCGGCCGGCACCACCCCCACGGGCTCCCCGACCCGGCGCCCGTGGTCGAGTTCGTGCTGAAGCACGGTCCCGTGAAATGAGGAGGCCTCCATGGATGCGAAACGGATTCTCCTGGCGGTCGCGGCGGCGCTGGGGATGATCCCGGCTTGGGCCGGCGGCGCCGAGGTAGGGCTTCAGCTCCGGTTCCCCCTGGAGCGCACCGCCTACCAGACGAACGAGGACATCCCGATCCTCCTCGTGCGCCGCGCGCCGGGGCCGATCCCGGCGGGGGACCTCCAGCTCGCGCTCGCGGGCGACGACGGCAGTCGGTTCGCGTTCAGCTTCCCCCTGCCGGCCGGCGACGCCGCCGACACGGCGCCCCTGCACCTCAACGGCCGGCTCCTCCGGCCGGGCCGCTATTCGGTCGAGGCCGCGGCCCACGGCGGAACGGCGTCCGCCGCGTTCGACGTCTATTCCCACGTCCGCAAAAGCAGCTTCACGCTCGTCAACTGGGGCCGCGCGAAGAAGAAGGACGAGCAGATCGTCCAGGGCGAGGACAGCCTGGGATACAACCTCTTCTTCGGGCACTACGGGTCCGACGACGAGGCGAACTTCATCCGCGCCGGCGTGGACTTCATGTCCTGCTGTACCATGGGCGGCGGCCACCAGATCGACCTGCGCTCCGAGTGCGACTGGTCGGACCCCTACGCCATCCGCGGCGGGGGCACCGCGAAGGTCGTCCGGCGCGCCCTCATCGACCGCACGCGCCCCAACGTCTACGGCGTCCACTTCTACGACGAGCCGGGCCTGACGTGGGCCAAGCATCCCGCCACGGGCGAGACGACGGCGCACATGATCCCCTCGCAGGTCCGGTCGTACCGGAGCGCCTTCGGCCGCGAGCCCCTCTCCTATCACGAGGTCGATCCGTCCAAGCCGGAACACGCGGCGCGCTGGAAACACTGGGCCGTGTGGATCCCCGGCGTCGCCGAAGCCGTCAAAAGGGAATCCCAGCTCGGCGTCGCGTACGCCCAGCCCGACTACCCGTCCGGCACCCAGAGCCAGTACGGGTTCTCCGCGTTCACCGACGGGTACTACTTCAACGTGGCCCGCTGCATGCCCGTCGTGAGCGGCCACGGCGGCTACGACGACTACGGGCCCGACTACTTCAACCCGTCCTACTTCCTGGAGACCGCCCGGGCGAGGGACCTCGACCGCCCCTGCTGGTACCTCCCCACGTGGTACGGCAGTACGCCGGCCGAGCGGTACCGGCTGGAGCAGTATGTCTCCTTCATCACGAACATCCAGGGCATGGTGACGCCGCCGGACCTCGATCCGTTCCAGCCGTGGAAGACCGGCCCGGCGGAGGCGATGCTCGAGACGAACCACCTGATGGCGGCGCTGGGGCCGGTCTTCACGACGATGCCGCCGGCGCGCCCGCCCGTGGCCATGCTGTACTCGCTCTCGCACCTCCTGGAGAAGCAGGTCCGCGACCGGAAGGTGATGTACGCCCACGACGACGACCACGGCCGGAACCTGCCGTTCATGTACCTCGCCGGGAAGCTCCTCCAGCACCAGTTCCTCGCGGTCGTGGACGAGGACGTCGCGGACGGGACGCTGGCGGCCCACCACAAGGCGGTCGTCCTGACCTCGATCGATTACCTCGATCCCGAGGTCGTGCGGGGGCTGGAGGCCTTCGCGGCGCAGGGCGGCCTGGTCCTGCTCACCGGCGACTGCGAGGTGAAGATCGCCGGGGCGGTCAACCTGGGCGTGACGCCGAGCCTGCCGGACGCCGAGCTGGTCGAGAAGCTCCGGAAGGAGAAGAAGACCAAGGAGGTCGAGCCCCTGGTGACGCTCGGGAAGCAGCTCCAGGGCGCGATGCCGCTGGCCAAGGCCATCCGGGAGCGGCTGGAGAAGGCGGGGATCCGCCCGGTCTTGGAGTGCGACGAGCCGGGCATCGTGGCGGCGCGCCAGGCGGCGGGGGACATCGAGTACCTCTTCGCGGTGAACGCCGCGTGCGACCTGAACGGCCCCCGAAACAACACCCGGGCGGCGACGGCCACGATCACGCTCCCGGCCGACGGGCGGGCGGTCTACGATGCGGTGCGCGGCGGGCCGGTGGACGGCCCGCGGGGGAAGTTCCGCTTCGGCGCGGGGCAGATGCGCGCCTTCGCGCGGACCGCGCGGCCGATCGGCGGCGTGAAGGCGGCCAAGCCCGTCGTCCACCGCGACTACACGCGGGCCCGCGATCCGCTGGCGGTGGAGATCGGGGCGACGCTGATGGATGCCGCAGGGGGCGTGCTGAGCGGATCGGCGCCCCCGCCGGTCCCCGTGGGCGCTCCCCTGGGGAATCGGCGCTACGACCTCTACCGGGCGACGCGGCTGGGCGCCTTCTCGATGACTCTGCCTCTCGCGCTCAACGACCCGCCGGGCGAGTGGACGGTGACGTTTGGCGACCTCCTGGCGGGCACCGAAGGCTCCGCGACGTTCCGCCTCGAGGCCCCGTCGCACGCCGGCGCCGCGGCGGGCCTGGGCCGGCGGGCGATGCACTTCGGGCGCGACCGGGAGAACGCCTTCCGCTTCTTCCGCGTCCACCAGGACGTGACGCTCGTGACGGGCTCCGGCGCCTTCAATCGCCCCGCGGCGGAGCGGCTCGCGGAGGCGCTCAAGCCCTGGGACGTGCGGTGCCGGATCGTCGCCGCGGCGGAGGTGGGCAAGCGGCGCGAGGTGCCGCCCGAGGGGATGGCCACGTGGGCGGGGGTGGACTTCGGGCGGCTGGACCCGGCGAAGTACGGGCCGGGCCATTCGGGGTTCGCCGTCCAGGGGCCGGCCGTCCTGATCGGGACGCCCGAGGACCATCCGCTCATCAAGTTCCTCCAGGACCGGCGGTACCTGCCCTTCAAGGCGGAGAAGGACGTCCTCCCCGGCCGCGGGCGCGGGTACATCGCCTGGCAGCGCGACGGCATCGGGTACGGGCAGGAGTCCGTCACGCTGATTGCCCACGACGAGGCGGGGATGGCCGAGGCGGTGGGAACGCTCTACGAGGCGATGGCGGGGCTGGAGCCGCTGACGCCCTATGCGATGCCTTCCGTGGCCACCGTCGCCCCCGCGAATCGGAAGCCCGCGGTCCCGGAGATCGCGGTCGCATGGCAGGCCGTCCTGCCGGACCGGGCGGCGAGCCTGAAGGTCGAGGGCGACCGGCTGGTGGCGGCGACGCTGGACGGCTCGCGGGTCGAGATCGGCGCCGACGGGAAGGCGGCCGCCGCGGGGGAGACGGCCGCCGCGTTCGCCAAGGTCGCCGAGGTCAAGGCGGCCGACCTTCCGAAACCGGGGCCCGAAGGGCGGATCCCGAAGTTCGTGGCCCGGGAGGGCGGCGCGGCGGCCGTGGCGTACTGGGGAGGGCTGGTCCAGGTCTACGACGCGCAGGGGGCGCTCCAGGGCGAGCGGAAACTGCCTCAGGACGTGGCGGCCCTGGCTTGGTTCGGGGGGAAGGTCGTCGCGGCGCTGGCGGACGGGCGGGTGGCGGCGCTCGCGGTCCGGTGAAGGGCGGTCGCCGTCTCGCGGGGGCTGACGGAGGTTCACCGCCCCCCCGCGGGCGTATTATCAGCAGGACAAGATGCGCCTTCTTTGCCGGATCATCCTCATTGCGTGCGGATGGGCCCTGACCGGCCCGTCTCCGGCCGGCGATCCTTCCCTACGACTCCAGGCGGTGGAACTCGCGGGAGGGGGCCGGGCGCGCCTGCCGGTGGTGATCGCGCCGAACGCCTCCCCGCAGACGGCGGACGCCGCGAAGCAGCTGGCCGACCTCCTTGGCCGCATGGCCGGGGCGCGATTCGAAGTCACGACCGGCGACGGGATCTCCGGCGTGGCGCTGGGACGGCTGTCCGAATTTCCCGCGCTCAGCCTCAAGGCCCCCTGGGACGCGGACGATCCGACCCGGCGCGAAGACTATCTCCTCCGCTCCCACGCCAAAGGGCTCTACCTCATGGGCGCGACCGACCTGGCGGCCCGCCATGCCGCCTGGGACCTGCTCTACCGGCTGGGATACCGCCAGTACTTCCCGGGCGAACGGTGGGAGATCGTCCCCGGCGTCCCGGAACTGCGGATCGAAGCCGATGTCCACGAGCATCCGGCCTACCTGTCGCGGCGCCTCTGGTACGGCTTCGGCGCCTGGGACTGCAACCAGAAGGCCTACGCCGACTGGTGCGCGAGGAACCGGATCGCGGCGGGGATCGATCTGCGGACCGGCCACGCCTACGACGGCATTCTGGGCGCCAACAAGGCCGATTTCGCGGCCCACCCCGAATACCTGGGGCTGGTCGAAGGCGTCCGCAAGTCCACGAAGTTCTGCGCCTCCAATCCGGGCCTGCGCGCCCTGGTCGTGGGCCACGCGCTCCGCCAGTTCCGGGACAAGCCGGACCTCGACAGCGTGTCGATGGATCCGAGCGACGGCGGCGGCTGGTGCGAGTGCGGCGACTGCGCGAAGATGGGCGGCATCACCGACCGGGCCCTCGCGCTGGCCAACGCCGTCGCCGAAGCGGTGGACGCCAGGCATCCCGGCAAGTACGTGGGCCTCTACGCCTACAACTACCACTCGCCCCCGCCCTCGATCCGCGCCCACCCGCGGGTCGTCGTCAGCGTGGCCACGGCCTTCATCAAGGGGGGATTCACCCTCGAGGACCTCCTGGCCGGGTGGTCCGCGAAGGCCTCCACCCTGGGCATCCGCGAGTACTACAGCGTCAACACGTGGGACCGCGACCTTCCCGCCGCCGCGCGCGGCGGGAACCTCGACTACCTCAAGCGGACGATCCCCGAATTCCACTCCCGGGGGGCCCGCCACCTCAGCGCCGAATCGAGCGACAACTGGGGCCCCAACGGGCTGGGCTACTGGCTCGCCTCGCGGATGCTGTGGGACGTCCGCGAGGCCGGCCGCCTGGACGCGCACCGGGAGGAGTTCCTGGCCCTGGCTTTCGGCCCCGCGAAGGAACCCATGCGCGAGTTCTACCGCCAGCTCGACGGCTCGAAGCCCCACCTCGTCGTCGGCGACCAGGTCGGCCGGATGTTCCGCTCGCTCGACCAGGCCCGGCGGCTCGCCGACACGCCCCCCGTCCGGGCGCGGCTTGACGACCTCCTGCTCTACGCGCGCTACGTGGACCTCTATCAGCGCTACGCGCAGGCCCGGGGCGACGCGCGCCAGCAGGCGTTCGAGGCGCTGATCCGCCACGCCTACCGGATGCGCCCGACGATGATGGTCCACACCCTCGCGCTCTACCGGGACCTCGCGGGGCGGGACAAGTCGGTGACCCTCCCGGCCGAGGCGAAGTGGAACGCGGCCGAGGGGAAGAACCCCTGGAAATCCAGCCGCCCCTTCGACGGGGAAGAGCTGGCCTCCTTCCTGGCGGAAGGCATCGAACGCTATCCCCTGGCGAAGATCGACTTCGCCCCCGTGGCGTTCAGCGACGACCTCGTCGAGGCCGGGAAGCTGAACCTCCCGGAGGTCCCCGCCGGCCAGATCGGATCCGCGCGCGGCCGGCAGGCCCTCTACACCCGCGTCTCCGCCGTTCCCGCGTCGCTGGACCTGAAGATCACGGGAGGGCTGATCGCGGGCTACCGGGACCGCGGGAACGTGCGCGTGGAGGTCTGGAAACTGGGGGGCGCCAGCCGGACGGGCGAGAAGGAGACGCTCGCGGCCCGGGACCAGAGCGTCCCCCCCGACGGCCGGGAGCACGCCGTGGCGATCCCCGTGAAGGAGCCCGGCCTCTACCGGGTGACCTTCGACGACGGGGGCGACCGCACCCTGATCCGGTGGGAGGCCAAACTGCCGTGCGTGATCAAGTCGACGCTCGACGAGCCGATGAACAAGAACTACACCGACCTCTGGCAGCTTTATTTCTACGTGCCCCGGGGGACGAAGGTCATCGGCCTTTTCGGGGGGGAGCACGGCGAGGTGCGCGACTCGGCCGGCCGCCCCGTGTTCTGGCTCAACGGCCGAGAACCGAACTACTACGGCGTGGCGGTGCCTGACGGGGAGGACGGCCGCCTCTGGAGCCTTCGCTACGCCCGGGGCTCGATCCGCCTCCTGACGGTGCCGCCTTTCCTGGCCCGGAGCGCCGCGGAGATCCTCTTGCCGGTCGAAGTCGTGCAGAAGGACGCCGTCCGGTAGGCGGGGGGGGGAGCCGCCGGGCCGGGGAAATTCCGGCGAGCCGGGGGCGTATAGAGTACCACGACTTGGAAGTCCCGCCCTTGCGTTGAAAGACCGGAGGCCGATCCGATGGGAAGACTCGCGGCCGTCTTGATGGCCTTCCTCGCGCAGGCCGGCCCGGGCCGGGAGTTCGACCTCCAGGGCTTCATCGACCAGGCGATCAAGGGGGGGGCCAAGCGGGTCGTCGTCCCGCCGGGCCGCTACCGCGTCACCCCCCGGAACCGCCAGCACCTCCTGCTCCGCGGCCTCGAGGGCGTCCAGATCGTCGCCGACGGCGTCGAGATGATCTGCACGGAGACGACCCGGGCGCTGACGGTCGCCGACTGCCGGAACGTCACGGTCCGCGGCCTCGTCATCGACTACGATCCCCTGCCGTTCACCCAGGGGCGGATCGTGAAGCTGTCCGAGGACAAGAAGGTCCACGAGGTCGAGCTGTTCGACGGCTATCCCCCCGCCGAGGCGGCCCGCAACTTCAAGTACGAGATCTTCAAACCCGACACCCGGACCCTCCGCTGCGAGGACCACTACCCGGAAAGGGTGGAGGTCGTCGATCCGAAGCGCCTCCGGATCGTCAACCGCGGCGGGAGCGCCCGGGACCCGGAGCAGGCGGGCGACCTCATCGTCATCGGCGCGGAGCACGCGCCCCATGGCAGTGCCGCCCACGCCGTGGAGTGCTCCGGCAACGTCAACGTGCGGCTGGAGAACATCGACCTCTACGCCTCCAACTGCTTCGGCTTCCTCGAGTACAACTGCGACGGCAGCGCCTACTACCGGTGCCGGATCGACCGCCGGCCGGCGGCCACGGACCTCGTCAAGCGCGCCGATCCCCGGCTCCGGTCGCTCGATGCGGACGCCTTCCACAGCAAGCACGCGGTCAAGGGGCCGGCGTACGTCGAGTGCGTCGCGCGGTTCATGGGCGACGACGCGGTCAACATCTGCGGCGACTACCACATGGTGACGGAGTGCCGGGGCGCCGAACTGCGGGTGCTGGCCAAGCACGCGATGAACATGGCGGCCGGCGACCCGGTGGAGCTGTTCGCCTACGACGGCCGGCGCCTGCCGGACGCGAAGCTGGTGAAGGCCGAGCGCGACGGGAAGATCGGCGACGAGGAGAAGGCCTTCGTGCTCAAGCAGCGCATGGACGAGGGCCTGCGGACGCGGTGGAACGCCGACGCCTGGAGGGTCACGCTGGACCGCGCGGTGGAGCTCCCGAGGGGGTCGCTGATCGCCTCGGCCCGCAGGATGGGCAACGGCTTCCTGGTGCAGGGCTGCGACTTCGGGTTCAACCGATCGAGGGGCATCCTGATCAAGGCCAGCGATGGGAAGGTGATCGGGAACAAGCTGACGGAGAACTGGGGCCCGGCGATCCTGGTGGCGCCGGAGTACTGGTGGCTGGAGAGCGGAAGTTCCAACAACGTGGAGATCCGGGACAACGCGATCGCCTCGTGCCGGGTCCGTCCTATCTTCGTGCACGCCCAGGGGGGGGAGGGGCTGATCACGGGGAAGCCCGCGCCCAGCGGGGCCCACAACAACATCGCGATCCTGAACAACACGATCGCCGATTCGCCCCTGCCGAACATCGAGGTGACGTCGACGGACGGCCTGCGCATCGAGGGCAACGCCTTCCGGTCGCCGCGGGGCGCCGGGCCGGAGGCGGTGAAGACGGTAAACTGCGCCCGGGTCAGCCAGGCGGACAACGCCGTCAAGTGACGTCCTCCCCGCCCCGAGGGGCGGGGCTTCCTGGCAAAGGGGTGAGGGGGGCGCGGGGCCTCCTTACTGGGCGCCGTTGGACAGGTGGACCGCCGCCTCCGCGGCGAATCCGCCCCAGGCGGCGTGCCGCGGCGAAAGCCCCGAAAATCGCGTCCCCCCCAGAGGTCGCACGCCCCGGAAGGCCCGCCCTACTTCGGCCGCGGGCGCGGCCCGACCTTGGAGACGTCGATCGGCTTGAAGCCGATCTTCGCGGCGGGCGAGCCGCTCTTGAGGCGGAAATCGCCCTTGTCGGGATTCGTGAAGAGCGGGTCGGCGATCAGCGTTCCCTTGTCCTGCCCCAGCTCCTGCCATTTCTGGAACGGCATGCCGCCGGGCTCCACGGGCTTGCCGCCCGCGTTGAAGTACAGGTTGTCCTTGAACGTGTATCCCTCCCCCGCCTTGTCGACGTAGCCCTTGCGGAAGAACGGGCCCTCCTTCCAGTAGACGATGTTCCGCTCGAACGTGAAGCTCAGGTGCTTCTCCTGCTTGCTCCGCCCGATCTGCCCCTCCCGGGCGAAGGCGAAGACGTTGTTGCGGACCACGTTCTCCTTCCCGTAGTGCTGGTGGAATCCCCCGTCCTTGGTGTTGTAGGCGAGGTTGTTCTCCGCGACCGCGCCTGTGGTGCCCTCGTCGAAGTAGATGCCCCAGCCGCCGTAGGTGTGCGAGTAGACGTCGTGGAAGACGTTGTTCCGGATGAGCGTCCCCGGCATGACGCCCAGCGTGTAGATGCCGCCCATGTCGCAGAGCACCCCCTGGCCGAGGTCGTGGACGAGGTTGTGCTCGAAGAGGTTGTCGAAACAGCCGGTGGGATTGTACCCCCACGACCAGCCCACGGAGAATCCGCTGTAGTAGAGGTGGTGGATGTGGTTGTGGGCGAAGACGTTCTTCCCGCTGTGGCCGATCCAGACGCCCACGCCGCTCGGGTAGACCCGGCCGCCGTCGTAGATGCGGTTGTCCGTGACCGTGATCTCCCCGGTCTTGAGCGGCTCTTCCTTGCGGTTCGACATCTCGCCGATCTTGATCCCGCCGGCCCCGAGGTCGAAGATCTCGTTCCCCGCGATCGTCACCTTCGAGCAGCCGGAGGCGAGCTCGAGGCCGTAGCTCTTACCAGCCGCGAGCGACACGACGAAGTAGGCC
>CAYNDR010000007.1:38931-46172 GCA_964395295.1 uncultured Planctomycetales bacterium
GCGGTACCCCGCGGCGTGGACGAGGCCGGGCGACGTCACCGCCGCCTGGACCGGGCCGGCCACGTCGGACTTGGGCCAGCCCATCGGGGTGCTCTGCGACTCGCCGTGGGAGAAGGCGATCCCGCGGAAGCGGACGTGCTCGACGAACTTCCCGGCCGCCGGCTGGCCCTCGATCTTCATCGCGTGGAGGCCGCGGGAGACGATCGCCTCGGAGCGGGCCGGGTCCTCGCCGGCTTTCGGATAGTAATAGATCTTCCCCGCCTTGCGGTCGTGGTACCACTGGCCGGGCTGGTCCAGGGCCTCGAAGACGTTCTCCACCCAGTAGCGCGCCGGCTTGGGCCCGTGGTCCTCCGTGAGGCGGAAGATACTGCGCTTCTGGAGCGTCACCAGGCGCTCGGCCTCGTTGACGCTCTCGACCGGCATGCGGGAATCGACCCAGAAGTGGAGCGCGATGACCTCCACGTCCTCGAGGTTCTGCCAGTTCCTGATCTCGCCCGCCGTGAAGCGGAAGCGCTTCTGGCCGTCGCTCCAGCCGGTGCCCTTGTTCATGTCGGGCAGTTCCGCGATGTGGAAGCAGCCCTCCTTGGGGAGGCGGGGCCGGGCGGCCCGGGCGCCGTTGACCCAGAGCTGGCGGGGCGCGCCGGCGAGGTCGGCCGTCCAGAGCTTCAGGCCCCGGACGTCCTCCGCCTTCCATCCGGCCACGCGGGCCCCGGCGCTCACGACAGGCTTCTCCCCGGGGGCGGCCGCGTAGAGGATGGGCGCCTGGGCGGTGCCGGAGTCCTCGGGCTTGAGGACGAACGGCTCAGCCTGGAAATAGGTGCCCGCGCGGAGGAATACGCGGACGGTCTTCTTGCCGGCCTGGGCGCGTGCGGCATCGCGCGCGCGGGCCAGGGTGGCGAAGGGGGCATCGCGGGTCCCGGCGTTGTCGTCCTTGCCGTCGGGGGCCACGAAGAAGTCCGCCGCGCCGGGCCCGGCCTGCGCGCCGAGGAGAAGGAAGATCAGCGGGAGTGCTCGCATCCGGTCCTCCTGGTGGGGGGCTCGCCCCGGCGCCTACTACTTGTACGCCGGGGGGCATGGGGTGTCGGTCTCCCTTACGCGCGGCGCCATCGTTCGCTACAATAGGGATAGATGGGATCGGATCGCGCCGCGGGCGGCAAGGGGAGGATCCTCTACGACCCGCAGACCAACGCCTTCGCGGAGATCCCTCCGGGGGCGTACGACCTCGTGGTGGGGAGGGAGGCCTACGGGGGCCTGCCGGTGCCGATCCTTGCCGGCAGGAGGGCGGGGGATTCGCGGCGTCTCAAGGCGGAAATCAAGGACCGCCGGGGGAGGATCATGGCGGCGGTCGTCAACACGATCTCCCGCCACCATGCCATTCTCTACGTGAGCGAGCCCGGGGTCACGGTGAGGGACGCCGGGAGCCGGGAGGGGACCAAGGTCAACGGGGCCTCGCTGAAAGGATCGGACAAGCACTTGCTGGGCAACCGGGACGAGGTCCAGTTGTCCGCCTGGAGCCTGGTGTATTACGACGACCCGGGGGACATCGAGGAGATCCGGCGGAAGGAGCCGGAGGCCTACAGGATCGACGCCGCCCGGCTGGAGGGGTAGGGCGCCGGATTCCCCTCTAGCGGGCCGGAATAATCCTTAATACTCTCGTCTCGCCCTTCTTCAACATCAGCGTCACCTCCGGCCCGTCCCCCAGCGTTTTCCCGTCCAGCGCGTCAACCACCTTGCCCTTCCTGCCCGTGTCGAGGACGAGCGGGCCGTCTTCGTGGGCCTGCAGGGAGATGAAATCCTCGGCGGCCCAGACCGCGGCGTTCCCCTTGACGAAGAGGTGCACCCCGGCCAGCCTGGCCAGCGCCCGGACCAGTTCGGGCGTCAGCCTGGGCACCCCGACGAAGACGTCCAGGCCCTTGGCCGAGCGCCGCGCCGCGACCGCGGGGGTGCCGTCCGCGTAGGCCGCCAGCGTCTCGTCCGGCCCCGCCGCCACGCTGAAGAGCGGGCGGATGGATCCCTTCGGACCCCAGGGGGCCGCGAGGCCGAGATTGCGGCCGGCCGCCGTGGGCGTGGCCTCCGCGGTCGCCACGGCCGCCGCCTTGGCTTCGAAGCCCGTCAGTTCCCTGATGCCCGCGGCATCCGCGCGGTCCGGATGGAGATAGCCGGGGGCGTAGCACCAGACGCGGACGGTGCCGGGGTCGCGTCGGGCGGCCAGGGCGGCGCGCTCGCCGGGAGCGAGCGCCCAGGCCGACAGGAAGATCCGCAGTTTCGCGGGGACGTTCCCGGCGAGGGCGTCCTCCAGAAGGTACTGGCCGTAAGGCGCGCCCGAGCGGCCGAGCGCCGCGCGGCCGTGATAGATCAGTTCGGCGGCGAACGCGGCCGAGCCGCCGGGCAGGTGGCACATGCCGTCCTCGTCCACGATGGCCGCCACGTCCGGCGTGAAGGGCCTGCCGCGGTTCAGCATCGCGTCATCGACCGGCCGCAGGAGGGCCATTTCCTCCCAGATGCGCGCGTCGTTGAACCAGCCCTGGGCCGGCAGGTCCATCCACCACGTCCCGAAGCCCCGGAGCGCCGCCTGCGCCGTGTTGCGCCGCATCACCTGCCGGGTCTGTTCGAGGTTGACCAGGCCGCCCTCCTGGACGTGCTCCTCCTTGCGCGGATCGAGATAGGTGCGCGAGTCGTCCTCGTTCAGCCACAGGATGCCGGACCGCGTGACGCTCTCGGCGGCCGTCATGCTGGGGGCGGTGCCGATCCATTCGCGGTCGGTGTAGGAGATCGGCGAGCAGAGGATGTCGATGTCCCTGCCTTTGAGCGCGGAGGAAAGGGCATAGTGCCCGCTGGTCGGCGCGCCGTTCTGAAGGGGCGCGAACTCGAAGAGGTAGCCGTAGAAGAAGACGACCAGCTTCCGGGAATCCGTGCCCCGGCGGCAGGCGGCGGCCATGGCGAGGACGTGGTCCGCCATCTCCCTCTGCTGGAAGCGGGCGAAGTCGATGAGGCGTTTCTCCCGGGCGGGATCCCGCAGGAGGCCGTGCGGATGGGCGCGCCGCTCGTCCGCCGCCGGCGGCTCCGCCGCGTCCGCCTGCGGGTCGCCGCGCGCCTTGAGCCACTGCCGGAAGGCGGCCCGCGTGGCCGGGTCGTACCCGCTCAGGGGCCGCGACCACGAGTCCTTGTAGAACCATTCGCCGGTGTTCTGCCCGCAGAGATGGAGGCCGGCGAAATGGCGGGGGAACGCCGCGAGGAGGTGCCGGCAGATGTTTTCGAGGTGCGCGCAGACGCCGGCGCGGTAGGCGCGGTCGGAGACGCAGGAGTGGTTGGCGGCCTTGTCGCCGTCATAGACCATCCGCGCCTCGGGATGCCGTTCCAGCCACCAGCCGGGGGCGTCCGCCTCGAAGCGCGGCACCAGCAGGACTCTGGGATGGACCGCGATGATCTGCCGGCAGAGGGTGTCGAGGGGCGTCCAGTCGACGGGCTTTTCGGGCGGCGTCCAGCAGTTCGGGGCGGCGAAAGAAATCAGGTTCACCCCGGCATCCCGGGCCAGCGCCACCTGGCTGAGGAAGGCCCCCGGCGGGCCTCCGATGAAGTTCCAGGTCCCCCCGACGACGCTGTAGAGGGCGACCCGGAGGTCCCGCGCCGGCGCGGATTTCGCGCGGAACGCGCAGAGGTAGGTCCGGCCCGCCGAGAAGCGGAGCGGCGCGCGGCTGTACAGGTGGAAGTCCGGCCAGGCGCCCCCGGGGGGATTCCTGAGGACGACGTGGACCGACCCGTCGGCGGCCTTGACGGCGCCGACGGTGTTGGCCTCGCCCACGGGCCAGAGGTTCCAGGCCTTCCTGAAGTTCTCCTCGTTCGCGAAGGTCCCGGGGGGAAGGACGTCTTCCGCCGTCTTCGCGTCCTGGACGCGCAGGTCGGCCAGCCAGACCTCTCCGGGCGCCTGCGGGAAGCGGAAGTGCAGGGTGCCGGTCCCGTCCACGGCGCCCGGGAGGAACTCGAACGAATGGGAGGTCCATTCGGACCGGGAGGGGAGGACCCCGCTGTTCATGGCGCCCCAGAAGAACCGGGGAGGGACGGGCTTGCCGTCCACGTGGATCTGGGGGCCGCCGCGCGTATTCAGGACGCGGACCGTGACGGCAGGGTCCTGCGGGAGCGTCAGCAGGACCAGGGCGGCGGCCGCTTTCATGGGATTCCCTCCGGGCCCCTATAATAAGAGATACGGCCCCGCGCGAGGCGCGCTTTTCCGGTGTCGGATCGCGCCAGGGCAGAGCCGCCCCCCCCTGCAGTTGGGCTCGTAACAGGTCGATAGATGTAATGGATGAGGCGACGCATCAGCTTCAAGCTCTCCCTTTGCTTCGGCGCGGTTCTCGCGGCCATTGCCTTGGGAGCGGTCTGGTACTTCCGTTCGGATTCCCGCGAGCGGGAGATCCGCCGGCTGAAGGAGGTCGTGGCCCGCCTCGAGGCGGAGCGGCGCGTGGCGGAAGTCCTCGTCGTCGGCCAGTCGCGTGCCCGCGATGGCGTCCTCCGGACGCGGTTCCGTTTCGCCGAGTCGGCGCCGGGCCGGCCGCAGGCGGCCCGCGAATTCGAAATCGATGGCGACGTGGCCTACTTCGACGCGCTCGTGGTCAAGTTTGACCGGGAATACCTCAAGGCGGGAGACGCGCTCCGGGGCCGCAGTGTCTATGTGTTCCGCCGGGTGTTCGGCGAATACCAGGAGCCCTCGAAGGGATATCCGCTCGACCCTTTCGACAAGTCCGGCGTGCCGGCGGCGTATCGGCTGGGCGATGTCCCCTCGGAATTCGAGCGCGAGGTCTGGCGCGGCTTCTGGAGCCTGGCGCTCGACCCCGGCCGCGCGAAGGCCCTGGGCATCCGCGTGCTCCAGGGCGAGGCCGTGTACGCCAGGCTGGCGCCGGGCAGGCTGTACCGGCTCACGATCGAGGACGCCGGCGGGCTCAACATCACGGCAGAGGACGTGCCGGCCCTGGGCGCGCCGGTTTCGGTGGATTCCCCGCGCCGCTGATCACTCCAGGCACAGCACCCGGCCGTCCTGCGTCGAGACGCAGAGCCGCCCGTACGCCGAAGCAAGGCCGTCCGGGACGGGCGGCGACTCCAGGCGCACCCGCCGGTCGCCCACCCGCAGTTCCCCCTTGGCGTCCGCCGCGCCGTCAATCCGCGCCGATCCCCACGTAGGTCCGGAGCTTCTCCTCGTCGAACATCTCCTCCGCCCGGGGCTCGCGGGTCAGCAGGGAGACCACGATCCCGGCCAGGAACGCCGCGGCCACGGAGAAGAGCCCCGGGCTCTTGTAGGGGAAGACCGGGGCGGGATTCTTGAGGACGTCCACCCAGACGGTGGGGCTGAGGATGATGAGCACGGTCGCCACCGTGAGCCCGGTGGCGATGCTGGCCACCGCCCCCTTCGTGGTGAACCGCCTCCAGAGGATGGACATCAGCAGGGCGGGGAAGTTGGCGCTGGCGGCGACCGCGAAGGCGAGGCCCACCATGAAGGCCACGTTCTGCCCCTTGAAGAGGATCCCCAGGCCGATCGCCAGGATCCCCAGGCCCAGCGTGGCGAAGCGGGCCACCCGGACTTCCTCCTTCTCGGCGGAGGCGCCCCGCCGGAGGACGCCCGCGTAGACGTCGTGGGAGAGGGCCGTGGCCCCCGCCAGCGTGAGGCCGGCCACGACCGCCAGGATCGTCGCGAAGGCGACCGCGGCGAGGAATCCCAGGAACGGCCTGCCGCCCAGGGCCTCGGCCAGCATCGGGGCCGCCATGTTCCCCCCCGGGTCGACGCCGGCGATCCGGTCGCGGCCCACCACCACGGCCGCGCCGAATCCGATCGTGAAGGTGAGGATGTAGAAGTACCCGATCCACCCCGTGGCCCAGAAGACGGATTTCCGCGCCTCCCGGGCGTCGGGGACCGTGTAGAACCGCATGAGGATGTGGGGCAGGCCGGCCGTCCCGAACATGAGGGCGATCCCCAGCGAGATCGCGTCCACGGGATCGCTCACGAGGCCTCCCGGCCGGAGGAACCCCTCCCCGTACAGGGCCGCCGCCTGGCCGAACAGGCTCCCGTAGTCGAATCCGAACCTGACCAGGATCATGACCACCAGCAGGGTGGCGCCGCCCAGCAGGAGGACCGCCTTGATGATCTGCACCCAGGTCGTGGCCAACATCCCGCCGAAGAGCACGTACGCGATCATGAGCCCGCCCACGACCACGATGGCTTCGCCGTACGGGCGGCCGAACATCGTCCCGACCAGGTTGCCCGCCCCCACCATCTGGGCCGTGAGGTAGAAAAGGACCGTGACCAGGGCGCCGATCGCCGCCGCCGTCCGGATGGGACGGGAGCCGAGGCGGTAGGCCACTACGTCCGCGAAGGTGTACTTCCCGAGGTTCCGGAGCGGCTCCGCGATCAGGAACATGATGATCGGCCATCCCACCAGGAACCCCACGGAATAGATCAGGCCATCGTACCCCTTCGTGGCGACCATCCCGGCGATCCCCAGGAAGGAGGCCGCGCTCATGTAGTCCCCCGCGAGCGCCAGGCCGTTCTGGAATCCCGAGACGGTCCGGCCTGCGGCGTAGAACTGCTTCGTGGTCTTCGTGCGCTTCGCCGCCCAGTACGTGATGACCAGGGTGACGGCGACGAACGCGAGGAAGAACGAGATCGCCAGCGGATCAGTTCTGCCCAGGACCGTGTCCGCGATGCCCATTCTCAACCTTGCCCCTGATTTCGTGGATCATGGCGTCGTAGCGCGTGTTGGCCCAGAGCACGTAGGCGCCCGTGAGCAGCCAGGACAGGAGGATCACGCCGATGCCGATGGGGATCCCCACGGTGATGTTGGCCGTGACCTTGCGGCAGAAGAACTCCTTGTTGAACGCCAGCAGGAAGATGAACCCGAAGTAGACGGCCAGGGTGAGCGCCGTCAGGACGAGGCAGACCCGGTCCCGGGCGGCGGACAGGCGCTTGAACTCCGGATCGTCCAGGAGTTCGAGTTTCGAGCGGCGGTCCATCGGCGCGGCGCTCCGGAGGGGAGCCCCTGGCCCCGCGGGGCCAGGCCTTCCAAGTATTACTTGAAAGGTAAAGTATAGCCTCGGCGGGGCCGAAGTGGGTGATTAATCGCAGGGGTTCAAGGGCGGATTCCGCGCGCCGGGGCGGATCACTCCAGGCACAGCACCCGGCCGTCCTGCGTCGAGACGTAGAGCCGCCCGTACGCCGAAGCAAGGCCGTCCGGGACGGGCGGCGACTCCAGGCG
>CAYNDR010000008.1:0-25928 GCA_964395295.1 uncultured Planctomycetales bacterium
ACGTGGCCGGCCTGGTCGGCGACCCCTCCCTGGCCGACGACCTCTGCCAGGAGGCCTTCGTCCAGGGATTCCGCCGCCTGGATCAGCTGAACAAGAAGGAGGCCTTCCCCGCCTGGCTCCGGGCCATCGCCCGCAACCTCGCCTTCGCGGAGATGAACCGCCGCGGGCGCGAGGTCGCCGTCGATCCCCAGGTCATCGCCGGCATGGAGGACGTCTTCTCCGCCCTCGACGCCAATCCCGACGCGAACACCTGGGAGGAGCGCGCCCGGCAGGTCCGGTCGTGCTGCGAACAGCTCCCCGACAAGCTCAGGGAGTGCTGCCAACTCCATTACTTCAAGGGACTCAGCGCGCGCGAGGCGGCGGAGGCGCTCCGGACGAGCCTCGCCGCCGTCCTCAAGCGCCTGGAGCGGGCCCGGGCGGCCATCGTCAAGTGCGTCGAGGGCAGGCTGCGCCTGGAGGAGGCATGACCGACGAGCCCGACGCCGGACCGCTTTCCCCCCGCCGCGAGGGACGCCTCCGGGCGGTGGAGGGAATCCTGCGGTCAAGCGAGGCCGGCGGCGCCGCCCGGGCGGGCGACGAGGCCCTGCGGCGGCTCCGCGCGGCCGCCGCCCGCCCCCGTGTGCGATACCTTCCCCGCCGCCGGCCCTGGGCCGCCGCGGCCGCCGCCTTCCTCCTGGCCGCCGCCGGGGCCGCTTATCTCGTCCTCCGGGCGCCGCCGCCGGACACCGCCCCCCGCCTGATCGCGGCGACGGGGGACGCCGAGTGGGTCTCGCCGTCGGGAGCGCGGCCGGCGGGGATCGGCGACGCGCTGGCCCCCGGATGGAGCCTGCGCCTCCGGAACGGTTCGGGCAACGCCCGGCTGTCCGGCCCGGACGGCACGACGCTGCATCTCACGGGCGGAGCGGTCCTGTCCGCGGGCGCCGCCCCCCTCGAGTTCCATCTCCCGCAGGGCGTGCTCTCCGCCGACGTCCGGCCCCAGCCGCCCGGCCGATCCTTCAGGATCACCACGCCCGCCGCCCGCGTCGAGGTGCTGGGCACCCGGTTCACCCTCGCCGCCGCGGGACCCGCGGCGCGCGTCGACGTGGAACGCGGCCGCCTCCGCCTCACGCGGCTGGCCGACGGGCGCTCGGTCACGGTGACGGACGGCCTGGGCGCCGTCGTCGCTCCCGGCCGCGAGCTGGCGGCGGGGCCGGCCCCCGCGGGGTGGTGGGACCGCGGCTGGCCGTCCCGCGTCCGGCTGACGCTCGCGGCGCCGGAGGGCGGCGAAGCCCTCAGGGACTTCCCCCTCCTCGTCGTCCTCGACCGCAGCCGCATCGACGCCGCGAACGCGGACGGGGGACGGTCCCTCCGGTTCGTCGCCCCCGACGGGCGCACCGTCCTCCCCCACGAGGTCGAATCGTGGGACGAGTCGGGAAGGTCCTTCGTCTGGGTCCGCGTCCCCGAGCTCGGCCCCGCCTCTCCGGTCGAGCCCTTGTGGATGTACTGGGGGGGCGATCCCGCTCCCGACGGGCCGGGGGCCGCCGATGTATGGGACGGGCGATTCCGGATGGTGTACCACCTCGCGGAGACGTCGGGGACGCTCGTCAAGGACTCGACCGCCCGCGCCCGCCACGGGATGAAGGTCTCCGCGGCCGCCGCCGCGGGAGGAAGGATCGGCGGCGCGCAGTCCTTCGACGGCGCGAAGGAAGGCGTCGACACCCACGACGCGGAGGACCTGGCGCAGTGGACGGTGGAGGCGTGGGTGCGCGGCCGGGAGGCCCCCAAGCAGGGCAAGGCCGCCGGGCCGATCATGCGCCAGAACAACTACCAGATGTCCTGGGACCACTTCACGCCGTCCTCCATCGGCGCGGCCAGCCTGCGGATCGGCGGCGCCTGGCACGCGGCCTCCTTCGGCGACCTGGGGGCGGAGACGTGGCACTACCTCGCGGGGACCTTCGACGGGAAGACGCTGAAGGCGTTCCGGGACGGCCGGCCCGCGGCCGCCGTCCCCGCGCCGGGCCTCCCCGACCCGTCGCCGGAGACGGCCAGGATCGGCCGGCACGCCCAGTACGGGGATTCCTGCTTCGGCGGCCTCGTGGACGAGGTCCGCGTCTCCGACGCCGCCCGGCCGGAGGCCTGGATCGCGGCCCAGCACCGCTCGATGACGGACTCCCTCGTGGCGTTCGGCGCCGGGGAGTCGATGGAGGAGCGGCCCCCGCGCCGTCCCCCGCCCGCGCCTCCCGCCGCGCCGCAAGACGCCCCCGCCAGGATCCTGTCCGGCGCCGCGGGCACCTTCGGACCCCCGAACGCGTTCGAGCTCCCCTCCGGCGCGAAGGGCCAGCTCCAGGCGGCGCTCGACGCGCACCGGGTCGTGCGCCTCGACCGCGGCAGCTACCGCGGGGGCGTCCCCGAGGTCCGCCTCTCCAGCGGCCAGCAGCTCCACGGCTGGCCGGGGGCGAACGCCACCCAGCTCCCCCGGGTCGTCGTGGCGCCCGGGACGACCGACTGCATCCTCAGCGGCGCGAGCCCCGAGCGCCTCGTCTTCCCCGCCGGGGCCGGCGTCACGAGGCGGTGCGCCTTCGTGGGGCTCAACGCCACCTCCATCGAGATCTCCGGCGCCGCCCTGGAGGAGAACCTCTTCCTCAACCTCGACAACGTGCGGATCTCCGCCGACCTCCGCGCCGGGGGCCGGCTCCGCGACAACCGCTTCATCCGCGCCAAGAGCCACGCCTCGCAGAAGTACGACGTCGAGATCCGCGGCGACCCCGGCCGCAGGTCCGGCGGCAACGTCTTCCTCTGGTACAACATCCTCACCCCGCACGCCGACAGCATGTACCTGGAAAACCTGGAGGACTTCACCCTCATCGGCTGCGACGCCGAGGCCTGGAACGAGCGGGGCCGGGCCACGCACGACATGCTGGCCACCGGCCCCATGGGCGCCCTGCGCCTCTTCATGATGAACGGCGGCCAGAACGTCCCCCCCGAGCGCAAGACCGGGCTCTACGACGTCTCGGCCGACTCGTTCCTCTACATCTCGGGGAACCTCGCCAGCGGGCGGAATCCCGAGATCCGCTACCGCGCCCCCAACAAGCGGTCCGCCGTCGTCTGCACGCTCGCGGCGAACTCGGAGGCGGACGAGGCCCGGGACGCGGTGCGCCTCCACGCCGCCGCGGGGCGGGACCGCTGGAAGGAGGTCCAGGTCAACGGCCGGAGCGTCTTCGAGTCGCCGCCCACGGCCGCCCAGCTCGCCGGCCTCCGCGAGCTCTTCCTGCCCCCCGCGGGGGCGAAGGCGCCGGCGCCCTGGGACCGGCCGGCCTTCGGCCCCATCCCGGACCCGGCGGGGCCGGGATGGAACGCCGGGCTCGCCGCGAAGCCCGACTCCGCCGACTCCCTCCAGAAGCAGATCGACGCCCAGGGGGTCGCGCGCCTCGGACCCGGCGTCTTCTATCTCTCGAAGCCCCTCCGCCTCAAGAAAGGGCAGGGAGTCGTCGGGGCCGGGCCCGCGAAGACCGCGCTCGTCGCCAGGAGCCCCGAGATCGACCTCGTCGTCGGAGACGACCGCTTCAACGACCAGCGGAGCAGGTCCGCGAAGTGGACCACGCTCGTGCTGGCGGACCTCACCCTCCAGGGCGGCCGCAACGGGATCCATCTCGAACCGGAGGGAGCCGGGGTGGAGGCGCAGTACAACAACATGATCCTTTCCCACGTCACGTTCCGGAACATGGCCGAGGCGGGCGTCTTCGTGGACGGCATCTGCGGCGTGGACAACAACCTCTGGTACCACGTGCACTTCTTCCGGTGCGGCGCCGGGGTCAAGCAGCGCTCCACGTGGGAGGGGAGCTGGCCGGGCGAGCCCGGGATGAGCTACCTCGACAAGAACGTCTGGTTCCAGTGCCAGTTCGCGGAGAACGGGATCGGGGCGGACCTGATCGCCAACCGCTGCAACAACAACAACGCCTGGATCAACTGCCTCTTCAGGGACAACGCGGCCGCGGCGGTGAAGCAGAGGACGAACCTGAACCCGCTCTTCGCGAACTGCGACTTCATCCACAACGGCGGGGCGCCCTCGATCACGAACGACAGCTACGACCCGCGGATCGGGCTGGTGGGCTGCCGCTTCCAGGCGGGGCCGGCGAAGTCCCTGATCGGCGGCGTCCCGGTGGCCGAGGGGTGCGTCTTCGAGCGGGGCGCGTCGGCGGCGGCCCAGGTCCTCGCCGGGTCGGAGCAGGGGTTCTTCTACAACTGCACGGCGAAGGACCTGCCGCTGGGGCCGCTGAAGGCGGGGGTGCTCTTCAACAACCGGTTCGCCGCCGAACCCGCGCTGAGCGAGCAGGGGGTGCTGGTGCGGGACGGCCGCCCCGTGACGATCCTCCCCGGCGCGTCGAATCCCCAGCCGCGGCTCCTGGCGGGACGGTAAATCCGCGGCGGAGCGGCCTCCCCCTTGTCGCGGCGCGGGCCCTTCCGCCGGGGGAGCCCGGAGGCCTCCGCGGCGGCCGGGAGACGGCTATTTCTCCAGGAGCCCGCCGACCATCGCGTCGAGAACGTCCAGCGTGACGCGGAAGGCCTTCTCCGCGGGCTTGTCCTTCTGCCAGGAGCGGCCGTATTCGAGGACGACCTCCGCCTTCCCCGCGCCCGCGACCTGCAGGGGCACCTCGAAGATCCCCCCGCCGCCGGCCGCGGAAGGGGGAACGTACTCCGTGGCGCCGCCGGCCTGCACCGACGGGCCGTCGATGGACTTCACGGACCAGGAACATCCCGAGGCCTTGTCGCCCGGAAGCAGGAGGATCACCTGCTCGACGCCGCGGACCTCGACCGTCTTCCCCTCGGACTCCGCCCCGACCTCCATCCACTTCTGTTCCGCCCCCGGTACCGATCCCACGCGGAGCGCCAGGTACAGGTCCCGGTCTTCCATCCCGCTGGACAGGGTGTGCCTGATGAGCTTCGTGGCCCCTTCCTGCCGGGGGAGTTCGGTCGCGATCCCGGGGCGGTCGAAGTTCCGCGTTTCCACGGCCAGCGGCTTGTCCGCGCCGGAGCGGCGGAGCCGGACGCTCGCCCGGCCGAACCTCTTCGTGTCCTCGAACACCACGCCCTCCCATCCCAGGGGGAACCAGTCCCGGCCCATGCACGGATCCTTGACGCCCAGGCCTCCCAGTTCTTTCCGGATCCATTCTTCCTCGATCGGCTTCCCCCCCTGGACGCCGGCGGCCAGCACCTTCACCAGGACCGTCATCCTCTTCGGCTCGGGCAGAGGCTTGCCCGCGGGCCTGGAGGTCCGCGGGCGCGGCATCCATCCGTGCCCGCCGAACAGCGTCACCGGCCGCCCCACCCAGTAGAGCGGCCCCCACGGCGTCGCGTAATGGTCGTTCAGGCCGGCCGGCTCGGGCACCGGGCTTCCCGAGCACAGCAGTTTCCCGTGATATCCCTCGCTCCGCGTGCCTTTCTGCGCGATGGAGAAGCGGTATTCCCACGGGCCCGACGCGTACGTCCCGTCCCGGGACTCGTCGATCTTCCCCCCCAGCGGTTTGCGGCACCACTCGCACTCCTTGAGCTTGCCGGAACAGGCCATGCAGAGCCGGAACGACCCGCTCATCGTCATGCCCTTGCACAGCGTGCACTCCCAGATGTCCTTGGTGTGCGCCTGCGCCTTGCAGGATCCGCACTGGTCGGGGACCTCCCCCATCACCGCCCAACAGCCCGACAGGACGACCGCCGCGAAGCTCATGGGACAAACCTCTCAATCGGGAAAGGCGGGAATCACAACTCCATCGAAACGACGGTCCGAAGGGGTGTCTCCGCCGGAAACTCCATAAGCGCATTTATAATGCACCGGGACGGAAACGTCAATCCGGAATCCGAAAGATCCCGGGCTTCCGCCTCCGGCCGTTCAGGAGTTGGACCGCTTCCCCGCGGCCTTCTTCCGGACCTGCTTGAGGAGCCACTCGTACAGCTCGGGGTTGTCGTAGGTGGCCGTCCAGGAATCGTGCCCCGCCTCGGGGTAGACGGTGAACTTCGGGTCGCCGCCCGCGGCCTTGATCGCCTCCACCATCTCCTCCGACTTCTTGAGGGGCACGGCCTTGTCCTTGGCGCCGTGGAAGACCCAGGTCGGGATGTCCTTGATGGCCGCCGCCTTCGAAGGATCGCCCCCGCCGCAGATGGGCACGAGCGCCGCGAAGCGGTCCGGATTGGCGCAGGACCAGGTCCAGGTCCCGTAGCCGCCCATGCTGAGCCCCGTGAGGTAGACCCGGTCCGGGTCCACGGCGTTCTTCTCCAGGATCTCGTCCAGGAAGGCGTTCAGGCCCGCCGCCTCCTTGCGCCAGTCCGTGCTCACCGGGCACTGCGGCGAGGCCGCCACGAACGGGAACTCCTTCTTCTCGGCGAGCTTGGGGATCCCGTGGATCCTGACCTTGTTGACGTCGTCCCCGCGCTCGCCCATCCCGTGGAGGAAGATGACGAGGGGCCACTTCTTCGCCCCCTTCTCCTCGTAGCCCTTGGGCAGGAAGAGGAAGTAGTTGTACCGGACCTGCTTGTCGCCGACCTGCTTCTCGAAAACGAGGGGCTTCTGCTGGCCGGCCGCCAGCAGGACGAGGGCCGCGAGTCCAAGGCGCATCACGAGGATCTCCTTTCTCCGAATTAATTCCTATTATACGAACGCCGGCCCGGGTTGACTCGAAGTTGTATAATGCCCCGATGACTCGAACGCCTCCGCTCGCCCTGGCCGCCCTGCTGATGGCCTCCCTGGCCGGGGCCCAGGAGGCCGACCGCCCCGGCTCCACGCGCGTCGCCCGCTGGAAGGACGACCGGAAGGCGGCCTTCCTCCTGATGTTCGACGACAGCGTCCCCTCGCACGTCAAGAACGCCGTCCCGGAGCTGAAGAAGCGCGGCCTGGTCGGGACGTTTTATGTCAACCCGGGGGCCAGGCACTACCAGGCCTTCCGGGAGGCCTGGGAGAAGGAGATCCCCGCGGCCGGGATGGCCTACGGCAACCACACGATGACGCACGCCGGCGCCCGCGACGCGGCCCACTTCGACGAGGAGCTGCGGGGGTGCAGCGAGGCGATCCTCCGGATCATTCCCGAGCCGAAGGGGCCGCGGCTCCTCTCCTACGGCCGGCCCGGCGTCAAGAAGGAAGACTGGCGGATCACGGGCGCCGAGGAGAAGCAGCTCCTGGAGAAGCACCGCCTCGTCGAGCGGCCGGCCATCGGCCAGCGCCTCGCGGGCATCAACCTGAAGACCGCGGACGACCTCCTCAAGGTCGTGGACAAGGCCCTCGCCGAAGGCTCCCTGGAGGTGGTCCTCTTCCACGGCGTGGGCGGCGACTGGCTGAGCATGCCGCTCCCGGACTTCATCGTCCTCCTCGACGCCCTCGCCGGGAAGAAGGACCGGCTCTGGGTCACCGACGCCCTGTCGGCGCACAAGTACGAGACCGGGCGCGCCGGCGCGGAAGTCACCGTCGCGGAGGCCGGGGAGAGGGGGGTCCGGCTGACGCTCTCGACCAAAGCCGATCCAAAGCTCTACGACTTGCCGCTCACGCTCGTCACCAGGGTCCCGGCCTCCTGGAAGCGGTGCCAGGTCGCGCAGGGGACGGACAGGGCCGTGGCGCCCGCCGTCGAGGGCGCGGTCCGGTACGACGCCCGGCCGGGGACCAACGAAATCCTGATCCAGCCCGCCCCATGAGCGCCGCCGCCCGGGCCATCCGGAGGGAAATGCGGGCGGAGAGGTCGCCGGCGAAGGCCGCCGTGCTGCAGCGCTTCTTCAAGACCGGGCCCGGCGAGTACGGCGAAGGCGACGTCTTCCTCGGGCTCACCGTCCCCCAGGTGCGGCGGATCGCGCGGGACGACGGCCGCGAGGCAACCCTGGCGGACGCGCGGGTTTTGCTCGCCTCGGAGTTCCACGAGGAGCGGCTGGCGGCCCTTCTGCTCCTCGTCGAGATCTTCCGCCGCGGCGGCGACCGGGAACGAGAGAGGATCTATCGCTTCTACCTCGGCCACACCCGGAGGATCAACAACTGGGACCTCGTGGACCTCTCCGCGCCTTCAATCGTGGGCGCGTGGCTGGCCGGGAGGGACCGCCGCGCGCTCGACCGGCTGGCCCGGTCGAAGTCGCTCTGGGAGCGCCGCATCGCCGTCGTCTCCACCTTCCACTCCATCCGGGAGGGCGACCTGGCCCCGACGTTCCGCCTCGCCGCCGCCCTGCTGGGCGATCCGCACGACCTCATCCACAAGGCCGCGGGCTGGATGCTCCGGGAGGCGGGCAAGCGGGACCGCGCCGCGCTGGAGGCGTTCCTCTCCAGGCACGGCCGGGCCATGCCGCGGACCATGCTCCGGTACGCCGTCGAAAGGCTGCCGGAGCCCCGGCGGCGCAGGTTCCTCGCCCTCGGGAGCCGGCCCGGGCGTCTCAGCGCTTCGACAGGAAGGCCGTAAGCCCCTCGACGGCCTTCCGGATGACATCGAGCGTTCCCTCCTTTTCCGCCCGCCGCTGGGTATCGGAGAGCCGGCTGTCTTCGCTGGCCTCCTTTTCCACGTGCAGGCCGCCGAACGTCTCGGCGTAGGGGATGACGCCCGTCTTGACATCCAGCAGGAACAGCTCGATCCAGCCGTGGACCGCCACCTCGTCGTCGCTGAAGAAGAGGAATCCGCGTGAGGTGACCAGCTCGCAACGCGTCCGGTACACCAGCAGGAGGTCCGCCTGCATGAGCGCGGCCGCCTCGCGCAGCCGCGTCAGCGAGGGCTCCGCGGGGACCAGGAGTCCCGGCAGGTGCGAGACCTCCACGAAGCGCCCCGTCTTCACCAGCGGGTCCTCCAGCGCCGTGAGGTACTCCTTTCCCGCCTGGATGAACTCGACCGGGCGGGCCACGTGGATCCGATGGAACCCGATTTCCCACTCCTCGCTGAGGAAGCCCCGGTGTTCCAGCGGGCAGACCGCCAGCTTCGCCTTCTCCGGGATCTGGATGCGGGAGGCGAGAAGCCTCTGGACCGCCTCCTCCGAGAGGAGGGCCTTCTCGTCCCGCATGAGCGAGGCCGGAAGCGCTTCCCGTTTCCTGTACTCGGGATCATGGTACAGGTCCCCCGCCGAGGCGCACCCGGTCCACGCCAGCGCCAGCACGATCAGGGTCTTCTTCATGGCAGGCTCTCCTTTCGATTCCTCCGTTATCCATGCCTCTTGAACATCCCTGGGTTAAGCGCCCGCGGATCCCCGAAGGTTCATCCCTACTCACGGCCCGCATGTGCTAAAATGCGGAGATGAGACGCCGGCGGATCCTCGTGGTGGACGACGACGAGAGGATCATCGAGATCGTGACCCGCTTCCTCGAAGGCGCGGGGTACGAGGTGCATTCCACCACGCACTCCGGGAAGGCCGCCCAGATCGTGGAGCGCCTCCGGCCGGCCCTGGCGATCCTGGACGTCTCGATGCCCGGGAAGGACGGATTCGAACTGGCGAAGGAGATCCGCTCCCGCTCCAGGACCGCGAAGACCCGCGTGATGTTCCTCACGTCCCAGCAGACCGGCGAGCACATCGAGGAGGCCCGCGAGTCCGGGGCCCTCGCCTACCTGGAAAAGCCGTTCAAGGGGGAGGCGCTCCTGGAGATGGTGAAGAAGGTCTTCTCCCTGCCGAAGTCCGGCTGACCGCCCGCAGCCGGCCCCCGCCCTTCAGCGGATCAGCCGGCACCAGTCGTCGACGATCCTCGCCCTGTCCGCGAGATCCAGCGGACGATCCGCCTGATACTGGCCCTCCAGGATGGCGTACCCGGCCTCGGCGGCACAGACATGGAGCGGCCGGCTCATGTCGGCCGGCAGGAAATCAAGCCCCGGGATCAGGATTCCCAGAAGGAGTCGCTGGTCATGCTCTCGCGGGGCATGGAACCCGCGCAGCCCGCCGCCAGGGAGACGCCTGCCACGGCCCCGGCCCACATCCGGACTCTCGCCAGGTTCATGGCTACTTCCCATCCTCTGCTGTTAAGCTGACGTCCGACTCCCTCAAAGGCAATGAGGATTCGGAGGGGAAGGGTCGTTCCCGCTCCCGGCGCGGGACCACGCACAAAATGACTGATCTGAAGGACCCGGCTTTCTATGATAGACGCTTCGTGAACGGACCCGGAAGGACCAGGGGAGGGACCATGAAGGCAGGGCTCGGGCTGGCGTGCGGCATCCTGGCGGTCGCGATGGGGACGGCGGCGGGGCAGGACGCCCCCGCGGCCGGCTCCAAGACCGCCCGGATCACCCCCGACTTCCTCCGCTGCGAGTACCGCGTCGATCCCATGGGCATCGGCGAGACCCGCCCGCGGCTGAGCTGGATCCTGGAACCCCCGAGGGAAGAGAAGCCGCGCGGGCTGAGGCAGACGGCGTACCGCATCCTCGCGGCCTCCACCCAGGCGGACCTCGTCGAGGACAAGGCCGACCTCTGGGACTCCGGCAGGGTCGAGTCCGACCGGATGTCCCAGATCGTCTACGCCGGCAGGCCCCTCGCCTCCCGGCAGGTCTGCTGGTGGAAGGTCCGCGTCTGGGACGAGGCCGGCCGGCCCTCGCTCTGGAGCGCCTTCGGGCGCTGGACGATGGGCCTCCTCCAGGCCTCCGACTGGCAGGCCCGGTGGATCGGATACGACGAGAAGGCCGCCACCGGGGCCTGGTCGGCCGAGGACGCCGCCCTCGTCGGGCTCCAGGGCCTCAAGTGGACCGGGCTCGGAGGCAAGGGGACCAAGACCGAGGCGAAAACCCTCTGCCTCCGCCGCGCCTTCGACCTCCCGGCCGACCGCAAGATCCGCCGCGCCGCCTTCGCCCTCACCGCCGACGACGAGGCCGACCTCTTCGTCAGCGGGAAACCCGCCGGGCACGCCTCGCGCTGGGAGAGCGCGGCGCTCCTCGACATCGCCCCCTTCCTCAAGCCCGGGCCGAACGTCCTGGCGATCCACGTGACCCAGAGCGACTCCTACCCGCCGCAGGCCATGGGCCGCCTCACGGTCATCTTCGACGACGGCGATCCTCTCAAGATCGCCCTCGACAAGTCCTGGAAGGCCTCCACGGACCGGAAGGACGGCTGGGAAGGCCCCGACTTCAAGGACGAGGAGTGGCCGGCGGCCAAGGAAGCCAAGGATCCCAACTGGGACACGGCCACGCTCGCCGACCGGCCCCTGCCCCCCCCGCCCTTCCTCCGGAAGCCCTTCCGCGTGGAGAAGCCCGTCCGCCGCGCCACGGCCTACGCCACCGCGCTGGGCCTCTACCGGCTCTCCATCAACGGCGAGCGCGTCGGGCGCGACGAGCTCACGCCCGGCTGGTCCGAGTACCAGAAGCGCGTCTACTACAACACCTACGACGTGACCGACCTCGTGAAGAAGGGCGACAACGCCCTCGGCGCCCTCCTCGGCGACGGCTGGTACGCCGGCTGTATCGCCTTCACCGGCCAGCGCAACTGGTACGGCGGCCTCCCGCGCCTCCGCGTCCAGATCGAGATCGAGCACCCCGACGGATCGAGGCAGACCGTGGCCACCGACGACACCTGGAAGGCCGCGTACGGCCCGATCCTCCACGCCGATCTCCTGATGGGCTGTGCGATCGACGCGCGCCGGGAGCTCCCCGGCTGGGACAAGGCGGGCTTCGATGACGCCGCCTGGAAGCCCGTCGCCACGGGCCTCCGCTTCATCCCCGGCCTTGTCCAGGACGTCACTGAAAAGGTCCGCAAGGAGATCAAGGGCGACGCCCTCGCGATGGACGTGAACAACGGGAAGTTCGGCACCCCCGACTTCAGCCGCCCCAAGGTGCTGAAGGTGGAGTACAAGCTCGGCGGCGAGGACCGCAAGGCGGTCGTCCTCGAGGGCCGGAGGCTGAAGGTCCCCGCCGAGGCGGGCAAGAAGCTGGAGATCGTCAAGGCCGCGTACGAGAACCAGTTTGAGGGTGCCGAGCCGCGCGTCGAGGCCTACCCCTCCGAGCCGGTCCGACGCTTCGAGGAACTGCCCGCGAAGAAGGCCACGGAAATCCGGCCCGGCGTCTTCCTCTTCGACCTCGGCCAGAACATGGTCGGGTGGGTCCGGCTCAAGGTGAAGGGCGAGGCGGGCCAGAAGATCCGCCTGCGCCACGGCGAGATGCTCAACCCGGACGGCACCCTCTACGCCTCCAACCTCCGCTCGGCGTCCTCCACGGACTTCTTCACCCTCAAGGGCGGCGGCGAGGAGACTTTCGAGCCCTGCTTCACCTTCCACGGCTTCCAGTACGTCGAGGTCACGGGCCTCAAGGAGAAGCCGGAGACCTCCGCGGTGACGGGGATCGTGGTCCATTCCGACATCGCGCGGACCGGCGAGTTCGACTGCTCCCACGGCTCGGTCAACAAGCTCTACAGGAACATCATCTGGGGCCAGAAGGGGAACTACCTCGAGGCCCCCACCGACTGCCCCCAGCGCGACGAGCGCGCCGGCTGGACGGGCGACACCCAGTTCTTCATCCCCACGGGCGCCTACAACTTCGACGTCGCCGCGTTCTTCACCAACTGGCTCGTCTCGATGTGCCAGGACTCGCAGGACGGCGGCGGCGCCTTCGCCCACGTGGCGCCCTCGCTCGGCCTCGGCGGCGGCGCCACCGCGTGGGGCGACGCGGCCCTCCTCTGCACCCACCGGATCTGGCAGGTCTACGGCGACACGCGCGTCATCGAGCGGCACTGGGACCCCATGGAGCGCTATATGGAGTGGCTCGGGCGCAGGACGAAGGACGGCATCGCCAGCGTCGGCGGCTTCGGGGACTGGCTGAACCTCGGCGGGAGCGCGAAAAAGGAGGTCATGGACACGGCGTACGCCGCGCACCTGGCCCGCCTCATGGGCGACATGGCCGAGGCCATCGGCCGCGCCGAGGACGCCGCGAGATACCGCGAGCGTCACAAGGCGGTGAAGGCGGCCTTCCAGAAGGAGTTCGTCCTCCCCGACGGCCGCATCAAGGACAGCAGTCAGACCGGATTCGCGCTCGCCTTCACGATGGACCTCATCCCCGAGGACCTCAAGGCCAAGGCCGCCGAGCAGTTCGTGGAGGAAGTGAAAAGGAAGGACTGGCACCTGGGGACCGGCTTCATCGGGACGCCGCGGCTCCTGCCGGGCCTCCACGCGGCGGGCCGCGACGACGTGGCGTACCGCCTGCTCCTCCAGGAGACCTACCCCTCGTGGCTCTTCCAGGTGAAGCTCGGGGCCACCACGATGTGGGAGCGGTGGGACGGCTGGACTCCGGGGAAGGGCTTCCAGACGATCGGCATGAACTCGTTCAACCACTACGCCTTCGGGGCGGTGGGGCAGTTCCTCTACTCTGCCGTGGCGGGCATCGACTTCGAGGGGCCGGGTTTCCAGCGCATCGTCATCCGCCCGATCCCCGGCGGCGGGCTCACCCACGCCAAGGCGAGCTACGCCTCGATCCGCGGGAAGATCGCCTCGTCGTGGAAGGTCGAGAAAGGCCAGTTCCGCCTCGAGGTGACGATCCCGCCGAACGGCGCGGCCCGCGTCCACGTCCCCGCCGCGGACGCGAAGGACGTCTCGGAGGGCGATGGCCCCGCCTCGATCGCGCCGGGCGTGAAGTTCCTCCGGACGGAGGCGGGCGCGGCGGTCTTCGAGGTCGGCTCGGGGACGTACGTCTTCGGATCGAAGCTCCCCTGAGGAACGGCCCGCCGGCCGCTACCGCACCGGCTTCCCCAGCAGGCTCGCCACCCGGCCCGTCGCGCGGCTGAAGAGGACCTTGCGGTCGCCCACCTTGCAGCCCACCTGGTCCCCTTCCTCGGCCAGGACCACCGGCAGGCGCGCGCCCGACGCGCGGTCCGCGACCTGCATCACGACGAGGAACAGGTCCGCCTCCGCCGCCCTGCGGGGCGAGAGCTCCAGCCGCCACGCGCCCATCTCGTACGAGCGCTGCTGCCAGTCCCTCTGCGTCGGCTCGGTCGGGTAGTTCTTCCCGAAGACCCAGAACTCCTTGCCCGGCCCGCCGACCTTCGAAAGCTCCAGGTTGTCCGCCGCGGGCAGGAGCGCGGTCAGGCTCAGGCGGCCCTTCTCCCGCTCGACTGTCGCGGCGTTCCCCTCCACCTTCGGCTCCTCCAGGGAGTGGAGAAGCCAGTACTTCCGGAAGGAGGGATCGGCCGACACGACCCGGTCGAAGACGACAAGGGCGGCGGGCGCCGCCGGGTTCTTCAGGTTCAGGAAGACGAACGAGCGGATCGCCTGCCGCACCTTCTGCGAGTAGGCGCGCGTGAGGTCGCCCGTGAGGTACGTGTAGTCCGGGGCCCGCGCGTCGGGGCCGAAGCCCTGGGCCAGGACCTCCCCCGTCTGGTAGCCGCGCTTGGGATCGAGGAGGACCTCCAGGGTGGACGGCTCGTTGCGGTTGTTGGGGAGGCGCTGGCCGCCGTCGTTGCCGTAGTCCCTCCCGAAATTCTCATTGGGATCGTGGACGAGCAGGCTGTTGTGGGCGATCGTGCGCCAGTGGTAGTTCTTGTCGTGCGGACTGCCGTAGCCGCCGGAGGTGCCCTGGTAGAGGCCCGAGTCGATCGCGAGCGCGCCTCGATAATAGAGCTGGAAGGCGCCGGCGTCGAGGTGCTGGTGGTTGTTGAAGTTGTAGACGTTGACCTTCATCTCCGCGACCGCGGCGTTCTCGTCCCACCCGGTGCGGGCCACCGTCCAGCCGAAGGGCGGGCCGAAGTGGCGGGAGAGGGGGAGGTCGTCCGGGGGCCGCGGCTGGAGGGCCGGGTCGCGCCAGAGGAGCTCGAAGATCCGGTCCTTGTCGGCCCCGCCCGGCGAGCGGAGGTGCTCGTGGAGGAGGTGGCCGTCCCCGTAGTAGCTCGCGGTGAGGAGCGCCGCCGCGCCGAGCCCCCAGGGCTGTCCCGGGCGCGACCACCCCATGTAGCAGTCCCCCCCGCGGAGGCGCTGGCCGTCGGGGCGGCGCGTGTAGAGGTAGAAATAGGGGACGTGCCTCTGCTCGGGGTTGTAGACGTTCCCCGCGCCCAGGCGGTCGAAGATCCAGAGCGGGAAGAGGTCGTAGCTGCAGCGGTACACGCCGTAGGCGTCGCCCTGGTGGTAGGCGTGGCCGGGATAGAACCAGTTGCGCGCGGGGAGGTGCTCGCGGAAGAAGCGGCCCGCGGCCAGGTCGTGCATCTCCGGGAACTCGTCGTAGACCGCGATGCCCGCGGAGAGCAGGTCGCGCATGATCATCGCCTCGGAGGAATGGCCCGTGATCGATCCCTGCGCCGCGGGGGGATAGCCGCATTCGAGGGTTTTGGCGAGCCGCACCAGCTCCTTCACGAACGCGTCCTTCTGGTCCTTCGTGAGGAGCGGGTGGAGCCAGTCGTAGGCGATGGCGCCGGTGACCATCCACCGCCCGGTCACGCGGCAGGCGTCGTGGATGTCGGGGAGCCGCGCCTTCTGGAGGAGGTCGAGCGCGGCGGCGGCCGTGGCGAGGCCGAGGTCCTTGTCGCGGGTCACGAGGTACTGGAGGGCGTCCCATTCGACCTTGACCTGGGGGTCTTTCTTCGCCAACTGCTGAAGGGCGTCCGCCACCGGCTTCAGGACCGGGTGGTTGAGGCGCGCCGCGAGGTCGGGGACGTTCTTCGCGCGCAGGCAGAGGCGGGGGTGCTCGGGGGGCGGGACGGGGATCCGGACGCCCTGGACATCTTTCCACCTGGCGTCCTTGGGGGCGCCCTGGGCGGCCAGGGCCCCGAGGGCCAGGGCCAGCACGGCGATGCGCATCCCGCCTCCCGTCGTACTACGATACGCATCAACCGATGGCGGCGCGGCCCACCCTGCCGTTCACGGCGTCGCTCAGGGTCCACGCGGGCCGGTCACCACCTGACACAAAACCGTCTTCTCCGGCTCCCGCCGGCGGTAGACCGCCGTCTCCACGGCCGACCAAGCGCAACTTCCGCGCCGCGAGGCAGGAAAGCGGGGCCACGCGACCCTGGACGTCGAAATCCCCTCCCCCTCAAGCTCTTGGACGGATGTGATCCCCAAAGACGCCGGGGACCGCGGCGTCACCCCACGTTGCGAAATGCAACGCTCCGGCCTCCCAGCGGATATTTTATCCGCGGGGCGAGGCCGCAGGGGGAGACGCCCTTCTGCCGGGTGGAAGACGGCGCGCTGTCGGTGGCGGACTGCCGTGAGGTCTGTCTCGCGCGCGCCTGGTGGAAGGCTTCGGCGGTCGCGACGTTCGGCGGGAAGGCTACTTCAGGTCCTTCACCCGGACCGTCTTGAACTCGATCTTCATCGGGGCGCCGGCGTGGATCTGGAGCGCCACGATCCCCGCCATGAGCCGGTTCTTCTCGTCCTCGTCGGTGAAGTCCACCACGACGACGCCGTTGACCAGGTGGAGGATGTGGCTGCCCTTCCCCACGATGGCCCCCTCGTTCCAGTCGCCCTTCTTCTCGGCCTTCGCGAGCGCGTCCTTGTCCACGGTGGGCCCCGCGAGTTCCTTCTTGTCCTTCCACGTCACCTTCTCGCCGCCCATGGCCATGCGGCCGCGCTTGCCCCTCTCGTCGTAGAGCTTGCCCATGTGCTCGGGACCCGTGTTGATGTCGTACTGGTAGCCGCCCACGACCCAGTTGCCGTTGTCCTTCGAGCGGTACTGGACGCCCGAGTTGTTGCCGCCGGTGAGGCGGAACTGGAAGCGCAGGTCGAAGTCCGCGACCGTGCCGCCCTTCCAGACGAGGAAGGTGTTGCCCTTGGCGGGGTTCTCCTTGGTGGTCTCGCCCACGATCGCGCCGTCCTTGACGGACCAGAGCTTGGGATTGCCGTCCCAGCCGTCGAGGCTCTTGCCGTCGAAGATGAGCTTGAAGCCGTCGGCCTTCTCCTTGGCGGAGAGGACGTTGTCCTGGGCCGGGGCGAAGAGGATCGCGGCGAGGGCGAGCGGGGCGAGGGCCTTCATGGCGTCTCCTTTCAACCTCCGGGAGTTTAGAACGCCGCGCCCCGGTTGGCAACCAAAGAAAACGGGCAGGGGGGTATTATAAATCAAACGCTTTGCTTTATAATCACTCCGCCGAGAAGCGGTGCACCATCACGTGGCGGTAGGTCTGGCCGGGGCGCAGGACCACCGTGGGCCAGTCGGGCTTGTTGACGGAGTCCGGGAAGCGCTGGGTCTCCAGGCAGAAGCCGTGGTGCTTCCCGTAGACGGCTCCGCCCTTGCCCTTGATCTGTCCCAGGTAGTTGCCGGTGTAGAGCTGGACGCCGGGCTCGGTCGTGAGGAGTTCCATGACGCGGCCTGTGACGGGATCCTTGGCTCGCGCCGCCGGGTGGAGCTCCCCGATCTTCCCGTTCAGGACGAAGTTGGTGTCGTAGCCGGGCTGGACCTTCTCGATCTCGGCACCGATCTTCCTGGACGACCGGAAGTCGTAGGGCGTCCCGGCCACCGGCTCGATCGCGCCCGTGGGGATCAGCGTGGCGTCGGCGGGCGTGCAGCGGTCCGCGTCGATCCTGAGCTCGTGCCCGAGGGCGTCGCCCGAACCGTGCCCCGCCAGGTTCCAGTACGTGTGGTGGGCCAGGTTCACGATCGTGGGGGCGTCCGTCACGGCGGTCATCTCGATCCTCAGCTCGTTCCTGTGGGTCAGCGTGTAGACCACCGTGGCGGTGAGCGTCCCGGGGTAGCCTTCCTCGCCCGAGGGGCTCGTGCGGGTCATCCGGACGGAGGGCCCTTCCGGCGTGTCGGACGCCTCGGCGTCCCAGACGTACTTGTCGAAGCCCTTGATCCCGCCGTGCAGGTGGTTGGGCCCGTTGTTGACCGCAAGCGCGTATTCCTTCCCGTCGAGCGTGAACCGGCCCCTGGCGATGCGGTTGGCCACGCGCCCGGCGATGGCGCCGAAGAAGGGGTGGCCCTTGAGGTAGGGCTCCAGCGTGTCGAAGCCCAGGACGACGTCGGCCGTTTTCCCGGCCTTGTCGGGGACATGAAGCTCGGTGAGGATCGTGCCGTAGTTGGTGATCCTGGCGACCATTCCGCCCGAGTTCTTCAGCGTGAAGAGGCTCGCGGTCCTGTCCCCCGCCCGGCCGAATTCGGTCCGGACGACCTCTCCGGCGGACCTGGGTCCTCCCCCGGCGCACCCGAAGATCACGATGGCGGGGAGGCCGGCCATGAGCCTGCGGGACGCGCGGTTCATCTTTCCCTCCTCGAAAGGCGCGGCCACCTTACGGCACGGGGACGGAAGGCGTCAAGCTTCGCGCGCCCGCGATGAAACCGTCCGGCGCGCCGGCCTGTAGAGGGTGGGCAAGGAGGGACCATGAAACGCACGCTCCGGCTCTGTCTCCCCCTGGCGCTGACGGGCTGCATCTTCACCCGCGTGGAAATCCCGCTCGGCGGCTCCCTGAAGGAGTACGACGAGAAGGTCGTCTCGACCGAGCCCCGCTCCGAGGGGAAAGTCGCCATCGTCGACCTCGATGGGGTCCTGACGGGCGACCACTACGAGTCGATCTTCGGTTCCAGGGAGTCCGCGGTCGTTGGCTTCGTCGAGAAGCTCAAGAAGGCCGAGGCGGACGGGGACGTCCGCGCCGTCATCGTCCGGATCGACTCCCCGGGCGGCGACGTGACGACGAGCGACATCCTCTACAACGAACTGCGCGCGTTCAAGGAGCGGACGAAGCGGCCCGTCGTGGCCGCCTTCATGGGGGTGGCCGCCTCGGGGGGCTACTACGTGGCCGGCGCCTGCGACCGGATCGTGGCACACCCCACCACGATCACCGGCTCCATCGGGGTCATCGCCCTGCACGTCTCTCTGGCGGGGCTCATGGACAAGATCGGCGTCAAGGCCGTGGCGCTCAAGAGCGGGCCAAGCAAGGACGTGGGATCGCCCTTCCGCGACCTGACCGAGGAGGACCGCAGGCTCCTCCAGGGGCTGATCGACCAGGCCCACGAGCGGTTCGTCCGCGTCGTCGCGGCGGGGCGCCAGGGCCGGCTCACCGAGGCGGAGGTGCGGGCACTCGCCGACGGCCGGATCTTCACGGCCGCGCAGGCGGCCGACGCGAAGCTCGTGGACCGGGTGGGGTACCTGCAGGACGCGCTGGAGGAGGCCAAGAGGCTGGCCGGCCTCAAGGCGGCCCAGCTCGTCATGTACTCGCGGAAACCCCAAAAGATGGAGAATCCCTACTCCGCGAACGCCTCGATGACCGGACTCCCGGCGGGGGAGCTGGAGCAGGCGCGCCGGCTCCTGGGCTTCCACCTCCACTACCTCTGGGAGCCGTACGTCCTGGGGCGTTGAGCGGCCCTACATCTTCTGGAGGAGCGCCAGCGGGGGATCGGATTCTTCGCCTGGCCCGCGGGGAGCGCGGGCGCGGCCGCCAGGGCGGCGGCGCCCGCCAGGAACTCGCGCCGACTCAGGGTCATTTCTTCGCTTGGCATCCGAACCTCCCTCATTCTTGCCGCAAACGGGCCGGCCCGCAGAGTCGGGCCATCGCTTCGGGTTGCGATCATGGCCGCAAATGGATATGCTCATGGGGTAAACCCGTAAAGTTAAGGGAACGTTCATGGGAGTTTCCCTGCCTCTGAACAAGATGACGATGGCCGACAAGCTCTCGGCCATGGAACACCTCTGGGACGACCTGGGGGCGCGCGAAAGACGGGCGCGCCTGGGCAAGGCCAGGTTCGTCAGCATCAAGGAAGCCAAAGCCCGGATTCGCAAAGCGATCCGATGAAGATCAGGATCCTTGACGAGGCGGTCCGGGATCTCATCGATGGCTTCGGATTCTACGAACGCCAATCCCCGACCATCGGCCATTATTTCCTGGATTCGCTTTACGCGGGCTTGGAATCGCTGGAGCTCTATGCCGGGATTCACGCCAAGTTCTTCGGATACCATCGGCTGCTCGCCAAGCGATTTCCCTTCGCCGTCTATTATCGCGTCGATGGGGATATCGTCCGCGTGCACGCCATCCTCGACTGCCGCCGCAGTCCTGCGTGGACTCGTTCGCGCCTGAAACAATCCCATTCGTAGGGATCACCGGATCTCGATCACCGCCACGTCCTCGCCCCCCAGCGTGAGGGAGGCGGCGCCGCCCTTCCAGTCGAGCGGCAGGCCGTGGACCAGGTCCTTCGTCCCGGCGGGCTCCACGCCCTCCAGGCGGACCGCGACGACCTTCTTCTCCGCCGAGTCGTTGAAGACGGTCAGGTACTGCCGCCCGAAGCGCTCCACGTACACCCGGGGATCGTCACTGCGGGCCAGCGGGACCGCCTGCCAGCCCGCCTCGGCGACCTTCCGGCAGAGCGGGACGTACTTCCTGAAGAGCGGCCGGTCGCGGTTGTAGAGGTCCTTGCGCGAGAAGTAATGCCCCTCCGACGCGTTGTGGCTGAAGTAGCCCGGGAACATCCCGTAGGCCAGGCACCGCTTCATGAACTTCTCGCTCAGCTCGTAGGGGAAGTCGTCGAAGACGGTGTTCATGAGGAAACAGAAGGGCTTGGGGCCGCAGATCGCCCGCTTCCAGAGCAGGTCGCGGTCCGGCGCCGGCCTCCAGGTCTTCCTCGGGTTCCAGTCGGTCTCGGTGCCCATCACATCCAGGTACGGCGCCAGCCAGCACAGGCTGTGCGGCGTGCTGTTGGCCATCATGAGCTTCCCCATCCCGTGGACGTCCGCGGCGAGGGAGCGGACGTAGTCGTAGGCGATGAGCCCCCGGAAGATCGCCGGCTTGCGGGTCTGGAACGAGAACGTCAGCGGCGCCATCGCCGAGGCGAAGTGGTCGCGCCGGAAATTGAGCTCGTCGGTGACGTAGCCCTCGCTGGAGTCCACGTACTCGCCGTCGAGGTCGCCCTTGCGGGCCGGCCCGTAGAGCTTCTCGCGGACCGCGGGCGACCACTTGTTCTTGAAGTCCGTGGCCTCCCCCGGGACGCCTGAAGACGAGTTGATGCTCCAGACGGCGCCGTTGCACCAGGGGGTGTCCAGCAGGCGCGCGGGGGCGCGGCCGCCCTCGTCGCGGTAGCCGCTGGCGAGGAAGGCCTGCGCGTTCCGGTCGCCCTTCTCCGCCAGGCGTTTCGCCTCGCCCAGCGCGGCCTCCATCGTCCGCGGCATGTCCTTGGGCATCTTCATCCACCACGTCATGGGCTCCGTGTAGCGGAAGGTGACGATGTCGTGGGCGTCGTCCCACGGAACCTCGTTGTCCCCCTCCTTGAAGCGGAAGCCGAAGTCCTCCCACCCCTCCACCTGGCTGATCTTGTGGAAGGGCATCCAGATCCCCTGCTTCGGGGTCCGGCAGAGGAAATAGTCCGGGAACAGCTCGTGATACACGGCGATGGCCCCGCGCAGGCCCCACGTCGCGTCGAAGGGGAAGGCGCAGAGGCGGACCTCGGCGGCGTTCTTCTCCGGCGCCAGGCCCAGGTCGAAGGCCATGTAGAGCTCGCGGAAGGCGGCGCTGTAGCCCGCGCGGAAGTACGCCGCATGCCCGAGGTCGATCGCCACGGCCTGCCCTTCCCGGCCACGGGCGACGGCGGCGAGCGGCCAGCGCGAGAGGCGGCCGTCGGCCCCGGCCGAGTGGCGGACGGTGTCGTAGTACTCCCGCGGCGCCTCCGCGGCCTCCTCTCGCCGGGGGTCGGCGAGCCAACGCCACTCCCCCGCCGGCACCGGCAGGGTGAAGACGAGCGTCACCGCGCGGTCCTTTCCGGTGGTGTCGGTGAGGAGGACCTTGTGGAACGCGGCGCGGCCGCGCGCGGAGGCCTCCACGTCGAGCTTCAGGCCCAGCGCCCGGCCGTTCTCGAAGGCCGTGAAGTCCGAGTCGGCCGCCACGTCCCGCGCGGCGAATCCCCCGGTCTTGACGCCGGGGCTCACGAGGACGCCGTCGAAGAGGGCGGCGCCGGGGGGGACCTCGACCTGGCGCAGTTCGGGGTCGCGGAACCAGGCCTTGCCGCTGTGTTTGCGGAAGAGCAGGTAGAAGCTCACGCTCCGGACCGGGCGGGAGGGCAGGACGCGGACCTCGCGCCGCTCCCAGTCGTGTGTGCCCGCGGTGAACGAGGCGGTCTGCCCGTAGAGGGGTTCCCCGTCCATGTAGACCAGGTCGAGGTAGATCGAGTAGTCGGAGTCCGCACTGCCGCCCGCGTTCTCCGCCTTGCTCCAGGCCGCGGCCACGATCGGGAGGGGCGCCGCCTGGTTCAGGGCCACCGCCTGGGACGCCCCGCGCGCGGCCTTCTCCCCGCCGTTGTCGCAGGCGAAGAGGCGCCCGTCCCGCGTGAAGCCCTTCTCGTAGGGCCGCCAGGCGTCGTCCTTGAGGAGGCTGTCCTTCTTCGCGTCGAAGCGGACCACGCGCTTGGCGACCGGGGCGGCCTGCGGGGCGGCGGAGAGCAGGCCGATGGCGCCAAGGGCGAGCAGGATCCGGGAGACCATGGCCGTTTCCTCCCTACCTTTCATACGCCCGTGGGCGGCCGGGAGCGCCCCCTCCCCCTTCTAGCCATTCTGCCGGGCGACTTCGAGGTAGGCCTCCACGTTCTCCACGGGCACGTCGCGCGGCAGGGCGTGCGAGGGCGCCAGGATGTAGCCGCCGCCGGGGGCCATCTTCTCGAGGAGCTCGCGCGCCTCGCGCCGCACGTCGTCCGCCGTGCCGCGCGGCAATGTCCTCTGCACGCTCAGGCCGCCCCAGAAGGCGATCTTCCCGCGGTACTTCTCGCGCAGGGCCCAGATGTCCATCACCTCCGGCTGGAAGGGGTTGAAGACGTCCACGCCCAGCTCCACCAGGTCGGGGAACAGGACCTCGACCTTCCCGCAGCAGTGCTGGCTGACATGGAGGCCCGACTCCTTCGCGGCGCGCACCATCCGGGCATAGCGCGGCTTGACGAACCGCCGCCACATCGCGGGGCTCACGAGCGGCCCGCGCTGACTGCCCCAGTCGTCCCCGAAATGGGCGCAGTCCACGCCGAGCTTCGCGGCGCGGCGGATCACCCCCACGTTGTAGTCCGCGATCCGGTCGAGGACCTCGTCCACGAACCCGGGCTCCGCGGCGAAGGCGACCATCAGGTTCTCCATCCCCGCGAGCGTCCAGGCCCGCTCGAAGAGGGCGAAGCCGATGCTGACCGCATGGAACCGGTCGGGATAGCGCTTGAGGTTCCTCTCGATGAGGCCGTACACGGGGCTCGCGTCCGGATCGGGGAAGGCGTAGCCGGACAGGGAGCACGACTTGAGCGGCGGCTCGTCCACCACGCCGAGGGTGCGGTCGATCGTCTTGTTCCAGACCACGCCGAAGGGGTCGCGGAAGAAGCCGGGGCGGACCTCGGCCCAGCCTTCGTTCGTGGAGGACGGGACCCAGTAGGTGCCCGTGCATTCGACCAGGTCCGCGCCGCGGCCGACGCGCTCGGAGAACTTCTCCCGCGCCTCGACCGTGAACTGGAGCGTGTAGGGGACGGGGCGGACGTCCTGGTGGGCGATGACGCGCCGGACGGCCTCGCGGCGGTTGACCATGGCGGGGCGCGGTCAGAACGCGATGAGGATCCCCGCCTGGATGATGACGATCATGTCCCCGGAATCCCCGAAGCTCAACTGGGGATTCAGAGTGATCCGGAAACCCTCGTCCACCGTCACCTCGCCGCTGAGACCCACCAGGCCCGCGATGCCGTCATCCAGGCCCGTCACGCCCCCGAAGAAACCGTACTGGAGGCCCGCCTGGGCGAGGAACCGGAAGTCCTCGTCCCAGTGGAGGACGTAATCCAGCCCGATGTCGGCCAGGATCACGACCCCGGAGTCCTCTTCCACCTGGTAATCGAAGTCCCGCCCCACGGAAGTGAAGCGCACGCCGACGAACAGGCCGAAATCATCCTCCGGAAGTTCGAATACCCCCCCGCTGAGCCAGGGCAGTGGCGCGCGGAAGGAGATCCCGGCCAGGAAGGCCGGTTTCGCCTCGAAGTCCGAGCTGTAGACGGCCAAGCCGGCCGCGAGGTCCATCTCGATCCGGTCGAGGTCGATGAAAGAAAGGTCCTCGGCCCCCTCCTGCTCCTGCGGCGCGGCCGGCCCTTCCTGCGGAGCGGCCTCCTGGACCGGGAGGAGCCGGATCCCCCGCCCCCCCTCCGGGATGCCGGGACCGGCCTGCGCGAGAATCCCGATGAGACCCACGACCGGCAGGAGCACCATGATCCTCCCCTTTCTGGCTAGTCGCTGGCCGTCGCGTACCCGACCTGGTACGTCCCCGCGGCGTTCCGGCCCGCGTACCACATCCTCAACGTCGATCCGTCCTTGATCACGTACGGGGCCAGGACCCCGGTCTCGTCGAAGGACCCCGCGCCCCCCGGGATCAGGACCGGGTTCCCCGCGTACTTCGTCCACGCCATCCCGTCCGCCGACGCCGCGTAGCCGATCCGGTACGCCCCGGCGACGTCCAGGCCCGTATACCACATCCGGTACGTCACGCCGTCCAGGATCACGCAGGCCATCATCACGCCGGACGCGTCGAAGGACCCCGCCGCCCCCGCGTTCAGGACGGGATTCGCGGAGGGCTTCGTCCACACCACGCCGTCCGGCGACGTCGCATAGCCGATCTGCCGGGTCCCGGTGACGTTCCCCGTGTACCACATGCGGTAGGTCGCGCCGTCGTAGAGGACGTGGGGCGAACCCACGCCGGTCGCGTCCCAGCCGCCGGCCGTCCCGGTCATCACCGGGTTGCTCGGCGACCGGGTCCAGGCGACGCCGTCCGCGGACGTGGCCAGCCCGATCTTGTCCTTCGTGGCCGCGTTCTGCCGGCCCGCGTACCACATCATGGTGGTCGGGCCGTTCAGCAGGACGCAGGGGTCCCCCACCCCGACCTTGTCGAAGGTCCCGTTGATCGCCGTGTGGCTCAGCACGGGATTGGCCGCGTCCTTGGTCCAGGTGACGGCGTCCGGGGAGGCGGCCAGCCCGATCTGCTCGTGCTTGATGGGCTTGCTGTAGCCCTCGTACCACATCAGGAACGAGGCCGGGCCCTCCATGATCACCGAGGGCTCCTGCACGTACGTCGCGTCCCACGTGCCGGTGGCGCCCACCGGGAGCACCGGTGAGGTCCCGGACTTCGTCCACGCCTGGCCGCCGTCGTTGTCCAGCACGGTGACCGCGACGGCCTGGTCGGGCAGGGCGTCGTAGTCCGGGTCGGCGGTGGCCGCGTCGTCCACGCTGAGAGTGATCGTGAAATTCTCCGTGGCCTCGGGGATGATGTCGTTCACGGGCGTGACGGTCACCGCCTGCGGCACGCTCCAGTTCGCCGTCGTGAACGTCAGCGAGCCGGGCGAGGCGTTCACCTCCGTGGGATCCGAGCTCGACACGAGGAGGACGACGTTCCCCGAGGAGGGCTGGCTGGACAGGACGACCGAGAACGAGTCCAGGCCGTTCTCCACGATGGTCAGGCTCGAGGGCGCCGCGGCGATCCCCGGCAAGTCGTTGTCGAGGTTCGTCACCGCGACGTCGGCGGGATCGACCGCCGCGTAGTCGGGATCGGCGCTCGCGCCCACGGTGATGCTGATCGCGTAGGCCTGGTCGCCGTCCCGGACGGCCTCGTCCTGCCCCGTGACCGTCACCGTCTGGGGGACGTTCCAGGTCCCCGGCGTGAAGTCGAGGTTGAGGGCCGCCGCGGGCGCGCCCGGCCCCGTCGAGATCAGCCCCTCGTCCTCGTAGCCGCTCGGGACCGCGAGCGCGACCGTGACGTTCCCCGAGGGGACCGTGTCCAGCACCACCGTGAACGTGGCCGTGCCGCTGCCCTGCTCCGTGGTCTGCACGGCGAGGGGCGCCACCGCGACGCCCGCCGTGTCGTCGTCGTTGTTGGTGACCGAGACGTCGGCGGCGTCCAGGCCGCTGTAGGCCGGGTCGGCGCTCACGGCCGCGGCGGTCGTGATGGTGTAGGGCTGGGGCCCGTCGATCGCGGAATCAGGGCCGTCCGCGCCGGTGACCGTCAGCGGCGGCAGGAACGGCAAGATGAGGTACGGGCCGGGCCCGGAGCCCCAGACGCCCAGGGTCTGGCCGGCGTCCTCGTTGCTCTTGCGGATGCCGAATTCGGTCCGGGCGATGTCGAAGAGGCCGCCGATGCCGAGGGTGCTGTT
>CAYNDR010000008.1:25938-35222 GCA_964395295.1 uncultured Planctomycetales bacterium
CAGCGAGGCGGGCGAGACGGCGCCCTCGTCCGTATTGGAACTGGCGATCGCGATCGTGACCGGGTTCGCCGGGATCGTGTTCAGCGCCACCGTGAACGCGGCCTGGCCTCCCGATTCCGTGGTCACCAGGCCCGAGGTGGGCGTGACCGTGACCCCAGGCGCGTCGATGTCGTTGTTGGTGACCGAGATGTCGGCCGCATTCAGGCCGCCGTAGGCGGGATCGGCGCTCAGCGCCGCGGCGGTCATGATCGTGTAGGGCTGGGGACCGTCTATCACGGAATCAGGCACCCCCGTGATGGTGACCGTCTGGGGCGTCAAGGCGCTGGGATCGGGATTGAAGGTCAGGGTGGTCGGCAATACCGTCCCCTCATTCGTGTTCGAACTGGAGAGGCCGATGGTCACGGCGGCCGAGGGGATGGTGTCGAGTTCCACCGTGAACGTGGCCGTGCCGCCCCCCTCGTTGGTGACGGGCCCCGACACGGGCGCCACGGTGACGCCCGCCGTGTCGTCGTTGTTGTTGGTGGCCGAGACGTCGGCGGCGTCCATGCCGTTGTAGGACGGATCGGCGCTCACGGCCGCGGCGGTGACGATCGTGTACGCTACGTTCGGATCCGCCACCGGCAGGGGGTCGTCCACCCCCGTGACCGTCACCAGCCGGGGGACGTTCCAGTCGACGGCGGTGAAGGTCAGCGACGACGGCGAGGGAAGCCCCTCGGCCGGATTCGAGCTCGACAGCCCGATCGTGACGTCCGCCCGGGGGATGGACGTCAGGACAATCGTGAACGTGGCCGTGCCCCCCGATTCCGTGGTCACCAGGCCCGCCGCGGGATTCACCGCGATGCCCGGCATCCCCTCGGGCTCGTTCGCCTCGTAGCAGCCTCCGGCCGCGAGGACCGCCAGGGACAGGAGCGCGAAGCAGGACCCGTTGCGCATGGCATCACTCCCGAAAAAAGACGATGACCCAAGCTGTTCCAAACAAAATTGAGCCACCCACCCGGTCGCAACCCGCTCGTCCCCTCCGGAGCGTCGCGCTCCATCCCCTGGACGAGACGGACATCTAATTACCCCATCCAGCCGGCCCTTGTCAAGACCAACCTAGATGATCCGCCGAGGGCACGGAGATGTTCCATGATCATGGGGTCCCCCCGCAAGGCCCCCCAACCCGCCCCATTCATGATCACCGGGAAGAGATCGGCAAGGTGTCCGGAGGCCGGGAAATCCCGATCCCCAAACACCAACCGCGTCGCCCCTCCCGCTCCCCCCGGGGGAGCGCTTCCCTGATCCCGGAAGGGGGATTCCGTCGGGTGTTGGGATTTTGAACTTCATTGGGATTTCTCTCTGCGGCCCCCGCGGTGGGAACGATGGGGGACCCGCCCGCCCGGCCGCCCCCTTTCTCTGGACACCGCCCCGCCCATCTGCTAGTGGTGAGTCAGTTTTGATTCCCCAGGTGGCGTCGCTCGCGGGCAACCTGGGGAATCAAGCGTGTCGAACCACTGGTGCCAGCGAAGACCTCAGGGCCTGATCGAAACACGGGAGGAGCCATGCCGAAGACCTTCACCGCGCTGGAGAAGGGCATTCTCAAGGCCAAGGGACTCACCGACGCGCAGGTCAAGAAACTGCTGAAGGCCGGGATCAAGGGACGCGACGACTTCAAGACCGTGGGCGACGCCGCGACCCTCGCCGAGCTCGTCCCGGGCCTCAAGGCCGGCGCCGCCGCGGCCGTCCTGGCGTGGGCGCTCGGGGGCGAGGCCCCCGCCGCCGGGGTCGGGAAGGTCGTCGTCGAGTCCTCCGACGTCGTCTACTGCGTCCACTGCAAGGCCAAGCAGCCGAAGGACTACAAGAGCGGCGAGCTGTGCGTCTCCTGCGGCAAGCAGGCCGAGCCGATCCTCTCCTGCTACTGGTGCTCCGCGAGCGGCCCCGGGAAGTTCTGCCGCCAGTGCGGCTCCGAGTTCATCGCCACCTCCGAGCTGGAACTGGCGATCCAGCTCAAGCGCGACGGGCTCGCCAAGGACGAGGTCCCGGGGAAGCTCAAGGCCATGGGCGCGGCCGAGAAGGAACTGCTCTGGGGCCGCATCCGGAAGGGCCGCGGGTAGCGCGTGCGCGCCGTCTGCGAGTCCTGCGGACGACCTCAGCCGCCGGACTGGAAGGCGGGAGACCTCTGCCCCCACTGCGGCGCGGCGGCGCGCTCCGAAGCCCGGTGCTTCTGGTGCGTCAAGTGGACTCCGGCCGCCAGGTTCTGCCGCTCCTGCGGCGCCGAGGTCGTCCCGCCCGCCCTCTACGGCGCCGCCCGCATGCTCAAGGACGCCGGGACCGACCGCTTCGCCATCCCGAAGATGCTCCGCGAGCTCGACCCCGAGCAGGTCGAGAACTTCTCCCGCATCTACCAGCGCCACGCCGTGGCCGTGGCCCGGCACGCGGACGAGGCGCGGTTCCTGGAGCGGTTCCTCCACCATAAGGGCTTCGGCGCGGCGATCGAGGAGGAGCTCGTCCCCCAGCTCCCCTGGCCGGAGGAGGCGCTCAAGCTCTTCTCCGGCCCGCCCCTGCCCCCCGGCGACGACCTGGCGACGGCGAAGGCGATCGAGGCGGCCACGCCCCTGCCGGCCACGCGGTCCCTCGCGGCGCTGGTCCGCCTCCGGCTCGACGACTGGAAGGCGCTCCGGGACGCGCTCGGCGTCTTCGCCTCCTCCGACGGGACCCTCCGCACGGAGGCGGCGCTCGTCCTCACGGGGTGGCGCGTCCGCACCGCCGCCGGCCCGTTCGACGAGGACCGGGCCCTGCTCCAGGCGATCGAGGACGCCCCTTTCCCCCTTGAGGTCGCCGTCCGGAAGGCGCGCCTCGGGAAGAAGGACCCGGACCGCCTCCGCGAGGCGCTCGCCTCGCAGAATCCAGAGACGGCCTTCGCCGCCGCCCTGGCCCTGGGGGACGTGGACCGCCTCGAGAACGCGCTCCGGGGCGACGAGATGGAGGTGATCGCCGCCGGACGGGCGCTCGCCGCCATGGACCTCTTCCGGCCCCTCCAAGGGCCGCTCCTCAACGGCTCCCCGGACGTCCAGCACGACCTTATCGAGGCGATCCTGCGCCGGAAGAAGCCCGCGCCGGAGCTCTCGGAGGCGCTCCTCCGCATCGTGGAAACCACGACGAACGGCACCGTCCGGGAGCGCGCCGCCCGCCTCCTGTGCCGGAAGATCCCGCCCGAGTGGGCCCTGCGCGTGGCGCGGGCGGCCGGCAAGGAGCGGTCCATCTTCCAGTCGCTCCTTTCCGAGGGGGCCGGGCTCCCGCCCGAGACGGGCATCGAGCTCGCCGCGTTCATGGTCGAGAACGGGCTCTTCACCATGAGCCAGTACGGCCTGTCCGACGCGGGCCGGAGGGGCACGATCCCGGACGGCTTCGTGCCGCGGCATTTCGAGCGGGCGGACGCGGAGACGCGGGGGGAACTCCTGCGCCTCGCCGAGGAACAGCTCAAGGCGCGCGGGGACGAGGCGCTCCACCGGTTCGTCATGAACGTCCTCTTCGGCCCCTACCCGGCCGGGACGCGCAAGGAAGCGTGGTGGGCGCTCTCGCGCTGGTACGTCGGCATCAAGTACGGCTCCAAGGGGCCGATGGCCATCCGCGTCGAGGCGATCGAGCGGTTCTTCGGGTCGGTCCCCGCCTTCGTCCCGAAGCTGACCGCGGTGGTGCGGGATCCCGCCACGCTCAAGGAAGTGGGGGTCATGGATTTCCTCGCGGACCTGTTCGATGAAGCGGACCCGGAGGCCGTGCCCGCGCTCCTGGCGGACGAGGCCGCGGCGCGCGACCTGGTGAAGGCGCTCCTGGGGATCCTCACGGGGGATTTCTACGTCAACCTCCGGACGGGGGCCGTGAAGCTCCTCGGCCTGGTCGGCGCCCACCCGGCCTGGCGCGACGAGGTGATCGCCGAGCTCGACCGCCTCCGCGGCAAGGAAGGCTACGACCTCACCTACTGGAGCGAGCGGATGATCCGGAGGCTCAAGGGCGAGCCGGAGGTCTGAGCCGCCCCTACATCCTGTTCAGGAGCCCCTTCATCGTCGGGTAGACCTGCCGGTAGAGGTCGAAACGCTCCCGGTAGATCCTCGCCCGCTTCGGATCGGGCTCGTACGTCCGCTCGACCTTCGCGATCCGGAGCGCCGCCTCCGCCGGATCGGAGAACCGGCCGGTGGCCGCGGCCGCCAGGATCGCCGCCCCCAGGCACGCCGCCTCCGAGGCGCGCAGGGCCGCGACGGGCTTCCCCAGGAGGTCGGCCTTGAGCTGCATCCAGAAGGGCGACTTCGCCCCGCCGCCGATCGCGCGGAAGGAGTCGATCCGCGCGCCGCACTCCTCCAGGAGCCGCGCGTTCAGGGCCATCTCGTAGGTCACCCCCTCGAGAAGGGCGCGGACGACCTCGCCCTTCGTGGTCGAGAGCCGCAGACCCGCGATCACCCCCCGGGAGTTCGTGTCGAAGTGCGGCGTCCCGGTGGACGTGAAGTGCGGGAGGACGAAGAGCGGCGTGGGCTCCTTCGCCGCCTGCCCCACGATGAGGTCGTAGACGTCCCTGCCCGACTTCCCCGCCAGCGCCTTCTCCTCCCCGGCGAAGGTGTCGCGGTACCAGCGCAGGAGCGACCCGCCGGTGAAGTTGAAGGTGAGCGCGACGAAGAGGCCCGGCACCACGTGCGGGTAGCAGGCGATGTTGTTCTCGATGAGGCCCTGGTGGACGACCCGCTTCTTGAACGCGGGGGTGATGCACTCGACCGTGCCGGTGGCGTACATCCCCACGCGGTCCTCGACGACGCCGGCCCCGAGCGCGCCGCAGGGCTGGTCGTGGCCGCCCGTGACGGCCGCCGCGCCCCGGGGGAGCCCGAACTCGCGGGCGGCCTTCCCGCCCACCTCGCCCACCACGGTGCCGGAAGGCAGGACCTTCGCGAGGCGGCCCTCCTCGATCCCCGCGATCTTCAGGAGCTCCGGAGACCACGTCCCGCGGTCGATGTCGTAGAGCATCGTCCGCGAGGCCAGCGACGCGTCGATGGCGGGCTCCAGGCCCAGCGCCTGGAAGAGGAGGTCCTCGCAGCAGAGGAAGCGGGCCGCGCGGCGGAAGACGTCCGGCCGCTCCCGCTTCCACCAGAGGATCTTGCTGGCGGTGTACATGCCGTGGAGCGGCATGCCCGAGATCTCGTAGAGGCGCCGCCGCGGGATCCGCTTGTCCCACCAGCCGACCAGCGGCGCCGTCCGCGCGTCGAAGGTCACGATCGCGTTGTGGAGGTATTTCCCGTCCTTCCCCACCGGGGTCACCGCCTCGCCCTGCGCGGAGACCGCGAGGGCGCGGACGGGGTCCTTCCGCGTCTTCGCGGCCGTCTCCCGGACGGTCTCGCGGACGGACTTCATCACGCGGTTGCTGTCGAGCTCGATCCACCCCGGCCTCGGGAAATGGAGGGGGTATTCCCGGTAGGCGGCGGCGAGGAGGCGCCCGTCCTCGTCGAACGCCACGGCCTTGCACCCGGTGGTGCCGACGTCGATGCCCAGGAAGCTCATGGCTCGATCCTCCCTGCGTGAAGAAGGACTATTGTTACCACGAGGCATTGACGCCTGCAAAATAATACGAATCGGCGAAGGACACGGGAATCAATATAGGACAAGGTGCCGATGTGTCCTCGGATGACATGCAAGCCCGGACAATGGGCCATATACGCCGGGAGGCCAAAGAAGCCATTGCGCGAACAATCGGACTTTGTTAGGGTCAAACATCATGATTAGAGAGACGGGAAACCATGGACGGAAGAGGGATTGTTCCATACCCATGACGTCCCGCGGATTGCCATCAACCCGGAAGACCACGGACAAGATCATCTGCGCTGATGCCATAGACGGGCTTCGCAGGCTTCCCGGCGGTCTAGTTCACACAATCGTCACAAGCCCGCCCTATTACAGGCAGCGCGACTACTCATCCCGCCTCCAGATCGGCAATGAGCCTTCCCCCGAATCGTATATCGAGCGATTGGCGGCCGTCTTCGAGGAGTGTCTCCGCGTTCTCTCGACTCAGGGTACGCTATGGCTCAACCTGGGCGACAAGTATGAAAATGGCCGTCTCCTTGGAATGCCATGGCGCGTCGCCATGCGCCTGCAGTCCGATGGCTGGATGTTACGCTCGGACATCATTTGGCACAAGTCGAACGCCATGCCAACTTCGGTGAAAACCCGCCCTACGACAGACCACGAGTACGTGTTTCTTTTCTCGAAATCCCCGGAATACCATTACGACGCGGATGCCATCCGCGAACCCCATGTGACATTCACGGATCGAAGCAGAATGCGCGGCGGGCGGAACCACTTCGGGAAGCGAGGCGGCACTCCCGAACAGGGCAAGTATGGCGGGAACCAGACCCCCCACCGAGGCAGAGGGGATCAGGCATTTCATCCCCAGCGGCGGACCAGGCGAACGGTCTGGGAAATCCCGCTCTCAAAATTCCCCGATGCCCACTTCGCGGTTTTTCCCCAACGTCTCGTGGAAATTTGCGTCCTCGCGGGATCGCCGTCCGGCGGGATCGTCTTGGACCCATTCATCGGAAGCGGCACGACGGCGGTTGTCGCGCGGCGCCTCGGAAGACACTTCGTCGGGATAGACTGCAACCGCAGGTACTGCGAGATGGCCCGCAAGCGCGCGGACGCGGAATTGCCCATCCCTCTTGTCACTCCAGCTTCCTGAACACGGGAAGTAAATCCCGCAATTTCTTGGAGAGAACAACGGCGATCTCTGCTATTTGGTTCGGATTCGACTTTATACGAATGCACTTGTCGCATCCAAGGGACTCCAGATCGGCACCCCACGACTCCGCAATAATGACAGGGATGCACTCGTAGCCATTCTCACGCGCCGCGGATACCGACTCCCGAATATCACGGCTGAATAGCATGGCGTGCCCCCCGCCCATCGTCTCCCGCGTCTTTACGGGCATGAGGACCGACCGCTCCCGCCCCCCTACCTGGACATCATAGGTCTCTTCGTCAATTCGTACCTGCTTGTCGCCGACCTTCAGTCTCAGCTTGTTCTCCCGGAACAGCTCCTGCAGTTCCCTGCGGACGATCCCTTCGATCAGATTGCCTTTCAGCGCCCGCCGACTTCCTTCAAGGCGCGCAAGCATTACCTCCGCCACGGCCGGCCAGGACCAGCTGAGCGCGTCCGGGAAAAGGGGCGCTGCGAACTTGCGAACATGGTTCAGCAGAGCGGCACGGCGCTCCGGCACCGTCTTGCCCTTGACCGCATTCACAAGGGGGCCGAGACGCTGCGCGGGAGCATCCCGGAAGAGCCATGCCAGGAAATACCACCGGGCTTTCGCGGGGTCATATGGCTGCGAGACGCCGTCCAACAACTTGGCATGACCTTTCCCCGTGAGATAGGCCGCGATCACCTTGTGGGCTTTCGAGTCATCCCGTTCATGGACAAACTCATGGACGGTAGCATAGCCCTCCGAATGCAGGAACCTGAGAAACTCGTCGAAAAAGGGCCGATTAGCATGAATAAGCGACACCAATTCCCGAAGCCTCAGATTGTCAAGAATGAGTTTCACTGTTATTCCTCCGGGATCTTCCCGTCGCGGATGAAGTCGGCGCGCCGCTTCTCCAGATCCGGCATCGGCACGAGGCCGTACTTCTCCTTCACGTACGCGACGAGCGCGCCGGAGGCCTTGTCCTCCGCCGGCCGCGCCAGCGTGGTCACCTCCTGATCGAGCCTTCCGAGGATCAGTTCCACGACCGGCTCGTCGTAGTTCACGACGGCGTCCTGGGTCTTGAAATCGAACGGCCTCTTCTCCCCGGCCATCCCCTTCCGATTCTTCACGAACTGGTCGTAGTCCATCACGAACCGGATCCGGACCTGGTTGCCGTCGACCTGGACCCAGTCCGACTTCTCGGCGAAGGCGCGGAGACGCTGCCGCGCGCGCTCTCCCATCTCGACCGTGTTGACGTCCCTCACCTCCAGCCTCACACGCTTGTTGATGAGCGGAAGCAGGCGGGTCACGCCGCTCACCGCCACGTACTGCCAGCCGCAGAGCTGGCCCTTCGGATTCAGGTAAAAGCGGCCGTTCTTCACGAGGACCGCCTTGTCCAGCGCCTCCCGGAGCTCGACGTCGGCCTTCAGCCGCTCCTGCTCCGCCGGCCCGGCCTCCGCCAGTTTCCTCCGGTTCTCCTGGAGCTCTTCCCGGTTCTTCTCCCTGTCGAATTCGCTGATCCAGTTGTCGAAGAAGAACGCCCGCCGGCCCTTGACGACCGATTCCAGTTGCGCCTTCTCCTCGTCCGTCACCGGGGCCTCCGACCCCGCCTTGTCCCTGCTCGCGTTGACGGCCTCATAGACGATGAACATCCGCAGGGTGTCGGTCGCCCGGTCGTACCGGTAGGTCAGGGTCTGGCCGGCGAAGTCGATGCAGGAGCAGAACGGCAACGCCAAGCCAAGGACCGCCCACGGCCGGATAGTCCTCATGGGGCGCCTCCGCGGAATCAACGGACTTTCAAGGCCACCCGGCCGGTCCCGGGATCCTCGAACGGGCCGGGCGTCGGATTGGATTCCTTCCGGGGCCTGCCGAAGTAGTCCGTGTCGAGGCGGATCGGGGCGCCGTCCGGCCGCAGGAAGGGGAGGTCCGGGATGGCCGCCTTCCCGAGCAGTCCGGTGGTCACGAGCTTCCGCGTCCGCCCATCCGACCACGCCTTGTCGAAGGCCAGTTCGAGGTGGAAGCCTCCGTCCTTCTCGGCGAGCTTCAGGTCCGGATCGAAATCCGGCAGGAGGAGCGGCTCCTTCTCGTGCTTGGAAGCCTGGGCGCCCTTGAGGAACACGTTCCCGTCCATATCCACGGGCAGGGCGGCCTTGTCGTACGGGGCCAGGCCGGTGGACCCCGCGAAGATGTTGTTGTGGAAACGGTCGTCGCCCCCCTTGATGTTGACGAGCCCCGCGACTTCGGTCGAGTGCGGCTTGTGGAAGGGGGTGGAGCGCTTCAGCTCGGGCCGGAGGTTGAGGCGCCCGGCCATGAGGTTGTGGGCATACGCGCCGCCTTCCGACATGTCCAGCAGGGCCGTCTTGTAGGTCGCATTGGAACTCCAGTCCGGCGGACCGTCGGCCGGAGAGCGTGGCCGCGTCAAGAGATCGCTGACAAAGTCATGACTACCCAGCGGCATCCCGACCCCGTCGAACAAGTAGCCGGCGTCCAGCACCAGTACACTTGTCAACAAGATGACACCAAATTGCCAGATCGGTTGTCTTCCGCATGCTTTCCGCACCCTATGAAGGGAGTCTCCATTCTCTTTGCCCT
>CAYNDR010000008.1:35232-39366 GCA_964395295.1 uncultured Planctomycetales bacterium
TCGTCGCTCCCGGTGTCGTGGAAGGGGTTGGCGGACACGCGCGTGCCCTGCGCCATCCAGTCCAGCCAGAGCCCCCGGCACGTCCGGTAGATGTGGTTGCGGCTGATCTCGGCGTCGATGGCGCCGTGGAACTTGATGCCCGCCATCTCGGCGCCCGAAAAAAGCCGGCGGACGTGGATGTCGTGGATGGTGTTGCCGGTGACGACGCAGAAGACGGGCCCCAGGCTGCCCACGATGCCCGCCTGCTCGCAGTGCGAGACGGTGTTGTTGCGGACGATGTGCCCCCCGATGGTCTCCCGGTTCCAGCCGTTCTTGAGCGCGCGCTCGATGGTCTTGACGTAGCCCTCCGCCGAGTTGGCCGACGTGTTGTCGAACTCGTCGCCGTACTTCCCCAGCGCGATGCCCGAGCAGACCGAGTGGCTGACCGTGTTGTTCTCGATGATCCAGCCCCTGCTCCAGTGGGTCCCGATCAGGCCGATCTGCTCCGCCGTGGGCGGCGCCCACGGCGTGGCCGCGTGCCGCAGGGCGAAGCCGCGGACGGTGATGTAGTTCCGGCCCGGCTTGTCGGGATAGAACACGGTCCGGCGCACGTTGATCTCCACCTGCTGCCGGTTGGGATCGACGCCCTTGAACTGGGCCCAGATCGTGGTGCTCTCGGCGTCCACCTGCCCGAACCAGAGCGGCTTCTCCCCGGCGGGCTCCAGCACGGGGTCCAGTTTGGGCGCCTCGGCCAGCCACTCGCCGTTGAGATAGACGGCGCCCGTGTGGTGCTGCCGCCCCTTCGGGGTGAACCAGTCGCCGCGGATGAGGTCGGCGTAGGGATTGAACTTCCCGAAGAAGGCGTTCGGAAGGGCCGCCTTCCAGGTGTCCTCCTGCACCTTCACCCAGTTCCCGACGATTTCCGATCCCTTGACTTCGGCCTTCTCGCCCGGCGCCGCCCGATAGACGATGCGCTTCGCGTCGGATTCGCCCCCGCGCGGCGGATTGACGTGTTCGCGGTAGACGCCTTCATGCACCGTGATGACGTCGCCCGGCTGCGCGAGATCGGCGGCCCGCTGGATCGTGAGGAGCGGCGCGGCCTTCGTCCCCGGATTGGAGTCCTTGCCGTTGACGGCGACGTGGAACTCGTTGGCCTCGGGGGCGGCGGCAAGGGCCAGTACGCCCAGGAGGGCGATCGCCGTCTTGTTCATGGCCCAATCCTCGCGGGCATTCCGGGGCGGGAGGTCCGGGGGTTTCAAACCGGCCCTCCCGAGGGAATATAACCCGCGAATACGGCGGGAGGAAAGACATTCCTGGCGCGCAGGCGCTCAGGGGCCGGATCAGGATCGAGAATGGATTCCCCCCTCCGCCCCCAGAGGGGCCACGGGGGGACCCCATCCTTGATGCTCCATGCTTGACGCGGCCCGCCCCCCGGACGAATACCATACTAATTCGGGTTAGCACACGCCATCAGCCCGGTCCCTCCCCGTTCCTTGACAGGCTCATCCGGTTTAGCCTTAATGGCCGCATGGTCCGGATGAAGGACATCGCGGCGCGCCTGCGGATCTCGCAGACGACGGTCTCGCACGTCCTCACCGGCAAGCACGAGCACTACCGGATCAGCTCCGCCACCGTGGAGCGCGTCAAGCGGGCGGCGCGGGAGATGGGGTACCGCTCCAACGCCCTGGCGCGGGCGTTCCGCGAGCGGCGCGCCTACTCGGTGGCGCTGGCGGTCGAGGACCTCACCAATCCCTTCTGGACGGGGGTGGCCATCGGGGCGGAGCGCGAGGCCGAGGCCCAGGGCTACACGCTGGCCGTGTGCAACACGGCGCGCGCGGAGGTGCGCGAGCGCAGCGTGGTGGGGATGCTCGACGAGCGCCGCGTGGACGGCCTGATCGTCCCGCCGATCACGGTGGCCGACCAGGTGCTCCTGGACCTCCACAAGGAGGGCCGGCCCTTCGTCCAGATCGACCGCGCGATCGAGGGCGTGGACTACCCGTGCGTGCGGACGGACCACCTCAAGGGATCGATCCTCGCGGTGGACCACCTGGCGCGGCGCCGGCACCGGGCGATCGCCTACGTGGGCGGGCCGCTCGAGGTCCAGACGTACGCGTACCGGCTGGACGGATTCAGGAAGGCGCTGGCGCGGCACGGGCTGAGGCCCGCGGCGATCCGCGTCATCCCGCCCACCCCCGAGGAGGCCGAGGCCGCGGCGGCGGAGGTCCTGCGCGGGCGCCCCCGCCCCACCGCGATCTACGGGGCCAACCTCTTCATCACGCTGGGGATCCTCCGCGCGGTGCGCCGGTCGGGCCTGCGGGTCCCGGGGGACCTGGAGATCGTGGGCTTCGACGACATCGCCACGGCCGACCTCTTCGCCTGCCCGGTCTCGACCGTGGCGCAGGACGTGGAGGCGATCGGCCGCGAGTCCTTCCGCCTGCTCCTCAAGCTCATGAACGGCCAGCCCGCCCCGCGCGAGGTGCTCATCCCCCCGCGGCTCATAGTGCGCTGACCGCAAATCCTTGGCGCTCCGGGCCGCGACCTGCCACAATGGGGGCGTGGGCGAACTCCTCGACGAGATCGGGCTGGCGGTGCGGAGGATCTACCGCGAGGCGGTGGACCCGGTGTCCGGGAAGTTCGCCTTCGGGGGCCGGCCCACCGAGGGGGAGATCGGCGGGGCCCCGGGGGTCCTCTTCCTCGGGAACCACTCCTCCGGGAAGTCCACCTTCATCAACCACCTCCTCGGCCTGGAGGTCCAGAAGACCGGGCTCGCCCCCACCGACGACGCCTTCACCGTGCTCTCCCACGGCGCCTCCGAGGAGGAGCGCGACGGCCCCGCGGTGGCCTCCAACCCCGACCTGCCGTACGAGCCGCTCCGCCAGTTCGGCCCCGAACTGCTCTCGCACTTCCGGATGAAGCGGCGCCCGATCCCGCTCCTCCGCGAGCTGAGCCTGGTGGACTCCCCCGGCATGATCGACGCCGCGAAGGAGGGCTCCGGGCGCGGCTACGACTTCCCCGGCGTGGTCCGCTGGTTCGCGGAGCGCGCCGACGTGGTCCTCGTCTTCTTCGATCCGGACAAGCCCGGGACGACCGGGGAGACGCTCCAGGTCTTCACCCAGGCGCTCCGCGGGATCGACCACAAGCTCCTGATCGTGATGAACAAGATGGACCGGTTCCAGAGCCTGCCCGACTTCGCCCGGGCGTACGGGGCGCTCTGCTGGAACCTGGGCAAGGTCATCCCGAGGAAGGACCTGCCCCACATCTACACCACGTTCGTCCCGGTCCCCGAGGCGTCCGCCCCCGTGCTCCCCATGAAGGACTTCGAGGCGGCGCGCGAGGAGCTCGTCCGCGAGATCCGCCGCGCCCCGGCCCGGCGGGCCGACAACCTCCTGACGCAGGTCGAGGACCACGCCCGGCGCCTCCTCGTCCACGCCCGCGTGATCGACGCGGCCGCCCGCACCCTGCGCGCCTTCCGCTGGAAGCTCTGGGGGCTCCTGGCGCTGATGACCGCCTTCGGCGCGCTGGCGGGCTGCGTGTCGGGCCTCGCGGGCGCGGCCGGCTGGGTGACGGCCCTGATCTACGGCGCGGCCGCGCTCGTCGCCGTGGGCGGTTTCTACGGGATCCAGGGGCTGGCCGCGGGCGAGGCCCGGCAGATCGCCGACGGGCTCCCCTCCGTCTTCGAGGGGCTCTACGCGCGCGATCTCCTGGTGCGGGAACGGTCCGAGGACCTCTGGAGCCTCTGGGAGAAGGTCCACGCCCACGCCCGCCAGGCCATCAAGACGATGGGGCTCCTCTCCTTCCCGCGCCTGCGCGCGGCCGACCACGAGCGCCTCCGCCGGGCCGTCGAGGCCGAAGTCCCCGAGTTCCGTTCCCGCCTCCACCGCGAACTGCCTCCCCCGCGGCCCCCGGCGGCCTGATCGGCGCTCCGCGGGTTGCATTTTTTATGCTATAATACGTCCTGGAAGGCCATGGGCAAGCCGATCGTCTACTGCGGGGGGTGCGGGGAGAACATCCGGGAGGAGGACTTCGAAAAAGGCAAGGCCCACCTCCTCGAAGGACAGCCCTTCTGCACCCGCTGCCGGCCGCTCCCCGCCGGGACGGTCCCCGCCCCCAAACCCCCGCCCCCGAAAAACCCCCCACCCCCCCCCCCCCCCCCCA
>CAYNDR010000008.1:39402-43224 GCA_964395295.1 uncultured Planctomycetales bacterium
GGCGGCCAGAGGGGCCGACTCCCGCACCCTCCTGGCCATGGGCGGCGGGCTCGGAGCCCTCTTCCTGCTCATCCTCATCGCGGCTGTGGCCTCGATCGGGAAGAACGGCGCCGGCCCGTCCCCGAAAAGAATCCCCGCGCCGGCCGCGGAGGCCGCCCCTCCCCCCGAGCCCCCGCGGCCCCCCGAGATCCGCCCCGATCCCCCCCCCGAAAGGCGCGCGGCCCCCCTCCCCCCGCCGAAGTCGATCCTCCCCCCCGAGGAGATCCTGCGCCGGCTGGAGGCCTTCGCCGCCTCCTCCTCCGACCCCAGCGCGATCCTCCAGCTCTGCGACGAGGCCCTCGGCGCGCTGAAAGGGAAACCCGAGGAGGCGAAGGCCCGGGAAATCGAGGCGAAGGCCGTCGAAAAGCGGCGCGGACTCCAGGTCAACTCCTCCATCGAGGAGGCGCGCAAGCTCCGGGAGTCCGACCCCAAGTTCGAGCGGAGCGAGGAGATCCTCCGCCTCCTCCGGGCCGCGGCGGGGATCGCCGGTTCCCGCCGCCCCGAGGTGGAAAAGCTCATCGCCGATTACGAGGCGCGCGCCGGCGAGGCCGCCGCCCGCGCCGCCGCCGCGCCCAAGACCGGGGAACCGGCCCGGGCCGAATCCCCCGCGCCGCCCCCCCCTCCCCCGGAGGCCCCGGCCATCGAGGTCCTGAGCTTCACGCTCATCAACGCCGACACCGACCAGCCGATCCCGGAGTTCGATCCCCTCCCGGACGGGGCCGTCCTCAACCTGGCACGCCTGCCCACGCGGGCCCTCAGCATCCGCGCCAACACGAAACCCGAGAAGGTCGGATCGGTGCGGTTCGGGCTGGATGCGATCCCCTCCAAGCAGTTGGAGAAACAGATCCCTTATGCCCTGGCGGGATCCCAGGGTTCCAACTACGACCCCTGGACGCCCACGCTCGGGACCCATACCGTCACCGCCACCCCGTACGCCAACCCCGCCGGCACCGGCCCGCACGGAAAGATCCTCACGGTCACCTTCACCGTGGCCGACAAGCCCCCCGGCCGCCCCCCCGCCGTGGCCCTTCGCGGCCCCGCCGGCGGCTCCGCGACCGTGCCCGGGCGCATCGCGCTCGCGGCGGAGGCTTCCGATCCCGACGGGCATGTCGTGAAAGTGGAATTCTTCCGCGGCGCCACCTTGATCGGGTCCGCCGGCGCCGCCCCCTACGCCTGCGCCTGGGACGCGCTCCACCCGGGCGTCTACGAGCTGACCGCCCGCGCCACCGACGACTCCGGCGACGCCGCCGTCTCCCCGCCCGTCCGCGTCACCCTCAAGGCGGGCGGACCGATGGCGGTCTCGTTCCAGGACGGCGTCTCGCCGGACCCGAACTACGCCGGGACGCGGGACGCCACGATCTCCGAGAGCCACCCGGACAAAATCCACGGTTCGAGCAGGACGTGCGAAATCGACGGGGACGACGACAAGAAGGGGAAGGACGTCTGCGCCCTGATCCGCTGGGACCTCTCGTCGATCTCCCCCGGCAGCCGCGTCCAGTCCGCCTCCGTCACGCTCCACCTCACCGAGAAGGGATCGGCCCTTCCGTACGGCCTTTACGAGGTGAAGCGCGACTGGTCGGAAACGGAAGCGACCTGGAACGCCTGCGCCCGAGGAAAGGCCTGGGAGACCCCGGGAGGGAGGAGCCCCCTGGACCGGGGGACCGAAGTCCTGGGCACGCTCCCGAACCGGGAAGCGGGGGACGTGACCCTCGCCCTCAATCCCGACGGGATCGCGCGGGTCCAGTCCTGGATCGACGCGCCCGCGGCAAATCATGGAATCATCATTTCCGGTCCCGACATCAGGGAGGGCTCGGCCTTCGTCGCGCGGGAAGGGGCCCGGCCCGAGCAGAGGCCCCGGATCACGCTCGTCCTCGGCGCCGGCGGGAAGCTGGTCCACTACGAAGGCTTCGAAAAGGGACCCGGGAAGTTCCAGGGGGGCGCCGTCGTCGAAGGCGGCCTGAACGGCTCGCGCGCCCTCTCCGCCCCCGCGGAAGGAGCCTGGATCGAAGGCATCCCCTTCCCGCCCGTCGGCCCCTCCACGCTGGCCCGCTTCTGGATCAAGCCGCCGGGGAACGTGGGACAGATCGAGGTCATCGCCTGGTCGAGGAAACTCAAGGCCAACATCCGGACCCACGCGAAGGGGCTCCGCCCCGGAGAATGGAACCGCGTGGAAGTCCTCCTGATCCGAATGCACCAGGAATGGAACGGCACCGGCCCCACCCTGGAAGGGGAGGCCCCCCAGAACTTCCGGGTCCACCTGGCCGACGTCCCCGCCGACGCCCGCTTCCTTCTCGACGAGTTCGAGATCTTCGAGTAGCCGCCCCTCCTCATTTTTCGTGTATGCCCCGCCCGGGCGGCGACAATACAGGGCGATGCAGGAGCACGACGACCTGATCCGCCGCTTCACCGGGATGCGCGCCTCCGTCCTGGGATACCTCCGGGTCCTCGTCCGCGACGCGCACCTCGCCGAGGACCTCTTCCAGGAGACCTGCCTCGTGGTCCTGCGGAAGCTCGGGGAGTTCGACCGCTCCGCCGACTTCGGCGCCTGGGTGCGGGGGATCGCCCTCAACCTGGCCAGGAACGCCCTCCGCAAGGAGCGGTACCTCCGCCTCATGCCCTCCCCGAACCTCGCCGGGGCCATCGAGCGGACGTTCGCCTCCGTCCCCGCGAGGGAGGACGAGGAGACGGCCCTCCGGCTGGAACGCCTGGGCGAGTGCATGGGGCAGGTCGAGCACCGCCAGCGGAAGCTCCTCGACCTCCGCTACCGGGGCGGGGCCACGATCCGCGAGATCGCCCGGCAGACCGGGCGCACCGAGGGAGCCGTCCAGGTGGCGCTCTCCCGCGTGCGCCAGTTCCTCCTGAGATGCCTCGATCGGAAGACGTCCCATGGATACGGATCGGCTTGACGCGCTCTTCGACCGCCACCTCGACGGCGCCCTGACCGCGGCCGAGGAGGACGATCTCGCCGCGCTCCTCGGAGACCCCGAGGCCCAGCGGCGCTGGAGGGCCCTCGCGGCGCTCGAGGGAAAGCTCATCGAGGAGCACCAGGCCGCCCCCGCCGCCCGGCCGGCGCGCGGGTCCCTCGCGGCCCGACTGCGCCGCCTGGGGGAGAGCCGCTCGCACGCGGGGCTGATCGCGGCGGCCGCCCTGGTGGGGATCGGGATCATCCTCGCCCTCGCCGTCCCCCGCCGTCCCCGGCCCGCCGAGGCGCCGGCCCCGATCGCCCACGAAACGGCGCCGGAGCCCGGGATCGGGAAGGAACGCCCCCGCACCACGGACACGCCCGCGCCGGTCCCCGCGCCCCCCGAGGCGCCGATCCCGGCGCCTCCGGCGCCCCCCGAGGCGCCCGCGCCCCCGAGGGAGGAAAAGACCCCGACCAGGATCGAGGAAGCCGCCCCCGCCCCGCCAAGGCCGCCGCCCGGGGAGACCGTGGCGGCCGTCGCCGTCCTGGAGCGCGGCGAAGGCGGGAGCGCCCTCCACGCGGGCCAGGGGATCCTCCCCGGCCGCGGGATCGAGACGTCCCCCCACGACGGCCTCGCCGTCGCGAGGTTCCCCGACGGGACCCGGATCGAGGCGGGCCCGGACACGGTCCTCCGCGAGATCGCCGGCGATCCCAAGCGCATCGTCCTCGATCGCGGGACGCTCTCCGCCGAGGTCGTCCGCCAGCCCGCCGGCAGCCCCCTGGTCGTGGAGACGGCCCACGCTGAGGCCCGGGTCCTCGGCACTACGCTCCGCCTCGCGGTGGACGCAGGCGGGACGCGCCTCGACGTGGCCGAGGGGAAG
>CAYNDR010000009.1:0-15322 GCA_964395295.1 uncultured Planctomycetales bacterium
CCTGGCGGACGAGATCAACCGCACCCCCCCGAAGACCCAGGCCGCGCTCCTGGAGTCGATGCAGGAGCGCAAGGTCTCCGTGGGCGGCACGGACCACCCCATGATGGACCCCTTCTTCGTCCTGGCCACCCAGAACCCCATCGAGCAGGAGGGCACCTACCCGCTCCCCGAGGCCCAGCTCGACCGCTTCCTCTTCTTCATCAAGGTCGACTACCCCTCCGACGCCGAGGAGGAGGAGATCATGCGGGTGTGCACCTCGGACGTCCAGGCCTCCGCCGGCAAGGTCCTCCACGGCGAGGACATCCTCCGCCTCCAGAAGATCGTCCGCCGAGTCCCCGTGGCCGACCACGTCTTCGCGTACGCCAAGGCCATCGCCCGCATGACCCGCCCCGGCCGGCCCGAGGCGAGGGACTTCGTCAACAAGTGGCTCACCTGGGGCGCCGGCCCGCGCGCCAGCATGTTCATGATCCTGGCCGCCAAGGCCCACGCGGTCCTCCAGGGCCGCTTCCACGTCTCCGCCGACGACGTGGCCGCCGTGGCGCTCCCGGTCCTCCGCCACCGCCTGATCCCCAGCTTCGCCGCCCAGAGCGAGGGGGTCACCGCGGACGACATCGCCCGGCGGATCCTCGAGTCGGTCCCGAAGAACGAGCTCCAGCCCGCGTAAGGGGGACGGACCGAACCCATGGCTTCGTACCTGAAGCCCGACGTCATCGCCCGCGCCGAGGCCCTCGGCCTCAAGGCCCGGACCCTCGTCGAGGGCATGCGCGTGGGCGACCACAAGAGCCCCTACCACGGGTTCTCCGTCGAGTTCATCCAGCACCGCGAGTACGTCCCCGGCGACGACATCCGCTACCTCGACTGGAAGGTCTACGGCCGCTCCGACCGCTACGTCATCAAGCAGTTCGAGCAGGAGACCAACTTCGCCGGCCACATCCTCCTCGACGCCAGCCGCTCGATGCTCTACGGCGAGGGCGCCCTGAACAAGCTCGAGGTCGCCAAGCTCCTGGCCGCCACCCTCGCCTACGTCATCATCCAGCAGCGCGACAGCGCCGGCCTCTACGTCTTCGACAGCGCCTGGCGCCGCCAGGTGCCCCCCGGCAGCCAGCCCGGGCTCATCCAGGAGATCCTCAAGACGCTGGAGTCCACCGAGCCCCGCGAGAAGACCGCCATCGCCCCCCTGCTCCACGAGATCGCCGAGAAGGTCCGCCGCCGCGGCCTCGTCTTCCTCCTCTCCGACTGCTTCGACGAGGTCCCGCCGATCCTCGACGGCCTCCAGCACCTCCGCTTCCAGGGCCACGAGGTCGTGATCTTCCACGTGCTCCACCCCGACGAGATCGGGTTCCCCTTCGAGGGCATGGTGAAGTTCGAGGGCGTGGAACTGCCCGAGAAGCTCCTCACGCGGCCCCGCCTCATCCGCCCCTCCTACCTGCGGAACCTCGAGGCGTACCTCAAGCAGATGCAGGCGGGGTGCGAGGCGAACCGCTGCGACTACGTGCTGGTGGATACCTCCCGCCCGCTGGGCGAGACGCTCACGGCCTACCTGGCGAGGCGGCTCCGGATCCGCAGGATATGAGAAAGACCGCAGAGGCGCAGAGACGCGGAGGAATCCTCTTGAAGGGATTCCACCCCCAGGTCCACCCGGGGAGGAGGGGGGGACGCCCGGGGAATGAATCTCTCTGCGCCTCCGCGTCTCCGCGGTAAGAACTTATGTCTTTCCTGGCGCCGTGGATGCTCTGGGGGGCCCTCGCGGCCTCCGTGCCGGTCATCATCCACTTCCTCTTCCGCAGCCGCTACCGCCGCGTCCCCTGGGCCGCGATGAAGTTCCTCCTCACCTCCATCGAGCAGGTCAGCCGCCGCATCAAGTTCCAGGAGCTCCTCCTGCTGGTCACCCGCGCGGCGCTCCTGGCGCTCCTGGCGCTGGCCCTCGCCCGGCTCTCCTCCACCGCCCGCAAGGGCACGGTCGAGGGCGACGCCGTCGACGCGGTCCTCGCCATCGACGTCTCCGCCAGCATGGGCGCCCGCGACGGCCCCGTCACGCGCCTGGACCGCGCCAAGGCCGCGGCCCTCGCGGTGATCGACCACCTGCCGCCCCACTCCACCGTCCAGGTGGTGGCCTCCGCCGACCGCGCGATGCCGCTGGGGCCCACGGCCGCCTCGAACCTCGAGGCCGCCCGCGAGATCGTCCGCTCGGTCGACCTCAGCCACCTCGCCACGGACTTCCTGCCCGCCGCGGAGGAGGCGGCGAAGCTCCTCGACCGCGGCCACTCCCCGAACAAGGAGCTCTACCTCTTCAGCGACATGCACCGCCCCGGCTGGGACCGCCAGGCCTCGGCCCTCGCCGCGAAGCTCCAGGAGATCGGCCGGAAGGCCGCGGTCACCCTGGCCCGCTGCGGCACGCGGGAGCCCCGCAACGTGGCGGTGGCCGGCATCATCCCGCAGTCCGGCATCCCCCACAGCGGCGAGCGGGCCGCCTTCGCCGTCCTCGTCCGCAACAGCTCCAACGAGCCCGCCCGCGACCTCACCGTCTCGCTCGAGGCGGACGGCCGCGGGAAGGAGACGCAGTCGATCGCCGCGATCGCCCCCGGCGAGACCCAGGCGGTGATGCTCACCGCCCGGCTGGAGAAGGCGGGCCTGCGGGTCCTCACCGCCACGGTGGCCCCCGACGAGCTGGAGGCCGACAACCGCTTCCAGCGGGTCATCCGCGTGCGCGACCAGGCCCGCGCCCTCGTGGTGGACGGCGCCCCCAACGACCTCAAGCCGGAGCTGTCGGCGTCCTTCTACCTCGTCCACAGCCTCCGGCCGGTGCCGGAGTCGGCCTGGGGGAGCTACCACATCCAGCCGCGCACCGTCGCTCCCGGCGACGCCTCCCCCGCGCTCCTGGGGGACATGGACCTCTGCATCCTCGCCAACGCGGCCCTCCAGGGGCCCGGGGAGCAGACCCCCGGGATGATCCCCGCGGACTTCGCGGAGCGCCTGGCCGGGTTCGTGCGCGAGGGCCGCGGGCTGATGGTCTTCTGCGGCCCCCGCGTCTCCCCCGAGGTCTACAACCGCGTCCTCTTCGAGCAGTACGGCCTGCTCCCCTACCCGATCGGCGGCACGGAGAGCCTCCCGGCGGGCTCGCCGGTCCGGCCCGACCCGCTGACGATCGATCCCCGCTCCTTCCTGGCGAGCTTCCGCGAAGAGCCGCTCAGCCGCGTGGGCCAGGCGAACGTCCAGCAGTACGCGGTCCTCGACGAGGCGCGGGGACCCAAGGAGTCCCGCGTGGCCCTGCGGTACGCCAACGGCAAGGCCGCCGTGGCCGCCCGCCGCGTGGGGGCGGGCCAGGTGATCCTCTTCACCTCCTCCCCGGACCCCCGCTGGAACGACTGGCCGCTCCGGCACACGTACCTGCCCTTCGTGCACGTGGCGATGAGCCACCTCCTCTCGGGCGAGATGGAGGCGCACAACCCCACGGCGGGCGAGCCCCTCCAGTGGCACCCCTCGGCGCTGGCGGGGAGCCGGATCCACGCGGTCCTGGACCCCGCCGGCCGGCGCACGCGCCTCGGGATCCCCCAGCGCGTGGAGGGCCGCCCCGTCGTCCTCCACCGCGACACCTTCCGCGCGGGCGTCTACCGGATCCAGCCGGACCCGCCCGAGACGCCCCGGGAGGACGGCCCCCAGGACGCGCTCTTCGCCGTGAGCCCCAACCTGGACGAGAGCGAGAACCTCGAGGCCCTGGCGGACCGGCAGATCGACGAGCGCCTGGGCTTCCCCGTCCACCACCTGACCGCGGGGGATGACCTCAGCGTCTTCGCGGGGGCGGAGCGGCTCAAGCGCGAGTGGACCCTGTGGCTCCTGTTGATCGTGACCCTGCTGGTCCTGTTCGAGACGGTCCTGGCGTGGTACTGCGGCCGAGGCTGGTAGATGAGCGGACTTGAATCGGCCAGGTTGAGCTTCCACGGGCTGATCCCGCCCGCGCTGGCGATCGTGATCGCGGCGCTGGCGGCGGGCGGCGCGTTCGTCCTCTACTTCCGCGAGCACGGCCGCGTGGGGCCCGTCCGCCGGGCGCTCATGGCGGTCCTGCGGACGGCCGTGATCGCCACGGCCCTCTTCCTGCTCCTCAGGCCCGTGGTGGTGGCCGAGACGCGCGGGGAGCGGCCGCGCGGGCCGGCGCTCCTGGTGGACAACAGCCTCAGCATGACCCAGAAGGACCAGCGGCTCTCCGCGGCGGACCGCCTGCGCGTGGCCGTGGCGAAGGGACTCCTGCCCCCCGACGCGAAGGTGGGCGGGGACGCGGCCTCCCCCCCGCCGCCCGAGACGCCGGAGGACCCCTCGCGGGCCGCCCTCGTCCGCTTCGCGCTGGCGACCCCGCGGCTCAAGCTCCTGGAGGGCCTCCAGCGCTCCGGCCCCCTCCGGGTCCACCTCTTCGGCCAGCGCCTCCGCGCGCTCGAGGAGGAGGACAAGCCCGGCCCCGCCCGGCCCGCCCCCTGGGCCGACCGCATCGCCGGGGCGCTCAAGAACGACGAGACCCGCACCGCCATCGCGGACGCCGTCCAGGCCGCCCTCCACCGCGGCGAGGGCGACCTCCCCTCCGCCATCGTGGTCCTCACGGACGGCCAGGACAACCACAGCCGGCTCACCCTCGAGGAGGCCGCCCGCGAATGCGCCCGCCTCAAGGTCCCGCTCCACGTCTGGGGCGTGGGCTCCTCCGAGGTCGGCAACATCGAGCTCAAGGACTTCTCCGCGCCGGAGACCATCTTCTACGACGACACCGTCTCCGTGCCGGTGCGGTGGCGCTGCCGCGGCTTCCGGCAGGGGAGCGCCGAGATCGTCCTGCGCCTCGGCGAGCGCGTCGTGGCGCGGCGGGAGGTCCCGATCCGCGAGGCGGAGGACCTCCGCGAGGTCCTGTCCTTCACGCCCCGCAAGGCGGGCGCCGCGGAGGAGCGGACCGAACTGCGGGTGGACGTCCGCTTCAAGGGCCACGAGACCTTCACCGACGACAACGGGATGAAGCGCCCGGTCTCGGTGGTGGACCGGAAGGTGAAGATCCTCTACGTGGAGGACTCGCCGCGCTGGGAGTACAAGTTCCTCCAGCCCGCGCTCCTGCGGGACCGGCGGGTGGAGGCGCGGTTCCTCCTCTCGGGCGGGGACCGCCGGACGCTCGAGTCCGGGCCGCCGTACCTGGCGGCCTTCCCCCCGATGCGGTCGGAGCTCTTCGCGTTCGATGTCATGATCCTCGGGGACGTGCCCCCGGCCTTCATCGGCCCCGAGCGCGCGGGCTGGATCCGCGACTTCGTCAAGGAGGGCGGGAGCCTCGTCGTCGTCGCGGGCCGCCGGAACATGCCCACCGCCTGGCACGCCTCCCCGCTGGCGGAGGTCCTGCCCGTGGAGTTCGGCCCGGTGCGGCCCGTGGGGGGCGACCAGGAGCGCCCCCAGGGCTACGTGCCGGTGCTCACGCGCTCCGGCCAGCGCGCCGAGATGCTGGCCCTGGCGGACACGCCGGAGGAGAACCTCCGCGTCTGGCAGCACCTGCCGCCCTTCTACTGGAACAGCCCGGTGACCAAGCTCCGGCCGGGGGCCTCGGCGCTCCTCGTCCACCCGCGCCAGAAGACGCTCGACCAGCCGGTCCCCATCCTGGCGACCCACTTCTACGGGAAGGGCCAGGTCCTCTTCATGGGGACGGACGAGACGTGGCGCTGGCGCCGCGACGCGGAGAGCCGCCTCACCGGCCGCTTCTGGGGCCAGGTGATCTACCAGATGGGCCTGCCCCACCTGCTGGGGGCCCCCAAGCGCGTCCAGCTCTCCCTGGAGCGGCCCGAGAACACCCTCCGCCGGCCGTGCGACGTCTTCGCGCGCGTCTTCGACGCGGAGTACCGGCCCTACACGGGCGCCCACGTCACGGGGCGGCTGGAGCACCTGGACGCCAAGGCCGGGCAGGAGCGCTGGAGGACGGTCTCGATGGAGCCCGTCCACGGCCAGCCGGGCGAGTTCCGCGCGACCCTGTCCCACGACGCGACGGGCCGCTTCGTCTTCAAGGTGGACGACCCGGCCCCGGCCTCGCTGGATTACCGCGTGAGCCTCCCCCCGCAGGACGAGCTGGAGGTGGCGGGCATGGCCGAGGACGCCCTGCGGGAGGCGGCGGCCCTCAGCGGCGGGAAGTTCTACCGCGAGGAGGACCTCCACCGCCTGGCCTCGAGCCTGGAGCCCCGCAAGGCCCCGTTCGTCACGCGGCACGAGGTCCTGCTGTGGAACTGGCCGCTGTTCCTGGTCTTCCTGGGGCTGATCACGCTGGAGTGGGTCCTGAGGAAGTTCGCGAACCTGAGCTGAAAATGGTGCCGCAGATCATCCTGGACCGGCTGGACCGCGTGAGGCGGCGCGACCTCGCGGTCCGCCTGGCCTGGGGGGCGGCCCGCACGGTCCTCCTGGCGGCCGCGGCGATGGCCGCGGCGTGCCTGCTGGACTGGATCGTGGACCGGTGGCGGGACACGCCCCCGGTGCTCCGCACGCTCCTGTTCCTCCTCCAGCTCGGCCTCTGGGCGGGCGTGGGGGCGGCCCTCGTGGTCAAGCCGCTCCTCAGCCGCCGGGGGGACCGCGAGGTCTCCCTCTGGGTCGAGGACCACGTCCCCTCGCTCGGCCACCGCCTGATCACCGCGGTCGAGCTCAACAGGGCCGAGGCGCGGACGGAGGGGATGTCGCGGGAGCTGATCGAGGCGGTCACGCGCCAGGCGGAGGACCGCGCCCGCGCGGAGGACTACGCGCGGCGGGTGGACCTCTCGCCGCTCAAGAAGGGCGCCGGGCTCCTCGGGGGCGCGGCCGCCGCGGCCGCCCTCCTGGCCCTGCTGGCCCCCGCCACCGTCTCCATCCTCCTGTGCCGGCAGTTCTTCTCGGGGAAGGAGATCCCGCGCTCGGTCCGCCTGGAGAGCTCCGGCGCCAACCACGTGCGGCCCTCCGGGGAGAGCGTGACCCTCCTCTTCATGGCCGCGGGCGCGGGGCTTTCCGAGGGCCTCGAGGGCAGGATCCGCATCGACATGGAAGGGCGGCCCAGCGAGGACTACCCGCTCGTCTTCGATTCGAGGACCGGGCCGGACGCGGCGGCGTACAAGGCCGTGATCCCGCCCGTCCCCGCGGACTTCAACGTCCGCGCCTGGCTCCGCGACGGCCGGACCCGGCGGCCCGCGCGCGTGACCCTCGTGCCCCGCCCGGTGATCCGCAAGGTCGAGGCCGCCGCGGTCCTGCCGCGCTACTGCGGCCTGCGGCCGGACGGGAATCCCTACGAACAGCCGATGCAGCGCGGCGAGATCGCCGCCCCCCTCGGCTCCTTCGCGCGCGTCTCCATCGAGGTGCAGAACCCCGCCGTGAAGGGGACCCTCGAGATCCTGGCCCGCCCAATCGGCGAGGCCGGGCCGGAGTCGGTCCTGCGGGCCCTGCCGGTCTCCCTCAAGGCGGGGGGCCGCGAGGGGGAGGCGGTGTTCGAGCTCCGCCCCGGCGAGACGAGCTACCGCGTCGCGGTCGAGGACCTGCACGGCTTCGCCAACTCCTCCCCGCCGCGCCGCGGCCTGGCGATCGTCCCGGACGAGCCGCCCCGGGTGGCGCTCCTGCCGGAGCGCTTCCCCCTGCCCGGCCTCCCGGGGGACGCGGAGGACCCCGACCTCGAGGGGATGCCGATCCCCATCGGCGGCCGCCTCCGGGTCGCCTACTACGGCGCCCACCCGTACGGGCTGGACCGCGCGCGGCTGGCCTGGCGCCTCATCAAGGCGGGGAAGGCCACGGAGGAAATCCCCGCCGCGGCTGAGGGCGACTGGAGCTACTTCCCCCTCGGGGAGGTCCGGGCCACGCCGGAGACCGGGCCCTTCGACCTCAAGCAGGGCATCTTCCAGAACACCGGCTTCCTCGACCAGGTGGAGTTCTACCCCCTGCCCTCCCCCGACCCCGACCGCATCCTCGGCCGGACCGAGGCCGGCGGCCGCTTCGACTTCCAGACCCGGATGATCCGCGGCGTGGAGATCGGCGACCAGATCGAGTTCTGCGTGGAGGTCTTCGCGCGCAACCCGGCTCTGGAGAAGTTCCCCGGCCGCTCCGAGACGCGCCTCAAGACTTTCGTCACGGACCCCCAGCTCAGGGAGTGGATCAACCAGACCCTCAGCCACGAGGCGAGGCTCCGCCAGCTGGAGGCCCGCCAGCGGACGGTGTTCTCGCCGGAGGGCACGGACCGATGAGGACGCGCGACAAAACAGACCGTCCATTTTGTCACGCCGACAAAACGGACGGTCCGTTTTGTCGTTTCCCGACGAATCGACGTAACCCTTTGCCATTCATGGGTTATGATTATGGGAAGGCCGCTGGACCGCCTTTGAGGCGGATGAGGCGCACTTTCGACGGGCCCCGCGCGTACCATTTTCAGTGGGCGGGGTCTCGCTTGTGGGGAGGCCGTTCATGATCCCGAGGCCCCGAGCACACGGAGGGAACGGAGAGATCCCAACACCGAGTTCACAGAAGAATATTAGTGGCATCTTCTCTGTACCCTCTGTGTTCTCTGTGTTTAATCTTCTCTGCGCCCTCTGTCTCCTCTGCGCCCTCGCCTCCCCGCAGGAGGACACCTCCATCCAGCAGGAGATCCAGCGGCGCGTCAAGGAGGAGGCCGACCTCACCGTCCGGCGCATCCACCTGATGCTCCGGGCGCTCGCCTTCCACAAGCTCGAGGCCGCCGAGGAGGCGAAGGTCCTCCAGGACATCGCCGGCGAGCTCTCCGCCCTCAGCCGCCAGCAGATGAAAGACGTCCTCTCGCGGCTCGAGGCCGCCGCCAAGTCCCCCGAGGAAGCGAAGGCCCGGACGGAGGTCGACCAGGCCTACTCCCGCCACCGCGAGGTCCTCGACTCCCTCAACCGCCTCCTCAACCGCTACGACGCGGTCCGGAGCCTCGATCAGGCCTCGGAGCGGATGGAGAAGATCTCCCGCGACCAGCTGGAACTGCACCTCCAGGGCGCCCAGTACACCCGCGAGGCGAAGCTCCTGGCGAAGCTCGAAGAGGAGAAGAAGGAAGCCGACAAGGACTACCGCAAGAGGCTCGACCGCTCCGTGGAGGCCGGCCTCCAGCGGCTCTCGGACGACCAGGGCGACCTCCAGCGGAACATCGCCTCGATGCTCGACCAGATCAAGGAGCTGAAGGCGGGCCTCCCGGCCGACCAGCAGGACCGCGTGAAGAAGGCCGAGGCCATGGCCCAGGAACGGATCCTCCTGTCCGCCCTCGAGGAGGCCACCCGGAAGCTGAAGGGGAAGGGTGGCACCGAGAGCCGCCACGCCCAGGGCAAGGCCGCGGGATTCCTGCAGTGGAAGGCCGCCGGCGACGCGAAGGAGCTGTCCCGCGCCCTGCGCTCCCCGGTGGAGGACCTGGAGGCCCTGCGCGAGGCCCGCTCGATCCTGGAGCGGGTGCTCGACCGGCAGATCCTCCTGCAGGGGGACGCCTCCGCCCCGCCGCTGTCGCGCGACCGGGACTCCCTGGACCGCCGCGCCCAGGAGATGGGCAACCGGCAGGCCCGCGTGGAGTTCGACGCCCGCGACGCGCGCGTCCTCCTGAAGCCCCGCGCCTCCGCCGTGGCGGACCGGATCGCCCCCGCGGAGACGTCGATGCGGGAGTCCCAGGACGCGCTCCGCGACCAGGCCGCCGCGCCCGCCGTCGAGGCCCAGAACCGGGCGATCGACATCCTCCGCCAGGTCCTCAAGGAGCTGGAGGTCCTGATCGCCGAGGCGCAGAAGTCCAAGGAGGACCCCGTCGGGGCGCTCCAGGAGGCGATCGACAAGCTCGACAAGATCATCCAGGAACAGAAGGAGACGCGCCAGAAGACCGAGGAGATGGAGGCCAAGAAGGAGACGGCCAAACTGCCCGAGCTGGTGAACAAGCAGGAGGACCTCCAGTCCCGGACGGAGACCCTCAAGCAGGACCCCGCCACCGACCGGCCCGCCGCCCAGAAGGCGCTCGACCAGGCGGCCCAGCACATGGACAAGGCCGCCGGCGCGATGGAGGAGAAGAAGGCCCCCGAGGCCAAGGCCCAGCAGGACAAGGCGATCGAGGCGCTGGAGCAGGCCAAGGCCGACCTCAACAAGGCGCTCGCGGAGGCGCAGATGGCGCAGGACCAGGCGCTCCCCAGCGCCGCCCAGCAGATCGCCAAGGCGATCGAGCAGTCCCAGGCCGCGCAAAGCCAGGCCAACCAGGCCGCCCAGCAGATGGGCCAGCAGCAGCCGTCGCTGGCGGAGATGCAGCAGAAGGTGGCCGACCAGGCCGGCCAGCAGGGGATGCAGGCCAGCCAGCCAGCGGGCGAGGCCGCCCAGGCGCTCCGGCAGGGGAACCTGCCGCAGGCGATGCAGAACCAGCAGCAGGCCCTGGACCAGCTCCAGCAGGCCGCCGCCCAGCAGCCGGGCCAGGAGTCCGGGCAGAAGTCGGGGCAGGAGTCCGGCCAGGAGTCGGGTCAGAAATCAGGCCAGGAGTCCGGGCAGAAGTCCGGCCAGGAATCCGGACAGAAGTCGGGCCAGCCGTCCGCCGCCGAGCTCGCCAAGACCCAGCAGCAGCTGATGGAGGCCACGAAGGCGATGCTGGAATCGCAGGCCTCCACCGCCGAGGCGCAGGCCGCGGTGGGCCAGGCCCAGGCCCTCTCGCCGCAGTCGGTCCAGCCCCATCTCGGGGAGGCGGCGGGCCAGCTCAGCCAGGCCTCCGGACAGCTGAACAAGGGGCAGGCCAGCGAGGCCGGCCAGTCGCAGGGACAGGCCGTAGAGGCGCTGAGCCAGGCCCTGGACGCGCTGAACGCCCAGCTCGGGGCGATGGGGATGCCGACCGTCCAGCCCGGCCAGCCTTCCGCGGCGATGGCCAGCGGCTCCCAGCCCTCCTCGGAACCGGGCCAGGGACAGCCTGAACCGGGACAAGGACAGGGAGAGGAGCCGGGGCAGGGACAGGGACAGGAGCCGGGGCAGGGGCAAGGCCAGCATCAGGGACAGGGCCAGGGCCAGCAGGGGCAGAGCCAGGAGATGAACCAGCCCCGCGGGGCGGGCAACCGGACGCCGGACGGGACGCTCAAGAACTCCCCCTCCCAGCTCCAGGAGATGAAGGGCGGGGACTCGTTCCTCCACCTCCCGCCCCGCCAGCGCGACCTGATCCGGCAGGCCCTCAGCGAAGGCCTGCCGGCCGAGTACGCGGCGCTGATCCAGCAGTACTACGTCAACCTGGCGCGCGGCCGGGCCGCCGCCACCCCCGCCGTGACGGAGAAGAGAAAGTGATCCGCACCGCGGACAGAGGCAACGAAGGAGACAGAGATATTTCACCACAGAAAGCGCAGAGACCACAGAGGAAGAAATTAAATCGAATCATCTCTGTGGTCTCTGCGCTCTCTGCGGTTGGACTTCTCTGCGGCCTCTGCCCCCTCCGTGCGCTCGACGTCCGCATGGACGAGGCCACGAAGAAGGCCACGGCCAAGGCCCTGGAGTGGCTCGCCTCCCAGCAGCACCCGGACGGATCGTGGGGCGACGGGAAGTACCCGCACAACACGGCGGTGACGTCGTTCGTCCTGATGGCGTTCATGTCGCAGGGGCACCTCCCCGGCCAGGGCCTCTACGGGCCCGAGGTGGCCAAGGGGGCGCGGTTCCTGGTCTCCTCGGCGCGCCCGGACGGGTACCTCGTGGGCTCGCGGGGCGGGAACATGTACTGCCACGGGATGGCGACGCTGGCGCTGGGGGAGCTCTGGGGGATGACGGGCGACCTCGACATCAAGCCGGCCCTCGAGAGGGCGGTGGAGCTCATCGTGCGGTGCCAGGCCAAGGAGGGAGGCTGGCGCTACGAGCCCAATCCTTCCGGGGCCGACATCTCGGTGACGATCATGCAGGTGATGGCGCTCCGGGCGGCCAAGAACAGCGGCCTGCACGTCCCGGACAACACGCTCAAGCGCGCGATCGAGTACATCAACCGCTGCCACGATCCGCACAGCGGCGGGTACACCTACCAGCCCGGCAACCGGGACCCGGGGGTCGCGCGGACCGCGGCGGGGATCTGCGTGCTCCAGCTCTCGGGCCAGTACGACGCCCAGGACATCGCCAAGGCGGTCGAGTACCTGGAGAAGACGGGCGACGAGAAGCGGCACTACTGGTACGGCCTGTACTACGCGGCCCACGCGATGCACCAGGTGGGCGGCAAGAAGTGGGAGGAGTGGTACGCCAAGACCCGCGACAAGCTGCTCCCCAAGCAGTCGCCCGCGGGCTCCTGGAGCGGGATGGGGTCTGACGACGGCGTGGGGCCGGCCTACCAGGCGGCCATCGCCGTGATCGTCCTGTCGGTCCCCATGAACTATCTCCCGATCTTCCAGAGCTGACCGCGCCGGAGGGACACCATGATGCGAGGACCGATCGCCGCGGCGTTCCTGGCCCTGCTGATCGCTCTGGCCGCCTCGGAGGGGCGGCCGGGCGGCGAGGAGCTGGTGTCCGGCCTCGTGGGCGAATACTTCCTCGTGGGCCAGCCGCTCGCGGACTTCCCCGAGATCGGGGAAGGCCAGAAGCCCCTTTTCAAGCGGGTGGACCGCCAGGTCAGCTTCGAGTGCGCCGAGGAGAAGTTCGGGGAGAGGAAGCTCCTGGAATACTTCTTCGTCCGCTGGACCGGCCTCATCCGCGTCCCCCGGGACGGGAAGTACCGCTTCTTCACCATGTCCGACGACGGCTCCCGGCTCTACATCGACGGGAAGCTCGTGGTCGAGAACGGGGGCCTTCACGCGATGTTCGAGAAGGAAGGGGAGGTGGACCTCAAATCGGGGGACCACCCGATCCGGATCGATTTCTTCGAGAACTCCGGCGTAGCGGGCTGCATCGCCTCCTGGGCGCCGCCGGGCCTGGAGAAGGGGGTGATCCCGGCGACCGCGCTTTACCACCCCAAGAGCCGCACGCCCGCCGCGGAGGAGCGGCGCGAGAAGGAAGGGGAAAAGAAGGGGCTCGACCCGCGGACGGCCGAGAAGCCCGCCTCCCCGCCCGCCGCGGGCGAGAAACAGCCCGACCTCGTGGGCCGGGTGGAGGGCGTCTTCGAGGACTCCCCGCTGGCTCTCCTGGTGATCAAGCGGGGCGGCTCCGAGGTCCCGGTCTACACCGACAAGTCCACGCGGGTCGCCTACGTCGGCATCCTGCGCGAGAGCCGCCGGCCCACCGTGGGCTACACGGCCCGCGTGTGGCTGCGCCCCGACGCCCCGGACACCGCCGAGAGCGTCCGGTTCTCGCTGGAGCGGAAGTAGCCCTCAAAGCCCCTTGTGCCTCTGCGCCACGTCCTCCGCCAGCCGGTCGAGCGCCTCGAGGTCGGCCGCTTTCGGCCGCCCCTTGCAGAGGACGGGCGGGAGGACCTCCACCTTGAGGTTCGGGACCAGCGCCTGGATCTGCTCGACCGCCTTCCCGCCCCAGCCGTAGGAGCCGATGACCGAGAGGAACCGCGCCTTGGGCTTGAGGATGTTCGCCAGGACCGCCGCGTAGGCCGCCTGCGGGTGGGCCCCGCCGTTGACGACCGGCGTCCCGACCACGACCGTCGCCGCGTCCACCAGCAGCATGGCGAGCTTCCCGATGTCGGCGCCCGCCAGGTCGAACTGCTCGGCGCGCACCCCCCGGCGCAGGAGGGCGTCCACGAGGTGCGCCGCCATCCGCTTCGTGCTGTCGTGCATCGAGACGTACGCCACCACGGCCATGTTCCTCGGCGGGGCGGACACCCACTCCCGGTAGGCCTCGAGGATGACCTTCGGATTCCTGTAGACGGGGCCGTGGCTCACGGCGATCATCGCGGGATCGAGCGCCTCGATCCGGGCCAGGTTCTTCTCGAAGGCCGAGCGGAAGGGCATCAGGATCTCCGCGTAGTACCGCTTGGCCGCCGGCAGGACCTCGACGGGATCGTCGGCGAAGAGCTCCCCCGTGGCCAGGTGCGAGCCGAAGAGGTCGCACGGGAACAGGATCCGCCGCTCCGGGATCCAGGTGAGCATCGTCTCCGGCCAGTGCACCCACGGGCAGTGCAGGAACTCCAGCGTGAGGCCGCCCAGGGACAGCCTCTCGCCGTCCTTCACCGCGAGCACCCGGTCGCCCGGGATCTCCAGCAGGTCGGCCAGGAATCCCCTGGCCTTCTCCGTCGCCACGACCTTCGCCCCGGGATGCCTCTCGAGGACCCGCGGGATCATCCCCGAGTGGTCCTGCTCGGAGTGGTTGGAGACGATGTAGTCGATCCTCTCGGCGCCGGCGTCCGCCAGCCGGGAGAAAAGGACGTCCGCCATCGAGGGATCCACCGTGTCGATGAGGGCCGTCTTCTCGTCGCCCCGGACGAGGTAGGCGTTGTAGCTCGTCCCCTCGGGGAGCGGGATCAGGCTGTCGAAGAGCCTCCGGTCCCAGTCCACGGCCCCGACCCACCAGACGCCCCCGGCCACCGGTCGCGCGTTCATGGCGCCTCCATGTCTCCTCCTTCCGCAACATAGCGCTTTCCGGCGTTCCAGGCAAGCGGGGCCCCCTCGCCTGGATTATTCATGGAAATAATCCCAACACCCACCAGAATCCCCCTTCCGGGGCCAGGGGAGCGCTCCCCCGGGGGGAGCGGGAGGGGCGGCGCCGTTGGGATTGGGGGATTGGAGTTTGGGAGTTCCCGACCACCGGACACCCTGTCGATTTTTCCCAGTGATCATGAATAAGTCGGGCTCGGGCCTCCATGGAATGCGGAACGCGCCGCGGCGCGGGGCGCGTTTTACGAATGATGGCCGACCAATCCCTGGAGCGCCGCGTCCGGCGGGAGCTCAAGACCGTCCGGGCGATGATCGGCATCCACTGCCGCGGCCTCCACGGCGGGGGACGGAACTTGTGCGCCGACTGCGAGGCGCTCTGGCAGTACGCCCGCCAGCGCGTGGACCGCTGCCCCTTCCGCCCCGACAAGCCCACCTGCCTCAAGTGCCCCGTCCACTGCTACAAGCCCGAGATGCGGGAGCGGATCCGCGCGGCCATGCGCCACGCGGGGCCCCGGATGAGCTGGCGCCACCCCATCCTGACCCTGTTCCACTTCCTCGACGGCCGGAAGCCCCCTCCCCCCTCTCCCGCCCGGGAGCGTCGGGAAAAAACGTAACGTTCGAACGGGGCTCCCACCTATAATGGGGGGCGGGCGAGCCGGCTTTCCCCCGCGGAGGTCTTCACGATGCTTCAGGCCGCCCTGCTCCTCGCGATCCTCTCCCAGGACGACGCCGCCGCCCAGAAAATGGCCGAAGCCGCTGAGAAATCCGCCGCGAGCGCCCGAAAAGCCCTCGCCCAGGGCAACACCCCCAAGCCCACCGAGGAACTCGCCAAAGGCGCCAAATCCCTGGAAGGCGCC
>CAYNDR010000009.1:15332-18596 GCA_964395295.1 uncultured Planctomycetales bacterium
CCTCTCCCAGGACGACGCCGCCGCCGACAAGGCCCTTGAGAAGTTCCGGGCGGCCTACGCCAGGCCCGACGCCTCCGCCCGCGCGGCCGCGGTGACGGAACTCGCCGGGACCCGGCACGAACCCGTGCTCAAGAAGCTCGCGGTGCTCCTCCTCACCGACGAGAAGGAGGTCCGCATCGCCGCCGCCCGGGGGCTGGGGGGCTTCCCGGAGCACAAGAAGAAGGCGGCCGCCGCGCTCTGCGGGGCGATCGAGCCGAACCGCCGGCTGGCGGTCGTCCAGGCGGCGATCCTCCAGGCCCTCGGGACGCTCAAGGAGGAAGAGGCGCTCCCCTACGTCCACAAGTGCCTCCGCCGGCGCGAGACGGCGGTGGCCTCCGCGGCCGTGGCCGCCGCCGAGGCGATCCACAGCATGAAGCACTCCATGGAGCCCCTCATCGAGGCCCTCAAGGACTTTGAGAAGACCGTCAAGATCGCGGAGAAGGACGGCGGGGGCGGAGGGATCATCGCCCTCCCCGGGGCGGGGGAGGAGCTCCAGCACGCCCGGACCCTGAGGGCCCGTATCCTCCAGGCCTTCAAGACCTGGACCGGGGAGAAGTGGCCCACCGCCGGCGAGTGGGAGACCTGGTGGGACCGCCAGAAGAAGAAGGCCTGCCTCCGGAAAGACGGGGGCCGCTGACCCCTCCCCGCGGCCCTTCCCGTATTCCCTTGATCCTCCCCCCGGCGCGGATATGCTGAAGGGGGGGATCCACACGCCATGAAAGCGCTCGTCAAGAAGAAGGCCGAGCCCGGCCTCTGGATGGAGGACGTGCCGAGGCCCACGATCGGCATCAACGACGTCCTCATCCGCGTGGAGAAGACCGGGATCTGCGGCACCGACCTGCACATCTACAACTGGGACGCCTGGGCGCGGAAGACCATCCCCGTGCCCCTGGTGGCGGGCCACGAGTTCGCGGGCCGGATCGCCGAGATCGGCTCCAACGTCCACGACTTCAAGCCGGGCGACCTCGTCTCCGGCGAGGGCCACGTGGTCTGCGGCCGCTGCCGCAACTGCATGGCCGGCCGCCGCGCCCAGTGCAGGGACACCCAGGGCGTGGGGGTCAACCGCCCCGGGGCCTTCGCCGAGTACATCGCCCTGCCCGTCACCAACGTCTGGTACCACGACCCCGCGATCCCGCGCGAGGTCCAGGCGATCTTCGATCCCTTCGGGAACGCCGTGCACACGGCGCTGGCCTTCCCCGTCCTGGGGGAGGACATCCTCATCACCGGCGCGGGCCCCATCGGATGCATGGCGGCCGCCGTGGTCCGCCACGCGGGCGCCCGGCACGTCGTCATCACGGACGTCAATCCCTGCCGGCTGGAGCTGGCCCGGAAGATGGGCGCCACGCTCGCGCTGGACGCCCGGTCCGAGCGCGCGGCGGACGCCCAGCAGCGGCTCGGGATGAAGGAGGGCTTCGACGTGGGCCTGGAGATGTCCGGGAATCCCGAGGCCTTCCGCGAGATGCTCCGCAACATGTGCCACGGCGGCAGGATCGCCATGCTCGGCATCCCGGGCGGGGAGATGGCGATCGACTGGAACCTCGTCATCTTCAACATGCTCACGATCCGGGGCATCTACGGCCGCGAGATGTACGAGACGTGGTACAAGATGACGGTGATGCTCCAGAGCGGCCTCGACATCGGCCCCGTGATCACCCACCGCTTCGCCTGCGGCGACTTCGAGAAGGGCTTCGCGGCCATGCGCTCCGGCGACTGCGGCAAGGTGGTCCTGGACTGGGGCGCATGACCGCGGAGGCGTGGCCCGGCAATTCTTCCTCCGTGCCCTTCGTGTACTCCGTGTTTCAACAATCTCCGCGATCTCCGTTTCCTCCGTGATCCGGGGGCTGGGCCAAGGGGTGAACGCTTGCCGAAGGGGTGATGACCTTCGCCCCGGCGTCTCCGCGATCAGTGCTTCCGGTACTCGCCGCCGGTGAGCTCGGCGAGGACCTTCAGCGACTGCGCGCCGCTGGAGATGCCGACCGTGTGGATGACCGGCCGGAGGTAGCGCGCCCGCCGGGCGATCACGCGCCCCACCAGCTCGTCGTCCACCAGCCGCCCCACCGTGGCCTGGCCGTCCGAGAGGACCACGATCGTGTCCGGCCCGTCCTCGCGGAGCGCGCCCGTCTCGGGCGAGCCCACCAGCGAGAGCGCCTTCTCCAGCGCCCGGTAGAGGTCGGTCCCCCGGTCGTGGAGCTGGCGGTCGATGAAGATCCCGGCGTCGCGGCGGGTGGAGGCGTCGAGCGCCCGCATGTTCCGGGCGAAGCAGACCGTGCCCTCCCCGAAGAAGACGACGTTCACCAGCGCCCCGTCGGGCATCTCCCCCAGGAGCCGCTTGAGTTCCTTCTTGGCCGTCCCGAAGCGCCCGTCCTCCTGCATGCTCGCCGAGCGGTCGATGACGAAGCAGACGCGGCTGGAGTAGATCGGGATCTCGTAGAACGTGGTGCGCCCGGGGCCGGCCGGCTCCTTGGGGCGCCGCGGGTCGTAGCGCCCCTCCAGGAAGTCCTCGCCGTTGGCCTTCCACCAGTCCCGCCAGGCCCCCGGGTCGGCCGGGAGGTTCGCCCCCGTCATCTCCCGGAGCGCCAGGGCGGCCTCCCGGCGGAACCTCCCGTCGGGGTCCCCCATCCGGTCCACCACCGTCCCGGCCGCGCCGCGCGCGCCCCGGAGCCCCTTGAGCGCCGCGAGGCGGACCTGCCACTGCGGGTGGGCGAGGAAGGCCGCCGCCCGTTCGGAGGCCGCCCCCGCCAGGGCCGCGGCCAGCACCGCCGTCTGCTCCTGGCGGTCGAGCACCCGCAGGAGCGGCCCCTGCGCGCCCGCCGCGCCCAGCCCCTCCAGGAGCTCGCACTTGAGCAGCCACGACGAAGTGCGGTCGGCCTCCGCCGCCAGCACGGCCGTCCCCTCCGGCCCGACCGCGGGGATCGCCTCGCGGACCGCGTCGTAGACGAGCTCGGCGTCCACGGCCTTCCGGCTCGCCTCCTTGATGGCGGCCAGCGCCTCGTCGAGCCGCTTCTGCTTGAAGCGCTCCTCGAAGGGGTTGAAGGTGAAATCGGTCTCGATCTGGTCGTAGGCCAGCCGCGCCTGGAGGGTGGCGGCGCAGAGCTGGGCCATCTTGTCGCGCGAGCGGGGGAGGGAGGCGAGGATGGCCTTGGCGGCCCGGGCGCCTCCCCCGGCCGCGAGCTCCGCCAGCGCCGACCGCGCCTCCAGGGGGCGGGCGTCGCGGACGGCCGCCGC
>CAYNDR010000009.1:18606-31083 GCA_964395295.1 uncultured Planctomycetales bacterium
CCCCGGGGGGGGGGGGGCGGGGGGGGATCCTCACTCCCCTCCCCCTCCGGGGGCGGGGGGGGGGATCCTCAATGGCTCAATCACTCAATCGCTCAATGGCTCAATCCCTTGAATCCCTTGCGTTCCAATCCGTTTTTGATTATCATTATCATAATGGCCGCGGAGACGGAAGCCCGGGTCCTCGAGGAGTACATCGCCGCGCGGCGCCTCAAGCACAGCCGGCCCCGCCAGGCCATCCTGGACGCCTTCCTGAAGACCGAGCGCCACCTGACCGCCGACGAGCTCTACCGGCGGGTCCGCGGAAAGCACCCCGGCCTCGGGTTCGCCACCGTCTACCGGACCCTCCGGCTCCTCTGCGCCTGCGGCCTCTGCCGCGAGGTGACTTTCGAGGACGGCGTGGCCCGCTACGAGCACCTGTTCAACCACGCCCACCACGACCACCTGGTCTGCACCTCCTGCGGCCGCGTCATCGAGGTCGCCGACCCCGAGATCGAGCGCCTCCAGGACCGGCTGGCCCGGCGCCACGGCTTCGTCCCCCACCGGCACCGAATGGAACTCTACGGGTTATGCAACCGATGCCATCCGACACCCCGCTCCCGGCCCTCCCGGTCCTGACGGGCCGCGACCCGGCGCCCCCCGCCCGCCGCATCGCCCTCGTCGGCGGCCCCAACGTGGGCAAGAGCGCCCTCTTCACCGCCCTCACCGGCCGGTACGTGACGATCTCCAACTACCCCGGCACCACCGTGGAGATCAGCCGCACGCGGATGGCGATCTCCGGCGCCGAGGCCGAGGTCCTCGACACCCCCGGCATCGAGTCCCTCCGGGCGCTCCGCGAGGAGGAGCGCGTCACCCAGCGGCTTCTCCTGGGGGACCCGCCGGACGCGGTCGTCCACGTCGTCCGCGCCGCCCAGCTCGACCACGGCCTCGCCTTCACCTGCGAGCTCCTCGAGGCGGGCCTCCCGACGGTGCTGGTCGTCAACATGATGGACGAGCTCCGCGGCCGCGCGGACCTCGGGAAGCTGGGCGCCCTCCTGGGCATCCCCGTCGTCGGGACGGTGGCGACCTCGGGCCAGGGCGTGGACCGCCTGCGGGAGGTCCTGGCCGGCCCCCTCGGGCGCCCTTCCCCGCCGCCCGTCGAGTACCCCGAGGCCTTCGCGCGGTTCTTCGAGGAGCGCTCCGGGCGCCTGGCGCGCCTGGGAACGGGGCCCCGCGCGGCGGGCGTCCTCCTCCTGGAGAAGGACCCCGACATCGAGGCGCGCGCCGCCGCGGACCCGGAGCTGCTGGCGGAGGCCGCCGCCATCCGGCACGCGGCCGCCAGCGGGTGCTCCGCGGGCCCCGACTGCGCGGGCTGTCTCTTCGCCGCGGGCACCGCCGGCGTCCAGGCCAGCGTGGCCCGCCGCGCCTGGTGCGAGGCCGTCGCCCGCCAGGTCGTCGAAGGCCCCCCGCCCGCCACCGGGTCGCCCTTCTCCCTGGACGCCTTCCTCCTTCATCCCGTGGGAGGCTTCGTCGTCCTTGCCGCCGTCCTCTACGCCCTCTACCAGGTCGTGGGCGTCTTCGGGGCCGGGATCCTGGTGGACAAGATCCAGTCGGTCGTCTTCGCCGAGCACCTGACGCCGTGGGTGAGGAGCGCCGTCGAATGGGCCCTCCCCTGGGCGCCGGCCCGCGGACTGCTCGTGGGGGAGAACGGGATCTGGACGCTGGCGGTCACTTATGCCGTGGCGATCATCGTCCCCATCGTGGGGCTCTTCTACATCTGTTTCGGGATCCTGGAGGACTCGGGCTACCTCCCCCGGCTGGGGGTCCTCGCCCACCGGGCCCTCTCGCGGATCGGCCTCGGGGGGCAGGCGGCGATCCCGCTGATCCTCGGGCTCGGGTGCGTGACGACGGCGACGCTGGCGACGCGCGCGCTTCCCACGCGCCGCGAGCGGCTGATCGCGGTGCTCCTCCTTTCCCTGGCGACTCCCTGCGCGGCCCAGCTGGGGGTGGTTCTGGCGATCCTCTCGTTCTCGGGCTGGGCGGTGGTCGCGTGGGCGCTGGTCGTGGCGCTCGTCTTCCTCGTCACCGGCGGGATCGCCGGGCGCAGTCTCGCCGGCCCCAAGCCGGTCCTCCTGACGGAGCTCCCCCCGCTCCGCTGGCCCCAGCCCCTCCACGTCCTGCGCAAGTCCCTCGCCCGCATCCGCTGGTACTTCGCCGAGATCCTCCCCTTCTTCCTGGCCGCGAGCGTCCTCCTCTGGCTGATGGACCTGACGGGCCTCCTGCCCGTGGTCGAATCGGGCCTCCGGCCGCTCGCCCGCCTGGTGGGCCTCCCCGACGAGGCGAGCCGCTTCCTCCTCTTCGGCTTCTTCCGGAGGGACTACGGCGCGGCGGGCCTGCACGACCTGGCCCACTCCGGCGCCCTGGACTTCCGCCAGCTCCTCGTCGCCGCGGTCCTGCTGACGCTCTTCATCCCGTGCATCGCCCAGCTCCTGGTGCTCCGGAAGGAGTTCGGCGCGCGGACCACGGCGGCCATCGCGGGCTTCGTGTTCGTGACGGCCTTCGCGTCGGCGGCCGCGCTCAACCTCGTCCTGGCGGCCTACCCATGACGCGCCACCCCCACGACCGCCTGGTGGCGCTCGACGCCCTCCCCGTGGGGCGGACGGCGCGCGTGCGGGCGCTCCAGGCGTCCGACGACGAGGCTCTGCTCAAGCTCGCGGGGCTCGGCCTCCTGCCGGGGGCGCGCCTGGAGGTCCTGCGCCGCTCGCCCGCCCTCTGCGTTCGGATGGGGGGCGCCTGCTACGCCCTGGACCGTTCGCTGGCGCGCCGGATCCTCGTGGAGGTCGAGGAGCCCAGGTCCTGACGGCAACCTCGAAAGCCCCGCAGGAGCCCTCCGTCCCCGCCGATTTCCCCCCTGAGTTGTCCTCATAATCCAATTGCACCGCCGAGGTCGCAGAGATATTTCAATATTTAGCGGCCCCCCAGCGAGCCCCCCCGGGGGCCGGGGGGATGAAAACACGGAAAGGATCCTCTCTGCGGCCTCCGCGGACTCGGCGGTGGACTTAATGGGGACAGGTCAGATTTCCCCCTCCCCCGCCCTTCCGGGAGACTATAATTTCAACTGGAGAAGCCTTTGGGAATTCCTATGCCTACCTGAGGGAGTAACTTCAGGCGGTTTTGTCGGGAAGCGCTATTGAAACCGCTATTCCAAGTGCTGGAGTCAGATCGACTCCTTGTCCTGAAACACCACCCGATCAAGGTTAGTCTCTACGGGCGGGGGAAAGAGGGGAGGCCTTTATCGACCCGCCGCAGCAGCTTGTTTCTCCTTGAATCCGGATCTCGCCGCCCCCTCTTGGGGTGGACCTATTTCCGTTTCCGGTTCCGAGACGATCCGCACCTTTATGCTCCAATTCTCCTGGTCAGGACCCATCGGAAACCTGCGGATTTCCTGGAAGTGGAATTGCCGCCGCTCCTCCACGTCAAGCAGGGATGTCTTGTGCGGCTGCCGGTCGATGTCCTTGAAATAGCCCTCCTGAAGCAGGATGTCGATCCTGGCTCCTCCCCCCCATGGGTGGATTGCTGGGAACTAGGAAGGGTGCCCCTCCTGGGACTGCTCCTGTTGCTGGGGCCATCCGGAATCGTCTTCAGGCCCTGGCTGGCTCTGGCACGAATGGCAAGTTCCCTGTCGAGCCTGCTTCGCGGAGGGATCTATGGAGTGAAGCATCGGCTTCTCCGCCCTTATTATCTTCAATTCCGGGGCCCCGCCTCTGATCTCGCATGGTATCAGGTCTACGGGGCGCCGGCTGGGAGCCTGCCCAGGGTGTCTGGCCTGGACGGAAGGCCCTTGAGGGTCTCGTTCATGGTCCCGCTTCTCAACGCGGATTCGGAAGGCCTTGCCGAAACCCTGTCTTCCCTGCACGACCAGAAAAGTCCCGCCTGGGAGTTCCTGTGTATGGCCGAGCGGGGCCCGAGGCGAGACGGCCTCGAAGTCGCGGAGCGCGCGGCGGAGGCTGACAGGCGCATCCGCCTCCTGTACGGCCCCCCCGGCGCAACCCGGGGCGGCCTATGCCAGCAGGGTCTCGCGGCGGCGGCGGGGGAATACGTGTGCGTGCTCCGCCCCGGCGATGTCGTGACTTCTGGGGCCGTTCAGGAGTTGGAGCGGACGGCGGCGGATGCCCCCGACGTGATCTACTCAGACGAGGTGGTAAGACCGGCTCCTTGGGGAGCGGACCTGCGGCTCGAGGCCAAGCCGGCCTTTTCCTACGACCTGGTCCTCTCAGACCCCTCCCTGTTCACCCGGTTCTTCGTGCGCAAGCAGCGACTCCTGAAGGCGGGCGGATTCAATCCTGGTCTGCACGAGGCCCATGCATATGACCTTTTCCTGCGGATCTTGGAGGGAGGGGGCAGGGCCGCCCATCTCCCTGATGTCTTGTTCGAGCGGACGGAAGCGCCGAATCCCCGATCCTTCGAGAATGAAGTACGACAATCCATCGCGGGCCATCTCAGGAGACTCGGATACGCCGGTCGCGTGACAGCGGGATCGGCGCCCGGCGTATTCCGGGTTCTTCATTCCGAGCGCACCCACGGGAAGGTGGCGATCATCATCCCGACCCGGGAACGGGCCGACCTGCTGAGGAAGTGCGTGGAGTCCATCGAGCGGACCTGTGCGATGGACCTGTTCGACCTGTGGATCGTGGACCACGATTCGAAAGACCCGGCCGCGCGGGAATACCTGGGCGATCTCGGCCGTCGCCACCGGATCCTCCCTTTCAAGGGGAACTTCAACTTCTCGCGGATCAACAACTTCGCCGTTCAGAGCCTGACCCGGGGATATGACGGCTATGTCTTCATGAATAACGACGTGGAAGCCCCGGATCGCGGCTGGTTGGAGAGCATGATGGACAAGGCTTGTCGGGGGGACGTGGGGGTGGTGGGCGCGACGCTGCTCTATCCGGACCGGACCGTCCAGCATGCCGGGGTGGCCGTCGGGCTCTGGGGGGTGGCGGACAACCTGTTCGAATTCCATCCTTTTCTGGACACCTCGGGCCGGCGTATCCCGGGCCGCAGCCGTTCCCTGGTTGTGACGCGGGACTACTCGGCGGTGACGGCTGCATGCATGCTTGTCCGGGCGGGCGCATTCCAGGCCGTGGGAGGATTTGACGAGGGATACGCGGTGGGCTTCAACGACGTCGACCTGTGCCTTCGGATCCGCGCCGCAGGATGGAGCGTGGTCAAGGACGCGGAAGCTGTGCTGATTCACCATGCATCCATGACCCGCGGGCGACGCTGGGTGGGGGATCCGCATCCCGACGACACAGACCGTTTCCGCCGTCAATACCATGGGCTCATTGCCTCGGGTGACCCTTTCTTCAGTCCGCACTTTACCACTCAGTCGAACAGTACCGTGCTGCGGTTCGAGATCCGGTTTCCGGGGCGGCTAGGGGTCCGGATCCTTCCGATCATCCTGCCTCCGGCCGACCGCGTCGGACGGCAGGGAGATCCTCCGAGCCCGGGGGCGGCGAGCGGGAGTCCGCCGGATCAGGACCGGCCTACCCACGGTGTCTGAGTACTACTAGATCCTGTTTGCGGTTGAGCCCCCGTTCGACGTGGCGGACGATCTGGAAGATCCGCGACCATTCCCTCGCCACGTACTGGCGGGTGTGGTAGGCGACCTGGTAGTAGTCCGGCATACCGCAGAGCCTGAGGCTTCCCGTTTCCTGGACCTGGAAGAGGAATCCCCTGCGGTGGAGGAGACCGTATTCCGCGGGCGACAGACGCGGATGGAACTCCTCGCCGTGCGTCGAGGCCAGGAGGATCGCCCCGGGTTTAGCGACGCGCCCAAGCTCGGAAAGCCAGGAGAACTGATGGGCTTCGTCGAGATGGGTGAATACCGAAATCGCCAGGATCAGGTCGAACATTCCGGAAGGATAGGGGAGGGGGGGAAGGGGCCGGTTCGTTCGGAAGGACGCAAACTTCATCGACTTGCGGCACCAGGATATGACCCTGGGATCCGCATCGGTGCCATGGAGGTCCCACTCCCCCGCCCGTGGAGCGAACCAGCGGAGGACCCTGGCGCATCCGCATCCGAAATCCAGGACCGACCGGAAGGAAGACAGGTCCCGCCCGGATTCGATCAGCGCACGCTCCGCGTCCTTGGCGACCGCCTCGCCCACCCGGAGGAAACTCTGCCGGTCCAGAGCCCCATGGACGCGGAAGCGAAGCAGGGGAGGCGGCAGGGGGAGGCCGCCCTCGGGATTCCGCTGGTCCCGTTCCTCCCGCTCGAGGATCGCCGCGCGGTATCGGAACCGCAGATACTCGATGAGGCGGTCGAGGGAGGGTCGCCACCGTGCCGGCACGAACCTGATGATCCGCAGCCACCTGTTCAACGTTGTCCTTCCTCCTTGACCGGGCCGCCGCGCTTGCAGGCCACCACGATGTCCTGGTAGTCCAGGAACCGGGCCCGGCCGCACCACTGGCCGTAGTGGACAGGATCCAGGATGGCAAGCCCGTTTCCCTCATACAGACGGCGGACGTAGCTCTCATCGTAGGCGACGGCGAATTCCGGAGCCTGCCCCTCGACGGTCTTGTACGGCCCATGATCCACCGTGAAAGCGAACCGGCTACGGCCGGCGTGCAGCAGGTTCTCGGATTCCCCGTTCAGCAGGAAATAGGTGATGAAGCAGCGGCCTCCCGGGACCAGGACCCTCGATATTTCCCGAAAGTAGTTCTCCATGTCGTCAGGCAGCATATGGGTGAATACCGACACCAGGAGGATGAAATTGAAAGATCCATTCTCAAAAGGGAAGCCGTACGTGGCCGCCGTCTGCGTCCCCGCAGGATGGTAGATCCCGTTGAATATGTCGGCCAACTGGAACCGGAAGGATGGGAATCGGCGTGAGACGGCCTTCTGGCACCAGCGGATGCCGCAGGGGATCATGTCGAACCCCTCGTAGAGCCCTTCCGGGGAGAGGTATCGGGTCAGGGGAATCGCCATGCGTCCGATCCCGCACCCGACGTCGAGCACCCGGTCCGTCGGCCTAAGCCCCCCCAGGTCGACGAGATGCCGGGCGAAGGTGTTCCCGATCTTCTGAAAGCCCTCACCCCAAATCGTCCTCAGGCGCCGGGGGGGGAGGAGAGGGTCGTATGCCCCTTTCAGCCGGTCCCGGATGCTTTCGGCCGCATCGCGGGCCCACAGGACGGCCCCCTTGATGCGGCGGAGGACCGGCCTGATGATGCGGTCCGCTGACGTGACGATCATCCGGCGCTCCTGTCCGGCTACTATAGGTGAATCCGGCCCCTCTTGACAATGCAACTTCCCGGATTATTCCTCTTGTGATGCCGCTTCCGTCACGGATAGAATCACCCCCGCTCCATGCCTTTGAAATGTGGCCGAAGACAAGTCGGGGAGCTTCTCTTCGCGCTCATCGCGAAGGATTTAAAGATCCGTTACAAAAACACGATCCTCGGGGTCTTCTGGTCCATTGCCAATCCCACCCTTACGGCCCTGATCTTCTTCGTCGCTTTCAAGCACCTCCTGAGCTCATCGGGTGAAGGGTATCTGGCCTTCCTGTTTGCCGGCACGTTCCCATGGCACTGGTTCTCCTCGACGGTGACCCAGGCGCCGGGCATCTTCCTGCAGGATGCGCTCATCCTCAAGAAGATCAGGTTCCCGCGCGTGCTGCTGCCTGTCGCCGCGGTGTGCAGCAATCTTGTCCATTTCGTTCTTGCGCTGGTCGTCCTTGTCCCGTTCATGGTGTGGCAGGGGGCGGCTCCGACGTGGCAGTGGGCGTTTTGTATCCCCATGCTGCTGGCGGTGCAGGGGGCCCTCATCCTGGGGTTTGCGCTGGCGCTTTCCGTGTGGAACGTGAAGTTCCGTGACGTGCATCATCTGACGACGGTCGCTGTCAACCTGCTGTTCTTTCTGACGCCGGTGGTCTATCGGGAGAGCCAGATCCCGGACCGATTCCGATGGGTATTCCTGCTCAATCCGATGGGCTATGTCGTTTCCTCCTGGCGAAAGTTGCTCGTTGCAGGGGCGGTGGACTGGAACCTCCTGGGAGTGGGGGCCGCCTTCTCGGTCGGGCTGCTCCTCGCCGGTTACGCGGTGTACCGATCCATGGAGGGGCGCCTTGCAGAGTACGTCTGAAGCCCGGATCCGGGTCCGCGACCTGGTGAAGACCTTCCCTCTCCCGGGGCAGGCGGCGCTGGGGCTGAAGAACGCCCTGCTCCGGCTTCCATACACGCTTTTCTGCCGGCGCAGCGCGAGGCGGTTTGCCGCCGTCGACGGAGTTTCGTTCGAGGTGGGTCAAGGGGAAACCCTGGGCCTCTGTGGCCCGAACGCCTCGGGAAAGAGCACCCTGCTGGCGCTGGTGGCAGGCGTCCTTCGGCCGACGTCCGGCCGTGTGGAGGTGAATGGCGCTCTCCGTCCCTTGCTGGGAGTGGGGGCGGGATTCCACCCGGAGCTCACCGGGCGAGAGAACGTTTTTCTCCAGGGCCTCCTGATCGGGCTTCCCCGACGTCAGATCGCCGCAGCTTTCGATGACATCGTGGCCTTCTCCGGGCTCGGAGGATTCATCGACGCACCGCTGCGCACGTATTCCCTGGGGATGATGATGAGACTGGGATTCTCCGTCTTGGTCCACGCGGGCCCTGAGATACTCCTCGTCGACGAGGTCCTTGCGGTGGGAGACCGGCCTTTCCAGGAGAAATGCGTGGCCCGGATCCGGGAGCTTCAGAAGCAGGGGGTCATGATCCTGCTGGTGAGCCATCAGTATGCGTTGGTCAAGGATCTGTGCTCCCGGGTGCTCATCCTGGTCCGGGGGAGGATCCACGCCGAGGGGAAGCCTGCCGAGATGGAGCCGGTGTACGCCGGGCTGAAGTCCCAGGACGCGGGACTCAGGTGAGGCCGGGCGGTCCGGCGCGACCTCAAGCGGACGGCAACCCCTTCGTCCCGGGGCTTGCGAACATCATTCCCTGGTAGGGGCACAGGCAAACGTCCACGGGGCATTCCGTGGGGCCGGCCTCGCGCTGGTGCGTGCCGAGGAACAGATTCCCGTAGAACCGGTGGACGGTGTTGCACCGGTTGAGGTTGCCGAACACATCCATGTGGAAAGCGTTGCATCCGGCGGAGCACATCCTTCCCCGGAAGCCGATCCGCCCCTGGAGGATCTCCCGCTCGAAGCGGGAAACCATGTGTTGTTCAAGGAAGCGGCGCTCCTCCTGGCTGTAGCCTTGAGGATATTCCCTTCCCCCGCAGGCGCCCCGAAAGGCCTTGAGCGAGATGGTCCGGACTCCCTTCTTCCTGAGTTCGTCCATGTCCTTCCTCACGCGCCCGAAGAGCGAGGGGACCATCACATAGACCAGCTTGATCCGGAATCCCTTATCCTGCAGGGAAAGGAACTTCTCCAGATAGCGGTCCCAGCGGCCCTCCCTTTTCAGGCGCTCCTCGAGGTGCAAATTGGCGTAGATCGCATGAACCTTGTCCGGAGGGACGTCCTCCGCGAAGCGGGCCACGCCGTCGGCCGAGAGGTTGGTATTGATCGAAAGGAAATGCCCCGCGGAAAGCGCGCGGCACAAGTCCACGTAGCCTGGGTAGAGGAAGGGTTCCCCTCCCGACATGTGGATGCGCCACGTCCTTCCGGTCCTTTCGAAAACCCGTGCGATGTGCTCCGCGTCGAACTTTCCGCAGGCGGGATGCTCCAGTTCGCGGAAGACGTCGATCCCCTTCCGGAGGCAATAGGAGCACCGGAAGGTGCACCTCTGGTTGAGGTGCCACATCATGTGGTGGAGGCCGCCGGCGGTGACCGGCGCTTCAGGGGCGGATTCCCGCGGTTGCGCCGCCGGCGAGTCGTTCCGGGACGCGGGGCCGGCCGGACCCCGCTCCAGGGTGGGATCGGGGCTGAGGCTCGACAGCTGCTCCAGGTGCCGGGCACGGAAGACTTCCCGTTCCCGGATCAGACCGCGAACCCCGTCCTCGGACGGCCCGCCCCCGCGCCCGCAGCAGAAGGCGCGCGCGCGGGGCTCGAAGACCGTGGAAAGCCCCCGTGCCTTGAGGCGCAGCGCGTAGTCCGCGCCTCCGCAATGCCACGGGAGAAAATCCTCGCCGAATCCCTCCAATTCGATAAATGTCTTCCGGGGGGTCAGCAGAAATGCGCCCGAGCAGAAATCGACGTGGCGCCGGACGTTGAACTCGGGGGCGTCGGGCGTTCCCCCACGGCCGAGTTTCTCCGGTCGCCCCGTGTCGAAGAGGATCCCACCGGCCTCCTCGATGGTCCCATCCAGGTTGATGAGCAATCCGCCGACGGCCCCTGCGCCCGGGGATGCTTCCATGGCTTCGACGGCCGCAGCCAGACCGTCGGTCATCAGGAGGACATCGCTGCCGAGGGAAAGGAGGTCCTTCCCTCCCGCGGATTCGGCCATCTGGTTGAGCGCGTGGGAAGGGGCGGCGCCCTTCTCGCCCCGGATGACGCGAGGCCCGTCCAGGCGATCGAGGAGGCGGGCGATCAGGTCCGACGATCCGTCATGCCATATCACCGTCTCCCGGCCCACCTTGGTTTGGGCCTGGAGGGCCTGCAGGCATACGAATAGGAGGGGGGCGCTTCCCGACGCGGTGATGAGGACCGATACGGCGGGGGTGGGGGCTTGAGGGAACTGAAGGGAGCAATCCCCCTTGAGGAACGCATCGAGCTTGAGCCGGGCCCTCTCGATGAAGGCGTCCCTCGTCCGATCCGGGGAGGCGACGGTGCCCGCCCCGGAGACTGGGGCGACACGGTCGGGAGGTGCGGAGAGGCGCGGCTTGGGAGGCCGGCCCAGGATCCTGCGCATGGCCCGGCCGGCCGCCCGCAGCGGCGCCGTGAGCCGCCATGAGCGAGAGCGGAACAAAGCCCCGAGTTCCCGATCCTTCCCCTGGAGGGCCAGCCGGAGATTGGCCGCCTCGCTTTCGAGCCGGGCCAGCTCCAGGCTCTCCCGGGGAGGCGAGGCTGCCGATCCCTGCCGTGGGGGCGGGGCTTCGATCATCGGGGCGGAGCAGGCGGAGGTCACGAACCACCCGGTCGCGGAAAGTCTGAAATTCACCCCGCAGTCCCGGCATTTTTCGATCGAGCGCTGCTGATGATGAATGCGCCGCCGCAGGTCCCGGTATGCGGGACCGGTCCAGATGCGGCGGAACGGTTCCTCGCGGATATTCCCCACCTTCATGGAGGAGTCGAAGTCATAGCAGCATGGGACCACATCTCCGTTCGAGAAAATGTTGGCCATTCGCCAGATCCGCAGGCAGGAGGCTTGGCTTCGGACACGCCGCCAGGAATCCTTCTGGTACTCGTACCTCTGGAACTCGGGATTCCCGGGGACCAGCTCGGAATCGAGCCCCTCCGGCCCGCAACTGGGATTCAGGGTCTTGACCGTGAAGTGATCCACTCCCGCAGCGGCGGCGAGGTCTCGAAGGGATCCGATCTCCCGCTCGTTGTTCCGGGTCACGACCGTACGCATATGGATCAGCGTCGAGGCACCCATCCTCCGCTTCACCTGTACGGCGCGTTCCACCCCTTTCAGGACCCTTTCCAGGCTTCCCCCCCTTCGGAAGATCTGGTACGTCTTCTCGTCCGCCGAGTCCACGGCCAAGATCAGGGTGGTCAGCCCGGCCCTGAAGACCTGCTCGATGACCTCCTCCCTTTCCAGGAAGTGGGCGTTCGTGCTGGTCACGGTTCGGATATCCCGCTCCGAGGCGTGGCGGATCATCCGGGGAAGCTCGGGATTCATGAAGGGCTCCCCCCAGTCCCACAGGATCAGGAACAGCAGGTACTCCTCCATGTCGTCCACGATCGATCTGAACTCGTCCAGACGCATGTGGCGGCGGTCCCTGCCGAGCTTGTTGTTCGCGACCGGGCATAGCTGGCACGACAGGTTGCACATGTTGGTCGGTTCGATCTGGAGAATGGGGGGATAGCCCCAGGCGGAGTAGTCCGTCGTGTTGATCCTCTCCTGCTCCATGCGCCGCCAGTTGTCGTACTTGCGGTCGGGGACCGAGTCCCAGGTATAAGAAACCGTGTCGTGAAGGATCCGGAGGGGTGGAACGGACGCGGCATGTTTGTCCCTCACGGCCCGGAGTGCGGTCTCCAGGTCTTCCGTCTGCGTGATGGTGTTGGCGGCGGCCCCGATCCGGTAATCCACCAGGGCTTCGGGGACGAAGAGGGGTTCATGGAAGGATCCGATTCGCAGGATCAGGTCCCAGTCCCCCAGGCGTTTCAGCGTCTCGTCAAAGGGGCCCGTGAACTCAAGAGCTTCCCGGGAGTGCACAAAGGTGTTGAGATCGATGTAGTTCCCCAGCAGCAGCTTGCGAAGGCTGAATGGGCCTCCGATGATTCCGTCGGCACGCTCATCGCCGGTTGCCGGATTCTTCGTGAGCCGCCGGGCCAGGCAGTAGGCGGCCTTATGTCGGGAGTATAAGTCCCCGAGGTTCCGACTCATCGTGGCCAGGAATTCCGGGTGCCAGCGGTTGTCGGAATC
>CAYNDR010000009.1:31093-41500 GCA_964395295.1 uncultured Planctomycetales bacterium
AGGTAGGCCAGGAAGGGATGCCGCGCCTGCTGGATGCCGAAGTTCCTCGCCGCGCCCACGCCCCGATGCGGGCGGCGGTGGAGCGCGACCCGGTCTGAAAGGAAGGGTACCACGGCCGACCCGAGGGCATCCTCGGAACCGTCGTCGACGATGATGAGTTCGTAATCCTTGAAAGACTGGGCAAGGACGCTCTCGATCGCTTCATGGACGATGCCGGCCCGGTTCCAGACCGGCATGATGATGCTGAACATCGGCGGCTCTTCCCCGAAAAGACTGTCCGCTCCTGTCGCGGACGTTATTCAGGATTCTCCACGGATTCTAACCTCGGCCGAAGGCCTCGTTGAGTGTTTTCATACGGATGCCTGCGCTTGGAGTCTGCCCGGGGACCGCCGGCTCCCAAAGCCCCCCGGAGAGGCAGACCGTGCCCGTTCGTCTCCGGGATCATCGGGTTGCGCGGAGATACGTTTCCAGGACCGCCCGTGCGGTCTTTTCCCAGTTGAAGTTGGCGGCCCGCTTCAACCCGGCCTCCACCAGACGAGCGCGCAGGTCGCCATCCGAAACCAGGCGGAGGACGGACTCCGCGATCTCGTCCGTGCTCTCCGGGGACACCAGGAGCCCGGCTTCCCCAACGACCTCCGGCATGGAGGATCGGTTCGAGGTCACGACGGGGACGCCGCTGGCCATAGCCTCGAGTGGAGGGAGTCCGAATCCTTCGTAGAGGGAGGGGTAGGCGAGGACTCTGGCGGAAGCCACCAGCGCGGGCAGATCGGCGGCCGGGACGTATCCAATCCAGCGCGCGGCTCCCCCGGAAGACTCAATGTGCCTCAGGATCGCCTCATACTTCCATCCCGTTTTCCCGACGATCACGAGCGGAAGGATGGAGATCCGTTTGCAGGCCTCGATGAGGCGGGGGATATTCTTCCGGGGCTCGATGGTCCCCATAAAGAGGATGTAGCCTTGATAGGAAAGGCCGTGGCGCCGGAGCACGGGCGCAGCCTCCTGTCCCGTCATCGGATGAAAGGAGGGGGAGTGAGCCAAGTGGATCACGTCGATCATGCCAGGATCGGTGCCGAAATAGCGGACGAGGTCGCGCTTCGTACTGTGGGAAAGGGCGATGATGCGGTCCGAATCCCCCAGAGTTCTCGGAAGGACCCACCGGTAGACCATGACCTTGCGCGGGGCGTGCCAGGAGGCCCCGATGATGGGGGTTAGGTCCGGCACGGTCACCAGTTTCCGGCCGCGCCTGAGGGCGAACGGTGTGACGGAATGGGTGTGGAATACGTCGAGGGGGCCGAGGAGGTGTTCCAGGGTCAGGCCTCCCATGGCGAGCATCGTCCGGTTCAGGATCCCAGGAGAGGGAACCCCGCGGACCCGGGTCCCGCGGGGGATCGCCAGTCCATCCATGTTTCCGAGGAGAATCCAGTCGTGCGAGCTGCCCGCCGAGAGAAGGCTGCTGACGAGGCCTGAGGTATAGTTGCGCATCCCGGCCCAGTCCCGGACGAGGGCCGTGCAATCGATCCCTATCCGCATGGAAATCTCGTTTCAGGGCTCATGTGCCTTCGAGGATCATTACCCGTACTTCGCTCCTCTCATGGCCGGAGCGACCTCAAGATCAGCGTTCCTGGGAATTGAGGCGACCCTCTCCGCCCTGTCACGAAGACGACTTCGAACTGTGCCTTGGCGATGAGGAAGGCACCATAGGCACCTCCAGGTCCGCTTAATGAGAGGACTGGACAGCCGCCCCCCTTCGGGCAGACGGATTCTTTCGAGGGTCTTCCCCGGCGGCGCGGGTGCGCCTTTCACCATGATTTCGCGTTTTCAATGCCTCATGGGCTCCGGTCGGCGATAGACTCCCTGCAGCGTCCTGCACTCGCATGCATCCGGTCTTGCGCGTAAATCCCCATCGGATTCAATGATTCCTTGCGGCAAATATTCTATCGCGGGGGAGATCGTTGCGGAATGGATGTCAAGGGACGGAAGGCAATGCTCCTGCGGCCCCTGGAGGACTGCTGGGGAAAAATTCTCTGGGCGGGAATACCGTTTTTCGGCCACCGGACAGGGCATGGGCTCCACGCCAGGCGGCGTGAGCAAAAGGCGGCCGGAAAAACAAGGGGCGCCCAAATGATCCGGGGGAATGTCGACAAGAACGCCCTCCCCTCCCCGCGGCAAGCCGTGGGGCTTCCGGGCGAAGGCGGGGGAACGCCTGCCCTTGACGGAATTGCGGCGCGAACGGCCTCCCCATCCGTTATAATAGTCAAACAGTCATGCTTCACCGCCCGTTCGGCTGATAGCGCGCGACCCTCACCGGATGGCGGGGCCATTCATCCGTTCCGAACGAGGCTGGTCGAGGACATGACGAACACGCGCGCCGGATTCACCTGATAGCGGATCCCTCCTTTCGCCGGAGGCGAATCCCTCCGCGCCCCGGGGAATCCTCCCTCGGGAGGAATTCCCGCGCGCGTTCAGGAGTTTTATAGCATCGCGCGCCGGTATCCCCGGACGAAAACGGCCCTTTTTTCAGGAGACCGCCCATGACCTGGACGACCGCCCTTCTCGCGGCGATCCTGCAGGCCCAGGACCCCGCCAAGCCGGCCGAGGCCGCCCCCCCGCCCAAGGAGCCGGCCTCCCTCAAGGTCCCCTTCGTCGACGAGGCAACCCTTGGGGGACAGATCCGCCTCCGCGGCGAGGTCAAGGACCCCGTGGACTACCGCCTCCCCGGGGCCAACGGACGCCCCGCCGCCGAGGACCTCGGCGACGGCGACGAGTACGCCCTCCTCCGGGTCCGGGCCCACCTCGACCTCAAGATCCGCCAGGACCTCCGCGCCTTCGTCCAGCTCCAGGACTCCCGCACCTTCGGCGAGGAAACCAACGTCCTGACCGACCTCGAGGGGACCGACCTCCACCAGGGCTGGGTGGAGGCCTCGAACCTCCTGGGCGAGCCCCTCTCGATCAAGGCCGGCCGCACCGAGGTCCCCCTGCTCGGCGACGGCCGCCTGATCTCCCCCCTCGACTGGAACAACATCGGCCGCGCCTGGGACGGCGCCGGCGCCACGTGGACCCCCGAAGGCTTCTGGGTCCACGGCTTCGCCCAGTTCGTCACCGAGGACCCCACCACCAACGGCCGCGACCAGTACTTCTACGGCCTCTACGCCTCCTACCGCGGGATCGAGAAACACGAGTTTGACGCCTACGCCTTCGCCCGCGACTTCCGCAACACCCCCGTCACCGGCGAGGACGGCGTGACCGACAACCTCCGCGACCAGACCTACGGCGTCCGCCTCAAGGGAGCCCTCCAGGGCTTCGACTACTCCGCCGAGGCGGACTTCCAGAGGGGATCGTACGCCAACGACGACGTCTCCGCCTTCGCCTTCGCCGTCGCCGCGGGCTACACGTTCGACTGCCCCTGGAAACCGCGCCTCGGGATCGAGCTCACCCGCGCCTCGGGCGACGACGACCCGGCGGACGGCGACCGCGGGACGTTCGACCCGCTCCTCTCTTTCGCGCACGCCTTCCACGGCTACTACGACCTGGTCCTCTGGAAGAACGTCCGCACGCTCATGATCTCCCTCAAGGTCCAGCCCGAGGCGTGGCTCGCGGTCGGCCTCGACGCGCACTTCTTCCGGCTCGACGAGGACCGCGACGCCTGGTACTCGGCGCCCGCCGGCGCCGTCGTCCGCCGCGACCCGACGGGCCAGGCGGACACGGACCTCGGCTGGGAGGTCGACCTGCACGCGAAGGTCCGGCCCTTCGAGCGGACGGAGATCTGGGCGGGCGTGTCGCACTTCCACGCCGGGGACTTCCTGGAGGACACCGGCCTCTCGCCGGACGGCAACTTTGTCTATGTCCAGGTCACGGTCAACTTCTAGGGGGCGCCGATGAGGCTCAAGGCCGTCCCGGCCGCGCTCGTCCTGGCGGCCGCCTGCCGCGGGGCGGCGCCGCCCCCCGCGACGTTCGCGATGGTCTACGATCTCGACGGCCGCCCGGTCCACCTGAGTTCGCTCCTCCAGGACCGGGTGACGGCCGCCGCCGGCGACCGCGAATCGCTCCGCGTCGACTCGGCCGACTACCTCCTGCTGGCCGCGGGGCACACGTCGTGCGAGTGGACCCGCCGGTTCCTGGAGGAGCTGGCCCGGCACGCGGAGGAGTTCCGGGACCTGCGCACGCGGACGGCGGGCCTGCTCCTGGAGAAGGCGCCCGGCGCGGCGGCCCGGTGGGACGGCCTCGGCCTGCCCCTCTTCGTGGACCGCGACCGCTCCTGCTACGACGCCTACGTGAAGGGCCGGAGCCCTTCGCTCCACCTGATCGACCGGTGGGGGGCGAGGCGGTTCGCGATCGAGGGATACGCGGCGCCGTCCCTCGTGGCGGACAAGATCCGGCGCCGGGACTTCGAGAATGTCGCCGGGACGGCCGGCTGACCCCCCTGAAGGCGGGGGAGGCGTGGCCTCCCGGTCTTGAGAAGGAGAACGTCATGAAACGCCTGTTTCCGCTGGCGATCGTGGCCGTCATCGGCTGCGCCTCGGGTTCCAAGGCCGGCCCGCGGCTCCCCGCGGCCGGCGAGGTGGTCCGGGATCTGGAGCGCGGCGAGGTCCTCCTGCGCGGGACGATCCGGCATCCCAAGGACAAGCCCTGCATCGACGACTGGGGCCAGCGCGTGCAGGCCTTCGCGGGCTGTGCGGAGGCGGCCGCCGGTCCCGCGAAGTTCGCGGACTACTTCGTCTTCCTCATGGACGCGCGGGTGGAGGACGTGTACCGGGCCCTGACGGAGCTCGGCGCCCGGAGCCGGGTCCATTACTCCATCCCCGAGGCGCAGAAGCGCAGCGGCCTGCGGCCCGACACGAAGCCGGAGGACTTCCTCCAGGGCGACCCCGCGATCCTCTCCGTCTTCTGGCAGGAGGAGGGCGGGGCCTGGAGGGAGCGGCCCTACGAGGACTTCGCCCTGGAGAAGATCTCGGTGGACGGCGCGGACGTCGTGAAGCCCTGGACCCCGCACTTCGTCGTTCATGGGAGCGGGGCCCTGCGCGGCGCCGGCACGGGGTGCATCGCCTGCCTCTGCGACTGCGCGGGGGGGATCATCGCGGACAACCGCTACCCGGTGTACAACCCCAAGCCGGTCCTCAAGTTCGACTGGAGCCAGGCGCCGCCCGCGGGGACCGTGGTCTACCTGCGCATCCGCGTCATCGCGAGCCGCTGAAGGACGGCCGGCAAAGGGAACCGGGATTCCCCGCGGGCTGCAAACCCGCCGGTCCCCCGCGGACGCGGGGGATGCTGGGTTCGACTCCCAGGCCGGCCTCCTACCCCATCGGGTGCGTCCGCACGGGCGGGGCGTTGTGGTGGCGGTACGGCCGGAGGTCCGCGGCGCCGCGCGCGAAGAGGTGGCCCACGAGGCCCCGCCCCCCGTAGCCGTAGAAGAAGAGGCCCTCCTCGAAGACGTCGAAGGACCGGACCCTCACCAGCTCCCGCCCGCCCGGCTCGTGCGGCAGGGGCACGAATCCCAGCCGGAGCTTGTAGGCCGGCAGTCCGATGGAGAGGTGGTGGCCGTAGCGGTTGGTGTCCATCCCCAGGGACATGAAGCGGCACCGCCGCTCCGCCGCGCGCTCCATCGCCTTCGTGACGATGAGGTGCTCCAGATCGAGCCCCCGGGGCGCCAGATCGAAGGCCCCGTACGCCACGGAGAGGTGCCCCGGCGGCTCATGGGCCAGGACGCCGGCCGCCAGGGCCGCGCCCTCGAAGAGATACAGCCCGGCCCAGCCCTCGCCGAAACCCTCCTCGTGCTCGGCCAGGCGGTCCTTGCCCCGGGGCCTCGCCACGACGGTCCGCCGGTAGAGGTCCGCGAAGGCGCCGATCCCCTTCGCGCCGGCGTCGACCTCCAGGCGATAGCGGCGGGGCACGTCCCGCAGGAGCTTCCTCGGCTTGTTGCGGGTCCCCGTCCGGAAGCAGCCCCGGATGTAATCCTCGAGCGAGGCGGGGACGGGGAGGACGTAGGTGACATAGCGGGGCTTGTAGAACCACCCTTCACGCGCGAGCGCCGCGGCCAGGGACCGCGGGGGATCCTCGATCCGGACCCAGTGCGCGCCGGGAGGCGGAGTCTCGCCGGGCTCGATCGTCGCGATCCGCAGGTCGAAGAAATCCTCGATCGCGGCCATCGCCCGTAGGGTCCCCGCCCCCGCGCCCGAAGTCAAGGACTTGCGTCGCTCCGAGCCCCCGGCTAGGATGTTTCCATGCCTCCGAACAGGCTGGTCCTCGTCGCCGCTGGCGCCGCCGCGGCCATCGCCATTGTGGGGCTCTCGGCCCTCTATCGCTCGGCCGCCCGGGAACGCGACCGCCCGCGAAAGGCGGTCCAGGCCTTGCGCCGGCGGCCGGCGGTCCCGCCAAGGGCGGCGCCGGTGCCGCCCCCGGTCGCCCGCGGCCCGTCCGCGGAGGAATTCCGGGCCCTCGAGGCCGAGGCCGCCTCCCTCCGGCAGAGGAACGCCGACCTGGAGAAGAGGCTGGCCGCCCCCGAAAAGGAAGTGGTGGGGATCCTGCGGCCCCCCTCCCCCAACGATCCGAGCCCCCGGGACGTCGCGCTGGACCCTTCCCAGGGCGAGGAGAACCGGGTGAAGGCGCTCCTGGTTCTTCGCATGAGCCAGCCCGACGGCCGGACGGAGGAGGTCGTCCAGAGCATGCTGGACCTCTTCTCGAGCTCGACCCGGGCCGACCTCCGCGCCGACATCCTCCGCAACCTCCACCGGGCCCTGCCCCTCCGGCTCAAGGACCCGGTCCTGCGGGCGCTGGCCGATCCCGACGGGAAGGTCCGCGAGGAGGCCGCCGAGACGCTCGGCCCCCTCAAGGCGGACCCGGCGGTGCGGGCGGCGCTCGAGCACGCCGCGAAGAACGACCCGGAATCCAAGGTCCGGCGCCAAGCCGCCGCGAGCCTGGCCGATTAGCGGGCGAACCTTTCGCCGCCCCGCGATACCAATCCACCAAAGACAGGACATGGGGAGGACGAGATGAAGACGTGGATCGCGGCCGCCGCCGCGCTGGCCCTCGCGGCCGCCCAGGACGAGGCCGGGAAGATCGACGCGCTCATCCAACAGCTCGGCTCCGAGGACTACGCCGCGCGCGAGAAGGCCACCGACGAGCTCCGCAAGATCGGCAAGCCCGCCGAGGAGGCGCTCCGGAAGGCCGCCGAGAGCACGGACCCCGAGGTCCAGTCGCGCGCCAAGGCCCTCCTCAAGGACTTCGACAAGCCCAAGGACGAGGCCGTCCCGCGCCGCGCCCCGCGCGCCGTCCCGGGCTTCAACGGCCTCCGCGGCGGATCGCTGTCGGTCATGTCCAACAACAACGACACGACCTACCAGGTCGCGCCCGGCGACGGGAGCCCCCCCTTCACCTTCCGCAAGTCCGCGGACGGCGCGGTGAAGCTCGACTACACGGACGACAAGGGGGAGAAGAAGACGGCCGGGTCCGATTCGCTCCCGAAGTTCCTCAAGGACCACAAGGAGCTGGCGGACAGGTTCGGGATCGGCGAGAACGGGATCGACTACGCGGGCCTCCGCGCCGGCTTCGGCCAGGGCGGGATGCGGCGCGCCTTCCCGTTCCAGCCCGGGTTCCGGTTCCAGCTCGACGAGGATAACCTTCCCGCGCGGCCTTTCGCCGACCGCGCGGCGGGGGCGGCCTTCGAGAAGCCCTCGGACACGATGCGCGCCCAGCTCGAGATCCCCGAGGGGCAGGGCCTCGTGGTGGCGCGCGTCGACGAGGGGAGCGACGCCGAGGCCGCCGGCCTCCGCCGTCACGACATCCTCCTGGAGATCGACGGCCGGAAGGCGGCCTCGGCCGCCGACGTCAAGGAGCGGCTGGGGACGGCCGGCTCGGTGACGGTGCTCCGCAAGGGCCGGAAGCAGGCGCTCCAGCCGAAGGCGGCCGGGAAGAAGGATTTCTAGGCCGCCCCCCGCGCGCCGGACCGTCCCGGGAAAAATCACTTCACGGTTTCTCGATGTCCTTATTACGCGGGCTTTGGTGCGGGAGAACCGCGGTAAAAATTTTCCGCGGATTCGGCGGCCCGGCTTGACAATCCCCAAGGGGTGGGGGTATACTCCTGCCGAAAGCGGTACAGGTTGTGGAGGCGTGGACTGGGGTATGATCCCTCCGAGACCTCGGACGAACCAACAACGATAGATCCTTAGAGGGGGGTGCCGTTCCCTGGAGAGAGGACGCCATGCCTTTCCCGCATTCGATCTTTGCGCACGTTTGAATTCATTGTTCTGAAATATTTCAGTCCCGCAGGGCGAGAGGAGGAGACCCATGGACAGCCTCACGGGGAAGGGTGCCGTCTCGTCGGCCCTCCACGGCGGTTCCGCCGCCGGCGAACCCGCGAAGAAGGGGCGGCGGGGGTCCACCCGGGTCCGCGCGGCCCGGTTCCGGCGCGTTTATACCACGCCGGGCATCGACCCCTTCGGCACGATCGAGTGGGACCGCCGCGATTCCCGGATCACCAACCCCGACGGCTCCGCCGTCTTCGCGATGAAGGGCATCGAGGTCCCGGCCTCCTGGAGCCAGCTGGCCGTCGACATCCTGGCCTCGAAGTACTTCCGCAAGGCCGGCGTCCCGGGCACCGGCCACGAGAACAGCGCCCGCCAGACCGTGGCCCGCGTCGCCCGCACGCTCCGCCGCGCCGGCGACCAGCTCGGCGGCTATTTCGCCGACGCCTCCGACGCCGACACGTTCGAGGCCGAGCTCACGGCCATGCTGCTGGCCCAGGTCGGCGCCTTCAACTCGCCCGTCTGGTTCAACTGCGGCCTCGCCCAGGAATACGGCATCCCCGGGAAGCCCGTGGGCAACTGGGCATGGAACGCGGCCGCGGGCCAGATCGAGGAGGCCGCCGACGCCTACACCCGCCCCCAGCTCGCCGCCTGCTTCATCCAGTCCGTCGGCGACGACCTGATGGACATGGCGGACCTCGTCAAGCGCGAGATGCGCATCTTCAAGTTCGGCTCCGGCACCGGCACCAACTTCTCCCGCATCCGCGCCGAGGGCGAGAAGCTCTCCTCCGGCGGCACCTCCAGCGGGCTGATGAGCTTCCTGGAGATCTACGACAAGTCCGCCGGCGCCATCAAGTCGGGCGGCACCACCCGCCGCGCCGCCAAGATGGTCTGCCTCGACATGGACCACCCGGACATCGGCCGCTTCGTCGACTGGAAGATGAACGAGGAGCGCAAGGCCCGCATCCTCATCGAGCACGGCGGCCTCGACGCCGACTTCAACGGCGAGGCCTACCACACCGTGAGCGGCCAGAACTCCAACAACTCCGTCCGCGTCCCCGACGAGTTCATGAAGGCCGTCGAGGCGGACGGCCCCTGGGAGACCCGGTGGCGCACCACCGGCAAGGTCGCCCGCGTCCACAAGGCCCGCGACCTCTGGGACCGCATCGCCCGCGCCGCCTGGACCTGCGCCGACCCCGGCCTCCAGTACGACACCACCATCAACAGGTGGCACACCTGCCCGAACACCGACCGCATCCACGCGTCGAATCCCTGCAGCGAGTACATGTTCCTGGACGACTCCGCCTGCAACCTGGCCTCCCTCAACCTCACGAAGTTCCTCACCCGCGAGGGCGCCTTCGACGTGGCCCGCTACCGCCACGCCATCGAGGTCTTCGCCGCCGCGCAGGAGATCATCGTCGACTTCGCCAGCTACCCCAACCGCGCCATCGCCCAGAACTCGCACGACTACCGGGCCCTGGGCCTGGGGTACGCGAACCTCGGGACCCTGCTGATGCTCCTGGGGATCCCCTACGACAGCGACCGCGGCCGCGCCATCGCCGGCGCCCTCACCGCGATCCTCACGGGCCGCGCCTACCGCCAGAGCGCCGTGATGGCCCGCGCCCTGGGCCCCTTCCCCGGCTTCGCGAAGAACCGCGAGCCCTTCCTCCGCGTCATGCGCCAGCACCGCGACGCCGCCGCCGCGATCAACCCGGAGGACTGCCCCCGGGACCTCCTCCAGGCCGCCCGCGAGGACTGGGACGACGTCCTGGCCCTGGGCGAGGTCCACGGCTTCCGCAACGCCCAGGTCTCCGTGCTCGCCCCCACCGGCACCATCGGCCTCCTCATGGACTGCGACACCACCGGCGTCGAGCCCGACTTCGCGCTCGTCAAGTTCAAGAAGCTCGCCGGCGGCGGCTACTTCAAGATCATCAACCAGTCGGTGCCGCCGGCGCTGGAGCGGCTCGGCTACACGCCCAAGCAGATCGACGACATCGTCCGCTACTGCCGCGGCACCGGCATGCTGCAGGGCTGCCCGCACATCAACCGCGCCAGCCTCAAGGCCAAGGGCTTCACCGACGAGGTCCTCGCCAAGGTCGAGGCCGAGCTGCCCGCCGCCTTCGACCTGTCGTTCGTCTTCACGCTCTGGACCGTGGGCGACAATTTCATC
>CAYNDR010000010.1:0-3430 GCA_964395295.1 uncultured Planctomycetales bacterium
GTCGTGGAGCGTCCGCGGGTGGAGAGGCCGCAAGTCGTGGAGCGTCCGCGGGTGGAGCGCCCGCAGGTCGTGGAGCGTCCGCGGGTGGAGAGGCCGCCGGTCGTGGAGCGCCCGCGGACGGAGCGGCCACAGGTCGTGGAGCGTCCGCGGACGGATTGGCCGTGGGCGGAGCGGCCGCGGGCGGAGCATCCGTGGGCGGAGCGGCCGCCGGTGGAGCGTCCGAGGACGGAGCGGCCCCCGGAGGTCGAGGATCGGCCGCGGATCGAGAGGCCGCCGGTCGTGGAGCATCGGCCGGAGGATCGGCCGCGGGTCGAGCGCCCGCCCGAGTCCCGCCAGCCGGAGCGCGGTTCGCGGGGGTGGGGGTCCGAGCGGCGGGGGCCGGTCCTCAGTCCCCCGAGGAGCTCGGGCCCGTCGCGGCCCTCTTCTTCCCCGAGGGAGAGGTCCCGGAGGTAGGGGTCCCCTTGCATGAAGGGGGCCGGATCGGCCATATAGAGGGCATGAGGCGCAGGGCCGCGCCCCGGAAGGCCGCGCCCGGCGGGTCCGTGCCCCCGGACCCGTACCGGGAGATGTGGATGTCCCTCTCGCCGGCGGCGCGGCTCCGCCGGTCCTGGCGCCTGCGGGCCCGGATCCCCGACCTCCAGGCCGTCCACGATGCGAAATCTCTTCCGAAGCTTTGACCGCCGCGGGGTAGACTACCTCCTCATCAGCGGGCAGGCCTCCATCCTGTACGGCGCGGCGACCTCGGCCGGCGGGGAAAGCTGATCGAGGAGGTTCCGGCCTTCCTGCGGTTCCTGGCCCTGGCGGCCGCGCGGACGGCGCAGACGACCAACTATGCGGCGCTGGCGCACGAATCGGGGATCTCGGCGGACACGGGGCTGCGGTGGTCGGGGGTGCTTGAGGCGACGTACCTGGCGGACCTCGTGCCTCCCTGGTGGAGGAACCTTGGGAAGAGGCTGGTGAAGTCGCCGAAGCTCCATTTCGGGGACGCCGGGCTGGCGGGCCACCTGCTGGGGATCCGGAGGTGGGAGGAGGCCGGGCGCGCGAACCTGGGTGGGGCGCTCCTGGAGACCCTCGTGGCCCAGCACCTGCTGGTCTTCGCGGAGTGTTCGAAGCGGGCCACGGCGATCTTCCACTATCGGACGCACGCGGGGGCGGAGGCGGACTTCGTGGCGTCGCGGGGGGCGGGGCGCCTGCCCATCGAGGTCAAGTCGGCCTCGGCCGTCCGGGGGTCGGAGCTCCGGGGGATGGAATCGTTCCTGGGGGACTTCGGCGGCGAGGCTCCGTTCGGGGTGTGCCTCACCGGGGGGACCGAGGTCCTGCCGGCGGGCCGGGGGATCGTGGCGATCCCCCTGGCGGTTTTCCTGGAGGGGGCGGAGGGGCCCTGATCTCTCGACAATCCTTCGGCGTCCGGGGGAAATGCCCGCCGGGAGGAATCATGATCCGGCGAAGCGCGAGCCGGGTCGTCCTGGAGATCAAACGGAAGGCGCGGGAGGGCCCTCCCTGCGTCCCGCGGGGATCCGCGATCCGCCGGAAGAGGTTCCCGCCCAGCCCATTCGGCTCCCCTTTGGGGGTTGCTCGCCCAGGCCGGGCCCGCCGCGGGGAGGTTCACGCGGGATGGATTCCCCCCGCCCGCCGCCACCGCTCCAGCTCGCGCCTCAGGGGGGCCCACCAGCGGCGGTCCCGGGCCCGTTCGCGGTCCTCCTCGGCCCGGAGCGCGCGCCCGGCCGCGGCGGAATCCCCCCGCAGGACGGCCCGGAGGGCCGGCCGGACGCGGGCCGCGCGGCGGGCCGGGCGGGGGAACCGCGCCGCCAGCTCCGCGAGGAGGTCGGCCGTGCGGGCCTCCCTCAGCCACCAGAGGATGCGGCCGGAGTCCGGCTCGCCGGGGGCCCGGTCCACGTCCGTTTCAACCAGGCGGCGGACCATGGGCCAGTCCTTGTCGCGCTGGGTCTTCTTGACCCGGACGAGGTCCCGGAGGGAGATCACGGCGACAGGGCCGACGCCGGGGAGGTCGATCTCGACACGGCGTTCCCAGAGGCGGGGGAAGGGCGGGGCGCCCCTCATCCGGGACATGAGGTCGACGCGGAGCCCCTGGAGGCCGGGGGCCCGGCAACGGAAATGGCAGGCGTGGCCCCGCCGGAGCGCCGAGGCGGACAGCGGCGGGAAGAAGTCGGATTCGGCCTTGAGCCCGGCGAGGGCGGCGCGCACCCGGGCGAGGTTGGCGGGGGAGACCTCCACGGCGAGGTCGACGTCGCGGGTGAACTCAGCGGCGCCGTAGAGGACGCACGCCTGGCCCCCCATGAGCAGGGCGCGGACCTTCTTGCGGCGGAACGTAGAAAGGACTCTGGCGATCGGGTTCGGGCTCACACGTGCCTCCCAGGAGGAGGAAGTGGGACCACAGGCGCTGGGATTGGACGAAGCGCTGGGCGGGGGTGAGCCGGGCCCATTCCCGCATCTCGGCCTCTTCGGGGCCGGAGGGACGGCCCGCACGGATCCTTCGGGTCACGCCCGAAGTATAGCAGGGGAGGATCGATGCGGGAAGCGGGAAGAGCTTCGCCCCTTCGGCTCGCCTTGGGGGATTGCTCGCCCAGGGCAAGCCCCCGTATTCCCGCCACCCGGGTCCCCCCGCGGGGTTATAATAGAGGTGCGGAGCGGGAAGTCCTGCCGGGGACGCAAGAAAGCGGATGCATTCAGAGGCGGATAGCATCAAGGATGGTGTGCCCCATGTCCCCCCCCGGAGGGGCGGGGGAGGGAATCGTCGCTTGATGCTGAAGGGTCATAAAAAACCATGAAGGCGCTCTTGATCCCCGTCGCGGCCGCCCTGCTGGCCGCGGGCGGCGCCGCGGCCCAGGAAAAGGCGTCCGGCGTCTTCGAGAGCCCCGTCCCGCCGGCGCCCGCCGGCGAACTCGACCGCATCGTCTTCGCCCGGCTCTCCTCGCTGAACCTCAAGCCCGTTCTGTGCTCCGACGCGGTGTTCGTCCGCCGGGCCTACCTCGACGTCACCGGCACCCTGCCCGCCGCGGAGGAGGTCCGGGAGTTCCTCAAGTACCCGGACGCGAGGAACAAGCGGCGCGCCCTGATCGACCGCCTGCTGGAGCGGGAGGAGTACGCGGACTACTGGGCGATGAAATGGGGCGACATCCTGCGCATCAAGGCCGAGTTCCCGGTCAACCTCTGGCCCAACGCCGCGCAGGCGTACCACCGCTGGGTGCGGACGTCCATCGCCGAGAACAAGCCGTACGACAAGTTCGCCCGGGAACTGCTCACCTCCAGCGGCTCGAACTTCCGCGTGGGCCCGGTGAACTTCTACCGCGCCGTCCAGAGCAAGACGCCGGAGACCCTCGCCGCCGCCGCGGCGCTGACGTTCATGGGGTCGCGGACCGACGCGTGGCCCCCGGAGCGCCTGAAGGGCATGGCCGCCTTCTTCTCGCAG
>CAYNDR010000010.1:3440-13209 GCA_964395295.1 uncultured Planctomycetales bacterium
GGTACAAGCCCACCACCGAGTGGAAGGAGGAGATCGTCTACTGGGACCCCCTCCGCTCCGCCGCCGTGGCGGGCAACACCGCGCCGGGGCAGGCCGCCGTCGGCGCGTCCGTGAAGGCCGCCCTGCTCAAGCCGGCGGAGGGGGCGCCGCCGCCGCCGGCCGGCGCGCCGCTCGCGGCGGCCTTCCCGGACGGGACGAAGGTCCAGCTCTCCCCCGACCGGGACCCGCGCGAGGCGTTCGCCGACTGGCTGATCGCCCCGAAGAACCCCTGGTTCACGCGCGCCATCGTGAACCGCGTCTGGGCGTGGCTGATGGGGCGCGGCATCGTCCACGAGGCGGACGACATCCGCGAGGACAACCCGCCGGGCCATCCCAAACTGCTGGCGTTCCTGGAAAAGGAGATGGCCGCGGGCGGCTACGACCTCAAGCGCCTCCTGCGCCTGATCCTGAACTCCGCCGCGTACCAGCTCTCCTCCGTGCCGCGCTCCCGGCGCCCCGAGGCCGAGGCCGCCTTCGCGAGCTACCCGCTCCGGCGCCTGGACGCCGAGGTGCTGATCGACGCCATCAACAGGATCACCGGGACGTCGGACCTCTACACGAGCCCCATCCCGGAGCCCTTCACCAACATCCCGCAGGACAAGTCCGCCGTCGCGATCGCGGACGGCAGCATCACCAGCCCCTTCCTGGCCCTGTTCGGCCGCTCGGCGCGGGCCACCGGCATGATGGGCGAGCGCGACAACAAGCCGGTCCCGGCGCAGTGGCTGCACCTGCTCAACTCGAGCCACATCCAGCAGAAGCTCGAACGGAGCGCCAGGCTCAAGGCGATCCTGGACCCCGCCCGCAAGCCCCGCGAGGCCGCGGACGAGCTCTTCCTGACGATCCTCTCGCGCCTGCCGACCGAGGAGGAGGCGAGGACCGCGATGGAATACAGCGCGGCGGGCGGGGTCGGGAAGGGCGGCAAGGCGGCGAAGCGGCGGGAAGACTGGCTGGACGTGGCGTGGGCGCTGATGAACACCGAGGAGTTCCTGTACCGGCACTGACGTTAGGAGTCGAAGGACATGAGCGAGAAGCTGACCCGGCGCGAGGCGCTCCAGCGGGGCCTGGGCGGCGCCGCGGGGCTGATGCTGGCGGGGAGCCCCCGGCCGGCCCAGGCGAAGGCCAAGTCGGTCATCCAGGTCTTCCTGTGGGGCGGCATGTCGCACAACGACACGTGGGACCCCAAGCCGGACTCGGGCCGCGACTACACGGGCGATTTCGCGGCGGCGGTCCCCACGAACGCGGAGGGGGTCCAGGTGGGGGCGCTGTTCCCCCTCTTGGCGAAGCAGGCGGACAAGTTCTCCCTCATCCGCGGCATGACGCACGGCAACAACGGCCACGAGACCGCGGCCTACCTGATGCAGACGGGGCACGCGCCCGGCGAGCGGCTGGCCTATCCGAGCGTGGGGGCGGTCTTCTCGCTCTTCAAGAGCCCCGGCTACAAGGGGCTGATCCCGCCGTACGTGGTGCTGACCCGGCCGCAGGGGCGGTTCTCCGAGGAGGGCTTCCTGGGGCCGAAGTTCAAGCCCTTCGCCACGGGCGGCGACCCGAACGCGCCGCGGTTCGAGGTGGAGGGGGTCGTGGCGCGGAGCATCACCGACGACCGGCAGAAGGGCCGGCGCGAACTGCTCGGCCGGATGAACACGATGGGCGGGCTGATGGCCTCCAGCCCGCCGATGGCGGCCGCGGAGGAGGCCAAGAAGCAGGCCTACGAGCTGATCCTGGGGTCGGGCCGGGAGGTGTTCGACCTCTCCAAGGAGAAGGCGGAACTGCGGGACCGCTACGGCCGGCACACCTTCGGGCAGGAGTGCCTGGTCGCGCGGAGGCTGGTCGAGACGGGGGTCCCCTACGTCGTCATCAACTACCCCGGCGGGTGGGACACCCACAGCCGGCATTTCGAGACGATGCGCCGGCAGTGCCCCCAGCTGGACCAGGGGCTGGCGAGCCTGCTCCTGGACCTGCAGGAGCGGGGCCTGCTGGAAAGCACGATCGTCTGGTGCTGCGGCGAGTTCGGCCGGGGCCCGAAGGTGGACTGGCAGCCGCCCTGGAACGGCGGGCGGAACCACTACGGCAAGGTCTTCTCCGTGCTGGTGGCGGGGGGCGGATTCAAGGGGGGCCGCGTGGTCGGCTCGTCGGATGCGAAGGCCGAGGAGGTCAAGGACCGGCCCGTGTACCCGGTGGACCTCCTGGGGAGCATCTACCAGCTGGCCGGGATCGACGCCGCCGCCAAACTGCCGCACCCGATGGGGCTGGAGGCGCGCGTCCTGCCGGCCGCGGGGGAAGGGGTCAAGTCCGCGGGCCTGCTGAAGGAGATCATGTGAGGTCCGTCCGCTGGACGCCGGTGCTGGGGCTGGCGCTGGCCTCCCTGGCCTGGGCGCAGGCGAGGCCGTACATCGGCTTCGCCTATCCCGCCGGGGGCCGGCAGGGCACGACCTTCACGGTCAAGGTGGGGGGCCAGGGGCTGGACGGCGTCGACCGGGCGCTCGTCACGGGCGCGGGGGTCACCGCCAAGGTAGTCGAGTACCACCGGAAGCTGGGGAACCAGGAGATGCAGCTGCTGAGGGAGCAGTTGAACGAGCTGAAGAAGGGGGCGGGGGGGAAGGACATGCCCATGAAGGACATGTCGATGGACATGATGGGGAAGGGCGCGGGGGGGAAGGACCCGGCGGGGACGGACCTGGCCGCCCGGCTCCAGCGGAGGCTGGCGGAGTACGTCAACCAGCCGGCCTGCGCCTCGATCTCCAGCCTCGTCTTCGTCGAGGTCACGATCGCCCCGGAGGCGGAGCCGGGCGCGCGGGAACTGCGGCTGGGGACGCCGGGGGGCGTCTCGAACCCGCTGGCCTTCCACGTGGGCCAACTGCCCGAGACCGCCCGGAAGCCCCTGCTCACCTGCAACCTGCAGGTGCTCGGCAAGGAGGAGCAGGCCCTCCGCAAGGGGCCGCCGGAGGAGGCGGAACAGCGCCTCGCCCTGCCGTGCACCGCCAACGGGCAGATCGCCCCCGGCGAGGTGAACGCGTACCGGTTCCAGGCGCGCAAGGGCCAGCGCCTGGTCATTTCCGCCGCGGCGCGGCAGCTGCTCCCCTACATCGCCGACGCCGTCCCCGGCTGGTTCCAGCCGGTGCTCGCGGTCTGCGACGCCCGCGGGAAGGAGCTGGCGTACAACGACGACTTCCGCTTCAAGCCCGACCCGACGCTCTCCTTCGTGGCGCCCCAGGACGGCGAGTACCGGTTCACCATCACCGACGCCATCTACCGCGGCCGCGAGGATTTCGTCTATCGCGTGACGGCGGGCGAACTGCCGTACGTGACGAACCTCTTCCCGCTGGGCGGACCCGCGGGGGCCCCCGGGAAGATCGAGATGAAAGGCTGGAACCTGGAGGGGGCGGAGCTGATGCCGCCCCCGGCGAACGCGGGGCCGGGGGTCTATTGGGTCGCCGCGCGCAGGGGCGGGATCGTCTCCAACCGCGTGCCGTTCGCGCTGGACTCCCTGCCGGAGTGTCTCGACAAGGAGCCCAACGACTCCCTGCCGGGCGCCCAGAAGATCCCGCTTCCCGTCATCGTCAACGGGCGCCTGGACCGCGCGAAGGACGTGGACGTGTTCCGGGTGGAGGGCCGCGCCGGCGAGACGATCGTGGCGGAGGCCACGGCGCGCCGGCTCGACTCCCCGGTGGATTCCTCGCTCAAGGCCACGGATTCGGAGGGCCGCCTGCTGGCGTTCAACGACGACCACCAGGACCCGGCCTCGGGGGCCAACACGCACCACGCGGATTCCTACCTGACGGTGAAACTGCCCGCGGACGGGGTCTGCTTCGTGCACCTGACGGACACCGCGCGGCAGGGCGGCGAGGAGTACGGCTACCGCCTGCGGGTGAGCGCGCCGCGGCCCGACTTCGAATTGCGCGTGGTGCCCTCCGGCGTGTCGATGCGGAGCCGGGGCGCGGCCACCCTCGGCGTCTACGCCATCCGCAAGGACGGGTTCGCGGGCGACATCCGGCTGGGCCTGAAGAACCCGCCGGAGGGGTTCTCGTCGGCCCCCGTCTCCCTGGCGGCGGCCCAGGAGATGGCGAGGCTCCAGGTGAAGACGGCCCTGAAGGGGACGGGCCAGCCGGTCCGCCTGGTCGTGGAAGGCCGCGCGAAGATCGACGGGGCGGAGGTCGCCCGCGAGGCCGTCCCGGCGGAAGACCGGATGCAGGCGTTCCTGTGGCGGCACCTCGTCCCCGCGGAGGAGCTGAAGGCCGTGGTGGCGGACCCGTCCGCCGCGCCGCCGCCCAAGCGGGTCCCCTCGCCGGCCGCCGTCGAGAGGGCGGCGGAGGCCGCGGCCGCGGCGCCGCCGCCGAAGCCCGAGGCCCTCAAGTTCACCAAACAGCAGGTCGCGGGGCGCCTGAGACAGCTCAGGATGCTCTTCGAGGAGGGGCTTCTCACGGACGACTTCTACCTCCGCCTGGTGGCGGAGTGCGAAGCCGTCCGCTGAGTCCGTCCCGCGACAAAATAGACCGTCTGTTTTGTCGTTTCTGAGGCCGGCGGGGGCCGGATCGCTGTTGCATTCCGGGGCCTTTCCCGCTACCATCTCGCCCTGTCGCCATGGCCCCCTACGGGAGCCGGAACATCGGCATCGTCGCTCACATCGACTCGGGCAAGACCACCGTGAGCGAGCGCATCCTCTATTTCACGGGCCGCATCCACCGCACCGGGGAGGTCGACGACGGCGAGACCTCCCTCGACTGGATGGAGCAGGAGCGCGAGCGCGGCATCACCATCACCGCGGCCGCCACCACGGTCGAGTGGCGCGGCCACCGGATCAACCTGATCGACACCCCCGGCCACGCGGACTTCACCGCCGAGGTGGAGCGCTCCCTCCGGATCCTCGACGGGGCGGTGGCCCTCTTCTGCGCCGTGGGTGGCGTGGAGCCCCAGTCCATGGCCGTCTGGCGGCAGGCCGAGAAGTACTCCGTCCCCGTCGTCGCCTTCGTCAACAAGATGGACCGCACGGGGGCCGACTTCCCCGCCGTGGTCCGGCAGATCCGCGAGGAGCTGGGCGGGAACGCCGTGCCCGTGGTCCTCCCCGTGGGGGAGGGCGACACCTTCCGCGGCCTCATCGACCTCGTCCGGAGGGTCGAGGTGGTCTTCCAGGAGCGCGAGGGCCGGATCCACTTCGACGAGGTCCCCATCCCCCCCGAGATGGCCGCGGAGGCCGAGCGCTGGAGGAGGACCCTGATCGAGAGGATCTCCGAGGTCGACGACGCGCTCCTGGACAAGTTCGTCCACGGCCGCGAGCCCGGCGAGGCGGAGATCCGCGCCGCCCTCCGGAAGGCCACGCTGGCGCGCACCGTCGTGCCCGTCCTCTGCGGCTCCGCCGCGCGCAACATCGGCGTCCGCCGGCTGCTCGACGCCGTCGTGGACTACCTGCCGGCGCCGGCCGTCTCGGAGGGCCCGCTGGCCGCGCTCGCCTTCAAGCTCGCCACCGACCGCTACGGCCGGCTCGTCTTCGTCCGGGTCTATTCCGGCACCCTCCTGGCCGGCTCGTACGTCCTCAACTCCAGCCGGGACCGCCGCGAGCGGATCGGGCGCGTGTTCGAGATGCACGCCAACCAGGCCATCCCCCGCGAGTCGCTCCGGGCGGGCGAGATCGGCGCCGTGATCGGGCTCCAGCACACCCGCACGGGGGACACGCTGTGCGACCCCGACCGGCCCACCCGCCTCGAGGCGATCGAGTTCCCCGCCCCGGTCCTCTCGGTGAGCATCCGCACCGCCTCGCGCGCCGACCGCGACCGGCTGGGCCTGGCGCTGAACAAGCTCGTCGAGCAGGACCCCACGTTCACGACCTTCTACGATCCCGAGACGGAGGAGACCCTCATCTCGGGGATGGGGGAACTGCACCTGGAGGTGCTGGTCGACCGCCTCAGGAGGGAATACCGGGTGGCCGCGCAGGTCGGGCGCCCCCAGGTGGCCTACCGGGAGACCGCCACGACGCTGGGGGAGTCCGACCACAAGCTGGTGAAGCAGACCGGCGGGCGGGGCGACTTCGCGCGCGTGACGCTCCAGGTGGAGCCCCTCCCCTCGGGCTCGGGCTTCGAGTTCGTCAACGCCGTCAAGGGCGGCAACGTCCCGCGGGAATACGTCCCGGCCGTCGAGAAGGGCGTGATCGGGGCCATGGGCCGGGGGGGCATGGCCGGCTTCCCCGTGGTGGACGTCCGGGTCACGCTCCTGGACGGGGACTTCCACGAGGTGGACTCCAGCGAGCGGGCCTTCCACATCTGCGCCTCGATGGGCTTCAAGGAGGCCTTCCGGAGGGCGGGCCCCGTGATCCTCGAGCCGGTCATGTCGGTGAACGTGATCACCCCCGCGGAGCACCTGGGGGCCGTCAACGGGGACCTGGCGGCGCGGCGGGGCCGGATCGAGGCGATGGACCCCTCGGGGGGCATGCACGAGATCCGCGCGGCCGTGCCGCTGGCGGAGATGTTCGGCTACATCACCCAGCTGATGACGATCACCCACGGCGGGGGCACCTTCACGATGGCCTTCGACCGCTACGAGCCCGTGCCCGCGGCGCTCGCTCTGGAGATCGCCTCCGCGCGCGCCAAGGCGTCCGGCCGCGCCTGAGGATGAATTCGGCCGAGGCGCCTCAAGGGCGCGATCGGCCGCAGGTCAGCCGGCCGGATTCATCAACGGAAGACGGCGTCCAGGGGTGCGGCCACGACCCGGTCCGAGAGCCGGAAGGCCTCTTCGCCTCCATAGAGGAGCAGGCCTGCCTTCGACGTCGTTTTCCCTGAGCGGGACGCCGCCGACTTCGAGGTTGCCCGTCTCTGGGCGCGCCGCCGGGTGGGGGCCCTCTTCGATCAGGTGCGCCTCAACGACCGCCCCGAGAAGGAATTGGTGGATGAGATCATCGCCCTCTCGAAGAAGTATCGCGTGGTTGCCCCTTACACCTCGTTTCTGATCAGCGAGGAAGGAGACCCGTCAGCCCGGAGAGGGCGTGTCCTTCGCGAGATGGCCGCTCTCCGCTCCCGCGCGTCGGTGGGAGGCCGCGCCGACGCGAAGGACGGGATTCGTGCCCTGGAGGACAGCCGGCGCCTGATGGAAGCCCGGAAGTAGTTCCCGCCGCTCTCAGGCTGTCGCGGCTGGGCGTAGTGGAACGGATCTTCGGCCTCGAGACTGGCTCCCGGTATTCCAGTCCACCGAGATGCAAGGGAGAATGGAGAAAAAATCGCCTGAGGGGAGGGGGCGGCATTCCCTTGCCTAATCCGATCGAGGCCGTGAGGCCCTACGGACGCCGGCGGAGACGGATCCAGGCCAGCACGATCGGGATCATCATCTCGAGCCCCAGCGCTCCGCAGTGATGCCCTCCGTCATCGCATGGGGGAGAGGGCCAGGGACTGATCCGCATGGCGAAGGCGTCGAACGTGCCGGCCGGCGTGGTGTCAAAACCGCCTTGGCCAGGGAAGTCGCCCGAGAAGCTGTATCCCGCAACCAAAATAAAACCCGCCGAATCCACGCTGATGGCGTAACCTTGGTCCTCTCCCGTACCCCCCAGGTAGGTCGACCACACGAGGGGCGTCCCCGAGGGATGGACCTTCGCGACGAACGCGTCGCAGTTTCCCCCCAGAGTGGCGTCCATGGCCTCGGCCAGTTCGAATCCATTGGCGGAATAGGTGGTCCCGGTCACGTACACATATCCCTCCGCGTCCACGGCGATGTCGTGCCCGGCCTCCAGGCTGGTGCCGCCGAGGAAGGATGCCCATGCCAATGACGCCGTCGCCCCGCCATCGGCCACCTTGGCCACGAAGGCGTCGGGCGCCCCAGAGTTCGTCGTGCTGAAGCCCCCGGGGACCGGGAAGTCCGTCGAACTCGTGTCGCCCGTCAGGAAGACGCCTCCCATCCCGTCGACGGCTACCGCACGGGCGGCATCCCCGCTGGATCCCCCCAGGTACGAGGACCACACGAGCGTGGCCGGGAATCCGGCGCCATCAATCTTTACGACGAACGCGTCTTCGCTTCCTCCCAGCGTGCTGTCGAAGCCCCCAGCGACCGGGAAGGCAGCCGATTGGGTCTGTCCTGCGACGTACACGATTCCGCTTTCCGTGACCGCGAGGCCATTGCCGATATCGCTCGCGGAGTCCCCCAGGAAGGATGACCATCGGAGCGTGGAGCCACCCGCTGATATCCGGGCCACAACGGCGTCCCATGAGCCGCCGTGGGTCGTGTCGAAGCCGCCGGTGACAGGGAAGTCGGACGAGCCGGTGGAACCCGTCACGAACACGTCGTGGCCCGGGCCGATCGCCGCTCTTCCCGCCGACTCGTTGGCAGAACCTCCCATGTAGGTCGACCAGACAATCGCGTTCCCGGAGGCAGAGAGCCGCGTCACGAAGAGGTCCCCCGAGCCCGCGAGCGCGGCGTCAAAGCCGCCCTGGAAAGGGAAATCGGTCGAGCTGGTCGTGCCCAGCGCAACGACCGTCCCGTCCGAGTCCACCGCGACCGCCGCCCCGTAGTCGTCTCCCGCGCCGCCCAGATAGGTCGACCAGATCAGGGCGCCGGTGGCCGAGGAAAGTTTCGTCACGAAGGCGTCGTTCCCGCCGCCAAGCGTCGCGTCGTATGGCCCCGCCGTGGGGAAGTCCGTGCATTGCGTGGTGCCCGTCACGCAGAGGTTCCCTTGGTCGTCCGTCGCCAGGCCGTATCCGTAGTCGTTCCCGGGGATCAAGGATCCGCCCAGGTAGGACGACCAGACCGTCCCCGACGGTGTGCCGGAGCCCGCGATCTTCGTGACGAAGGCGTCGTACAACCCGCCTCGCGTGGTGTCGAAGGCACCTGTGAGATCGAAGTCGAGCGACCGGGTGTACCCGGCGAGATAGATGTTCGAGGCGCTATCGATCGTCATCGCGCCGCAGGCCTCCGTGTCCGAGCCCCCGAAGTAGGTGGACCAGGCGAGCGTGATGGGGAGGGCGCTCTGGTCGATCTTCGCCAAGTACGCGTCCTGGCCACCGGCGGTCGTGTCGAATCCGTTGGGAACAGGGAAGTTCGAAGACCCCGTGAGCCCCGCCACGAAGACCGCTCCTCCTGCGTCCACCGCGATTCCGCCGGGCACGTCGGCACCGCCCCCGCCCAGGTAGGTCGACCAGACGAGGACGGGCGAGGCCCCCGCGCCAGCGATCTTGCAGACGAAAGTGTCGCTGAAGCTCCCGTTGCACGTGGCGTCGAACCCGTTCGTCGCCGCGAAATCCGCGGCCGATGTCTCGCCGGCGACGTAAATGTTCCCCCCTCCGTCCGCGGCGATCGCACGGCCGAACTCGCTGCCGGAACCTCCCAGGAAGGTGGACCAGGTGATCGAGGCCGTGGTGCCGCCGTCAGCGATCTTGGTGACGAAGGCGTCCCCGACACCGCTGAGGGAGGTGTCGAATCCGGCGTTCACGGGGAAATTGAAGGAGCTCGTGTTGCCGGTAACGTAGACGTTGCCGGCCCCGTCGCAGGCCACCGCGCCGGGCAGGTCGCTGCCGAATCCTCCGAGGAAGGAAGACCAGACCAGGGACGGCCCGGCGCAGGAGATCTTCGCGACGAATCCGTCATAGCTGCTGTTCAGGGTGGTGTCGAAGCCGCCGGTCGAGGGGAAGTCGGAAGAGGAAGTGGTTCCGGTCACGAAGAGGCTGCCCGAGGCGTCGAGGGCGAGGCCGGCCCCGCTGTCGTCCTGGCCCCCGCCGAGGTAAGTGCACCACGTCATGGCGTTCCCGGCCGCCGCGATACG
>CAYNDR010000010.1:13219-18604 GCA_964395295.1 uncultured Planctomycetales bacterium
GATCGAGGCCGTGGTGCCGCCGTCAGCGATCTTGGTGACGAAGGCGTCCCGGTTGCCTCCCAGAGAGACGTCAAAGCCGGACGGCACGGGCAGGTCGGTCGAATTGGTCGTTCCCGCCACGTAGACGTCTCCGGAGGCGTCGACCGCCAGGCCGAAGGCGTAATCGTCCCCCGTTCCTCCCAGGTAGGTCGCCCAGGCCGGCGACGGCCCCGCGCCGTTCACCTTGGCAACGAAGACGTCCCAGTTGCCCCCGCCGAAGGTGGAGTCGAAGCCTCCCGGCGTGGGAAAATCCGAGGTATTCGTGTAGCCTGCCACGTACACGTTTCCCGAGCCATCCACCGCGATCGCTTCGGCCTGGTCCGTCGCTTGGTTGAAGGCCGCGGGGGACGTCTCAGCCCCCCCCATGAAGGCGAACCAGCAGATGTACGGATCGACGCGGACCGGGAGGTCTGGGTTTCCGCCCTCGATCCGGATGGCCACGGCGTCGGGGCCCGTCACCTCATAGCGGGCGGGGACCCGTACGGTCCCTGCGGCGGTCTCCTGGGAGCACGATAACCCTTCCTCGCGGAGGTTGCCGATACCGGTCCGTACTTCGAGGACGTGGCCGTCCTCGGTCGCGCGGATTTCCAGCGCCCCCTTCCATCGGAGGGGGATCGAACGGATCCCGGGCGCCGCGAGGAAGCTGTACTCGAAGCCGTGAGGCCGCGACTCGATGGTCATGTCGAGCCCGGGCAGGACTTGGCCGTAGATCACGCGGGAGTACGCTGGCTGGTCCGTCCTCCACTGCGAGCGGTTGCCGACGAAGGAGTGGAGGCGGCCCTCCAGGAGGCCTTCGGGGCGGGGTTCGGCCGGCCGCGCTCCGTCCACGCCCCAGTGCAGCCCCCATCCGTCGCGAACGGCTCCTCTCGTTCGATCGGGACGCTCCCGGCCCCTGGACAGGGAAAGGGCCACGCCCCCCTCGTAGAAGAAGGCGCTGATCCCGCCGTCACGGAGAACAAGGGACGCGGGTCCGGTTCCGACGGAGAGGGCGATGGGCGGGGCTGTGGGGACCGTCGGCGCGCCGGCGGCGCCCATGACGGCTCCCGGCGCGGAGCTCCGGCCGACGTCTGCTGGGGGGCGTGAGGCGTCGGTCGGGGAAGGGCAGAGGGCGGGCCTCGGCGCCTCCGCATCGCGGGGGCGCACGAGTCGGACGGCCACGGCGACCAGCGTGACAAGAACGAGCAGGGCGATTCCGAGCCGGCGCAGTCGTGCCATCCCTTGACCTCCTTCCTTGCGCGGTGCATGCATTATGAGCCTGGGGAGGAGGGCGTTTCAATCAATTTGTAACCCAGGCGGATTTTTCCGGAGGCGCCGCGCCGTCCGCGGGCGGGGATTCCGGTCCCGCGAAGGGGCATTTCCCTGGAGTACCCGATGGGCTGGCGCCAATCCCCATCCACAAGGACGAAGGGCGGATCGACGCGGTATCCCTCGGAGGGAGGAGGGGACCGAGTATTTGATCGAATCCGGCCACCTGAATCCTTACCCTTCGGTTCGGAGACACCCTCGAACGAATTCGTGATCGGATACGGCCATGTCCGCTCCCCGAACCCGTTGGTCCCTTTCTGGCATCGCGAGTCGTCGCCGTTACGTCTTGAGGGGGCAGGGTGCCGTTGCCGGGCCTCGTTCTTCCGGCCATTGAGGCCCGGAATCCGGCTCCGGCTGAGGCCGTGGAGGGGGCTCCCCCGGGGAGCGTGATACAGAAGCATGCCTAATCGGTTCTTCCCCCACTTTGGCGAAGGAGTTCAGTCACTGCCTGTGATTCCGTGCGTACCTCATGCAAGGGAGTCCAGCCATTATTATTGTTTGCGTTTACATCGGCTCCGCTTTGGAGAAGGAGGCGTACGGCCTCAAGATTTCCCTCTCTGGCCGCATCATGAAGGGGAGTACGGCCAGCCCAATCACGTGAGTCGACCCTATAGCCCCGGCTGGCCGCATGATGAAGGGGGGCCAGGCCGTACTTGGTCCTGCTGTCGGGGTCCGCCCCCTTGGAAAGCAGCAATTCCGCCAGTCCTTTGCTGGTGTGTTCCGCCGCGATATGGATGGGCAGGCGCCCATAGCCGTCAGGGATCTTGAGAAGGCCCGGACTCCTGTCAATCAGATTCCCGATCGCCTTAAGGTCCCCCCGGCTCATGGCCTCATGAAACACGTCCTGAGAATCCTGAGCCGATCCTTCGAGGCCATAAGCCGTTCCTGCCCACAATAGGGCGGCCCTGGCGAGAGCGAGAACGGATCTTATGTGCCTGCACCCCATACCTGATCCTCCAGCGCAATCCGTATGCCAGGTCATTCGGGGCGCGGGTTTCCCTCAAGGATTCGACGGATCATGGATTCATGCTGGTGCATTCAACGAATAAGAACACTACGATGTATCACTTCAGATACATGGCGGACGTACGAATCCAACCGATCAGGCGGCGCGCGAGCGCAATCGGGCGGGGGCCCGCATCTTCACCTTCGGCGTTGGGGCCGATGTCGACACGCGCCTCCTGGACCGGCTGGCGGAGGAGAGCGGCGGGATCGGGGACGTGGTCCAGCCGGGGGAAAGGATCGACGACCGCACGGCCCAGCTCTTCGACCGCGTGGGCTCGCCGGTGCTCGCCGACCTCAAGGTCGAGTCTGATGGGGTGAAGGCCGCGGAGATCGAGCCGCGGCGTCTGCCCGACCTTTTCCGGGGCGGGGAAGTCGTGATCGCTGGCCGCTATTGCGGATCCGGGGCGTGCCGGATCACGCTCCGCGGGCGGGCTCCGGGGGGTGAGCAGGCCCTTGCCTTCGACGTCGTTTTCCCTGAGCGGGACGCCGCCGACTTCGAGGTTGCCCGTCTCTGGGCGCGCCGCCGGGTGGGGGCCCTCTTCGATCAGGTGCGCCTCAACGACCGCCCCGAGAAGGAATTGGTGGATGAGATCATCGCCCTCTCGAAGAAGTATCGCGTGGTTGCCCCTTACACCTCGTTTCTGATCAGCGAGGAAGGAGACCCGTCAGCCCGGAGAGGGCGTGTCCTTCGCGAGATGGCCGCTCTCCGCTCCCGCGCGTCGGTGGGAGGCCGCGCCGACGCGAAGGACGGGATTCGTGCCCTGGAGGACAGCCGGCGCCTGATGGAAGCCCGGAAGTAGTTCCCTTTCCTTGTCAGAGACGCCCCTAAGGAAACCAGTCGGCCTATCTGCCTCGTAGCTGTCCTCACCCTGGCGGCCATCGGATCATTCGCCGAACTTCTTGCGAAGCGATCGAATCGCCATCTTCAACTCGCCGCTCAAAACGCCGTCTTCCTTGGCCTCCGCGGGGTGGTTGGCGGCAAAGCCTTCGAGATAGGCCAGCGTTGCTCGATCACCCACAAGTCCCAAAGATTTTATCGCGTGGCTCCGCACTTCCTTGTCCGGGTCTCTTTCTGCCAGGTCCTGGAGAACCACGCATGCGGCGGACGTGTCGCTTGATCCTCCCAGGAGGAATGCCGCCGCGAGCCGATCCGGGTCGTGGGGGGACCGGACCAGCCGGAACACCGTTTGGGCAAGTTCCGTGGAAAGCGGGATGCGGCTGGCCGACAAGTCGGGATCAGGGTCCCAAAATGCCTCAAGCAAGCCTTTGCGGTCCTGATGAGTGGGATCGCTGAGGATCTCGTTCAGGACCGGGGCTACGTCGGGGCCGCCGCAGCATAGGGCGCACCAGAGCGCCCAGTAGCGCCTGTCGGAATCCTCCCGTTGCTCGCGGTACGCTGCGAGGAAAACGGGGGTCGCCCTTTCGTCGAGAAGCTCCAGGTTGCGGGAGGCCCGCATGATACGGATTCGATCGCCGCTGAGGAAACCCTCATGGACTTCCCGCGCCAGCTCCCCGGCGTCCTCCCCCTTCAGGGCGGCCGCCAGTTCGCTCTTCAGACGCGACGATTGGGCATCGAGTTCCATAATGCGCGCTTCGAGTTCCATGATTCGCGCACGGTGAGACGAATCGAGGGCCCTGGAGGCGCCGGCATGGGGGCCCACTCCTCTCCACTTGGGCCTCATCCGTGCGGCCGCCGATCGAGCCTCTTTGGATGCCGCCGTCTCGGACCGGACCGAGAGTCGACCGACGAGGAAGCCGCCGCCGGTTGCGAGGAGGGCACAAAGGGCCAGCACGGCGGTTACGGACCTTCGGCCCGGTGTGGGCGTCTGCAGTCTGGAGCGCCGCATGGACTCCCTCAGAGGAGAGCGTGCGTCACGTCTATCCGGAATTCTTCATAGGAGAGCATGAGTGCCATCGGCTTCCCATGAGGACACTTCATGAAGCCTACCCACTCCGGAAGGCCGTTTCAATGTGATTTCCGACCGGAGCCGGGAGGATTCGCCAGAGCCCGCGGAATGCCTCCGCCCGAGGCCTTGAGGGGGCTCCGACCGCGATTACGATGAGAGGGAGGTTCGGCCGTCCGCCTCCGCCCGCCCCACGGGATTCCCGGGATCCGGGAATCCATGCGCCGCATCAGGAAGCGGAGAGGACCGGCTCGCTGCTCATCAGGATCCCCCGCACGCCTGGGCAGGAAGATCATCCTGACGCACCGGGAGTCCCGGGCGTGCGGCCCCCGCGCCGTCGAACCCCCGCGGGAAACAATCGCCGCCCGGCAGGGAGAATCACGATGCTCCATAGGATGCAGTCTTGACAGCATATATATTGATGCTATGATTACAGCATGAGGACCACGGTGACGCTGGACCGGGACGTCGAGGCCCTGCTGAGGAGGCGGATGCGGGAGCGGGGCCTCTCCTTCAAGGCGGCGCTGAACCAGGCGGTCCGCGAGGGGCTGACGATGGCCCCGCCGCGGAGTCCGCGCCGGTACCGCCTCAAGACGTACCGCCTGGGATACCGGCCGGAACTGCGGCTCGACAAGGCGCTGTCGCTCGCCGCCGCGATGGAAGACGAGGAAATCGCCAGGAAGCTGAGCGTGAGGAAGTGAAGGTCGTCGACGCGAACCTGCTCCTCTACGCGGTGAACGAGGACGCCCCGCTCCACGGGAAGGCGAAATCCTGGCTGGAGGGGACGCTCTCCGGGACGGAAGCGGTGGGCTTTGAATGGACGGTGCTCCTGGCTTTCCTGCGGCTCAGCACGCGGACCGCCGTGTTCCCGGCCCCCCTCCGGCCCGGCGAGGCGTTCGCGCTGATCGATTCCTGGCTGGCCCAGCCGTGCGCCGTCGTCGTCCAGCCGACCGAACGGCACCTGGACGTGCTCAGGGAACTGCTGGGACCCCTGGGCACCGCGGGCAACCTCGCCTCGGACGCGCACCTCGCCGCCGTGGCCCGGGAGCACGGCGCCGAGCTGTGCTCCTGCGACGCGGATTACGGCCGTTACCCCGGCGTCCCGTGGACCAACCCGCTGGCGTGACCCGGC
>CAYNDR010000010.1:18614-41361 GCA_964395295.1 uncultured Planctomycetales bacterium
CTTTCCTGCGGCTCAGCACGCGCACCGCCGTGTTCCCGGCCCCCCTCCGGCCCGGCTACTCGATCCCGTGCTGGCGGAGCTTGTTGTGGAGCGTCCGGCGCGAGACCCCCAGCGCCTTCGCCGCGTGCGTGCGGTTCCCCCCCGAGGCCTTGAGCGCGCCCTCGATCGCGGCCCTCTCGGCGCCGGCCACGGAGGCCTCCAGCGCCGGCGCCCCCCCCGCCGGCGGCGCCGCCGCGGAGCGCCCCCCCAGGCAGGGCAGGACGTCCTGCTCCAGGACCAGCCCCGACTGGTTCAGGACCACCAGCCGCTCCACCACGTTCTGCAGTTCCCGCACGTTCCCCGGCCAGTCGTGGCCCGCCAGCGCCGCCACCGCCTTCGCGTCGAACGCCACGCTCGGCTTGCCGTGCTCCTTCCGGAAACGGCCGAGGAAGTGGCCGCAGAGGGGCGCGACGTCCTCCCTCCGCTCCCGCAGGGACGGCACCAGGATCGGCACCACGTTGATCCGGTAGAAGAGGTCCTCCCGGAACTTCCCCTCCCTCGCCAGCGCCTCCAGGTCCCGGTGCGTGGCCGCCAGCACCCGCACGTCCGCCCGCAGGATCTGCGTCCCCCCCAGCCGCTCGTACTGCCGGTCCTGCAGGACCCGGAGGAGCTTCACCTGCGTGGCCGGCGTCAGGTCGCCGATCTCGTCGAGGAAGATCGTCCCCCCGTCGGCCAGCTCGAACCGCCCCGGCTTCGGCGCCGCCGCCCCCGTGAAGGCCCCCTTCTCGTACCCGAACAGCTCGCTCTCGATCAGCGTCTCCGGGAGCGCCGCGCAGGTCACCTTGATGAAGGGCTTCCCCTTCCGCTTCGACTGGTCGTGGACCGCCCGCGCCACCAGCTCCTTCCCCGTCCCGCTCTCCCCGCGGATGAGCACCGTCGAGCTCGTGGGGGCCACGCGCGCCACGAGCGCGTGGACCTCCTTCATCTTCGCCGACGCCCCCACCATCTCGCCCGGCGGCTCCGCCGGCTCCCCGCCCGCCTCGCGCTTGTCGAGCGCCCGGCGGACCTCGAAGAGGATCTCGTCGCGGTCGAAGGGCTTCCGCACGTAGCCGGCCGCGCCCTTCTCCCAGGCGCGCTGGCCCACCTCGGCCGTCCCGTGCGCGGTGATGAGGATGACCTGGAGCGAGGGGTCCACCCCGAGCGCGCGCTCCAGGAGCTCCAGGCCGTCCATCCCGGGCATGCGGAGGTCCGTGACGATCACCGCCACGTCCTCCGCGTGGAGGACGCGGAGCGCCTGCTCGCCGGAGGAGGCGGCGGCGCACGGGATCTTCTCCTGGGCGAGGAATCCGGAGAGGACCTTGACCATCGCGGGCTCGTCGTCCACGACCAGGACCTTGGACATCGCGGACATTATAGGCCGGGCAGGGGGAGGAGGAACGTAAACTTGCACCCGCGCGGCCGGACGTTCGCCACGGCGATCTCGCCGCCGTGCGCCTCCGCGATCCGCCGCGCGATCGCCAGGCCCAGGCCGGTGCCCTTCGACTTGGTGGTGTAGAACGGCTGGAAGATCCGCTCGAGGTCGTTCGGCGGCACCCCCGGCCCCGCGTCGGCGACCTCGATCGCCGCGTAGGTCCGCAGGGCGGTCACCACCGGGCGCGTGCGGACCGTCACCGTCCCCCCGTCCGGCATCGCCTCGATGGCGTTCCGGAGCACGTTGGCGACCGCCTGCGTCAGCAGAGCCGGATCCGCCGGGACCGGCGGGAGGTCCGGGTCGAAGGAGGTCTCGATCCGGACGCCGGGCGGGAGGGCGGTCCCCTGGAGGCGGAGGACGTCTCCGAGCAGGGCCGGGAGCGCCACGTCCTGGCGCCGCGGGTCGAGGGGGCGGGCGTAGGCCAGCAGGGACTCGACGGCGTCGTTGAGGCGGTCCACCTCCCCGACCAGGAGCTTGAGGTAGTCCCGGGCCTCGGCCTTCCCCTCGAGGCCCTCGAGGTCCTTCAGGACGTACTGGGCGGCGCCCTTGATCGACGCGAGGGGATTGCGGACCTCGTGGGCCATGCCGGCGGCCATGGCGCCGATGAAGGCGAGGCGCCTCCGCCGCTCCGCCTGCTCGTAGAGCCGGACGAAAAGGAGGCGGTAGAGCGCCAGCGCGGTCACGGCCGTCACCGCGCCCACGACCAGGTAGGCGTTCCAGTCGCCCGGGAGCGCCCAGTAGAGCGCCATCAGGACGAACATCGCGGACAGGACCAGGAGGAGGAGGAGGAGGGCGCGGCGTACGGGCGTCTCCTCCCCCAGGAGCCGGTGGCGGAGGATGGCCATGGCCAGCATCGCGGTGCAGACCACACTGCCGACGTAGCCCAGCGGGGGGATGGGGGAGCCGAGCTGGCGGGTGAGGTCCGTGAGCCCCGTGAGGGTGCCGACCACGACGCCCGCGGCCACGAACGAGAGGGCGTTGCGCTCCACCGGCGTCCCGACCTCCCGGGTGCGGCCCCGGAGGAGGAGGAGGGACCCGATGAGGAAGGGGAAGAGCGCCACGAGGTAGACGAAGTTCCACCGCTCCCCCCTCACGAACGCGCCGAGGCGCTCCGAGAAGAGCCCGCCGGCCGTGACGAGGGTGAAGACCGCGGTGACGGCGTAGAAGAGGACGAGCCAGCGGCGGTGGGCCCGCTCCCGGTGGGCGAAGACCAGCACGAAGTGCCAGAGGAAGGCGGGGGCCATCGAGGAGCCGATGAGGCGGATGAAGAACCAGTAGTCGTCGCCGAGGACGATCTTGGCCGCCTCGCTGATGTCCCAGAGGAAGAGGGTGATCGAGAGGAGGGCGATCGGGAGCGCCCCGCGGGCCCGGCGGGCGCGGAAGATCACGAGGTTCGCCAGGGACAGGTTCCCGACGCTCGCGAGGAAGTAGAACGCCGCGGGGGGGAGGCCTTCCCGCATGGCGCCATCTTACCGCGGCCCCCCCGCCAATAGAAATATTAGGCCGCGAGCGCACGAGGCCTAGGGACGACCGCCACTTCCGCAGAGGGCGTCACTCGCGGCCGTAAAAGATTTCCATCCCCTCTTGGGGGAAACAAAAAACCCCGAGGTTTTCGGGCCTCGGGGTTGCGGCATCCCGCCCGTGCTGAATCACGGTCGGCCCCCCCGATCCGGCCACAACCCCTTCACGTCGCCCATTGTTCTCTTTAACCGGCGGACGCCGGAAAGGTTCACGGGGAAGGCCCCTTCCATGGTATCTTTCCCCGGCCTGTTTTCGGCAAATAGGGCGGGGGGGGTGCGCGTCCAATTAATGGGGGACGAGATGGCCGAGCGCGAAGGAGAAGTCACGAGGGTGCTCAAGCGCGTGGCGCAGACCCTCGACCGGGAGAAGTACGACGAGGCCCTGCGCGACCTCCTGCACCTCTCCGAGAAATACCCCGACGCGGGCGAGATCAAGCCGCAGATCGCGGAGGTCCTCCTCCGGCGGGGGCAGTCCCGCGCGCGCAAGGGGAAGATCCAGGAGGCCCGGGCCGACTTCGAGCGGTCGCTCGGCTGGTCCCCCAAGCCCCAGGCCTTCGTGGGGATGGCCGAGACGCTGATCGCCGAGGGGAAGCTGGACGAGGCGGACTCCCTGCTGAACGCCGCCCTGGAACGGGATGACCGGCACGGCCCCACCCATGCCGCGATCGGGACTCTCCTGATGAAGTGGAACGAGTTCGCGGAGGCCGCCCGCGCGTTCGAGCAGGCGCTCAGCCTCGGGCACGCCGCCCCCGAGGTCTACCGGTCCGTCTGGGAGGCGTACCTGCGGACGGAGCGGTTCGAACGGGCGCACGAGCTGATCCTCGAGGGCGTGGAGCGGTTCCCCGACCACGACGGGCTCCAGGCCGCCGCGGGCGATTCCTGCGTCTACGCCAAAGGGGACACCCCTTCGGCGCGCCCCTACTGGGAGGCGGCCGTCCGGCTCAATCCCCGGAGCTTCGGCCCCCTCTTCTCCCTGGCGGCCCTGACGGCCTCCCAGGGGCGGCGGGAGGAGGCCCTGGGGCTCCTGAAGCGTTGCGTGGCGCTGGACGAGGAACGGGCCCGGGGCCTCTGGCGGGAGGACCTCTCCTCGCCCCTGCGCCGGTTCGCCGCCTTCGTGCGCGATCCCGAGTTCCTCCGCCTCCTCGGCCCCCCCACCGACTAGCCAGCTGTTAACGCAGTGGCGACTCGACAGAGTTAACACGCTGTTAACTCTGTCGCGACTCGACGGGGTTAACAGCGGATGTGTCACATCCTGACACGAGGGGGGGCTATCCTCAGGGTTGAAGGGTCTCCACCAGACCCTCTCTCCTCAAGGCCGAATCACCTTCCCCCGATTCGGCCTCCTTATCTCCCGATCAGGTCTGGACCGACTTCCACTCGGAGGCGCCCCCCGCGGCGGGCGGCGGCTTCGGCGGAGGGGGGGCCGCCGGGGCGGCCAGCTGGTGGGTCTTGATCTTCCCGTCCAGGTCCGCCCGGCCGATCCCCAGGAGCCCGGCCGCCCTGCCGAGGTCCCCCTCCGCCAGGCGGATCGCCTCGACCAGGCACTCCTTCTCGAAGGCCGCCAGGACCGCGGCCAGCGGGCTCTCCCCCACCTTCGCGCGCGCCCCGTGCTTGCGGACCTGCCCGATCCTCGCCCCCGCGAAGGCGCACAGCGTCGCCGCGAAGCGCAGGTCGGCCGTCTTGAACGCCGGCCGGTCCTGCCCTTCCGGGAGCTTCGACTCCAGGTAGACCAGGCCCGCGAAGTTCTTCCTCCACGGGAGCGGCGCGCAGAGGACGCCCACCCTCTTCCCCGCCCCCGCCCGCCGCGCGGCGTCCGTGGCGATCACCGCCCGGCGCTGTTTGGAGACCTCGTGGTGCAGGACGTTCGAGAGGTAGAACTCCTCCTCGCCCGCCGCCGCCTTCCGGGCCGCGGGCTTCAGGCGCCCCTCGGCGTCGAGGACCATCACGATCCCGCGCTCCGCGGAGGACGCCGTCATCAGCGCCTCCAGGAGCATCCGCGCGACCTCCTTGGGATCGTCCGCCGCCGAGATCGCCGCGGCCACCCCCACGAGCTGGGGCAGGCGCGGGTCGGGCTCCCCCGGCGCGAAGGGGTCCGTCAATCCCTCCAGCACCGTCGTGGTGACGCGCGGCACCTCCTGCGGGTCCTTCGTGGGATCGAAGACGAGGACGTGCTCGCCGATCTCGATCTGGTCGTCCGGCCGGAGCGCCGCCTCCTTCACCCCCTGGCCGTTGACGAAGATGCCGTTGCGGCTGCCGCTGTCGACGATCACGAAGTCGGCGCCGCGCCTCTCGATGCGGGCGTGGACCCGCGAGATGTGGCGGCCGTCCAGCCGGACGGCGCAGGCCTCCCCCCGGCCGATCGAGGCGGGCCCCGTGACTTCGAAGACCTTCCCCCGGAGCGGGCCTTCGACGACATGCAGTTTGCTCATGAGGGCAGCACCGAAGTCCAGTCCCGCGCGGTGCGCGCCCAGGCCTGCAGGGCGTCGGCGAAGTCCTTCGCCCCAGCATAGCGCCGCGCCGGGTCCTTGTCCATCGCCTTCAAAATGATCCGCTCCAGGCCGGGGTCCACGGACGGCTCCGCCGCGCGGGGGGCCGGCGGCGCCACGCGGACCACCTTCTCCAGGATCTCCGCGGCCGACCGGCCCACGAAGGGCACCCGCCCCGTGACCGCGTGGTAGAGCACCACCCCTAAGGAGTAGACGTCGGATCGGACATCGATTACGTCGCTCAAGGCCGCGGCCTGCTCGGGGCTCATGTAGATGGGGGTCCCCGCCGTCACCCCCGCCTTCCACCGCTCCGGGGCCGTCTGCCGCAGGCGCGCGATGCCGAAGTCCGTGAGCTTGGGGGAGCCGTCGCCCTTGAGCAGGATGTTCGAAGGAGCCACGTCGCCGTGGATCACCCCCATGCGGTGGGCGTGCTGGAGGGCCCGGCCCACCGCGGAGAGGAGGAAGGCCATCTCCTTGTGGGTGAAGGCTTTGCGCTCGATCGCCCGGGCCAGGGGAGGCCCCTCGACGTACTCGAGGACCATGAAGACCTTCCCCCCGTCCCGGCCCGCGTCCAGGACCCGGACGATCGCGGGGTGGGAGAGGCGCCGCATGACCTGGCTCTCCTCGACGAACCGGTCGGCCATCGCCGGGTCGCCCGCCCACGCCTCGCCCAGGACCTTGAGGGCCACGAGGTCCCCGGAGCGCTCGGCCTTGTACACCGTCCCGATCGAACCCCGGCCGACCTCGCCGAGGATCCGGCAGCCCCCGAGGTAGGATTCCATGGCGTTGCCCCGATTATATCCCTTTGACGGGCCACCACCAGTTATGCTTGTCCCGGACGGCGAAAATAGTAGATTCGTGGGCGAATGGAATCGAGCGTCTGCACCGTGATGTTCACCGACCTCGTGGGGTCGGTAAAGATCTACACCCGCATCTCCGACTCGCTCGCGGCGGGCATCGTCCGCGCCCTCGACGAGGAGGTCCGCCGGATCCTCCCCGGGTTCCGCGGGAAGTTCATCAAGTCCACGGGCGACGGCCTCCTGCTCACCTTCGAGGACGCCCCCGCCGCCGTCCGTTGCGCGAAGGAGATCCACCGCTTCTGCGACGTCCTGGCCCGGGAGCGCCAGCAGGACCTCGCCGTCCGGATCGCCGCCCACACCGGGGAGATCCTGCACTCCGAGGGGGACATCCACGGGAACACCGTGAACCTGGCCGCCCGGCTCCTGGGCGTCACGGGCGCCTGCGAGACGTGCGTGACCGCGGAGTCCTGGGGCTCCCTGACCGCCGACGACCGGCAGGGGTTCATCCCCCACGGGCCGGAGGTCTTCAAGGGCTTCGGGAAGTACTCCTACATCTACAAGAGGCCCAACCTGAATCCCATGACCGACGCGACCCTGCGCCCGGAGGCGCTCGGCGACGAGGACACCTCCCAGGGGGCCACGGAGAGCCTGCCCCGCCACCCGCAGTACGCCCTGGACATCGAGCACGCCCAGCTTCGCAAGACGGTCGTGATCAAGGAGGGGGAGACGCACCTGATCGGCCGGGCCCCCGAGTGCGGCACGGTCGTCCCGGACCGGATGTTCTCGGGCACCCACATGGCCCTGGCGGTGGTGGAGGGGATCCTATGGGCCTTCGACCTGCAGAGCTCCAACGGGGTCTTCTACCGCGGCCGCCGCCTCAAGCGGCGCAAGCCCATCGAGCTGAACTCCGAAGTCCTCCTCCCCAACGCCAAGATCCAGGTAAAGCTCCCCTAGCCCCCCAACTGTTAACTCTGTCGAGTCGCCACTGCGTTAACAGGCTGTTAACCCCGTCGAGTCGCCACTGCGTTAACACCTGCCGGGATTGCCAGCGGCCTTCGCCGGCGGCTATAATCCCCCCCAAGCCATGGGCGACACGATCCGGTTCCCCGACTCCCAGGAGGAGGGCGCTGGCGCCGAGACCAGGAAGTGCTCCTCCTGCGGGCAGTCCTACACCGGCGCCGTCCACGAAAACTGCCCCTCCTCGGGCCCCACCATCCAGGTGGGCAGCCCCGCCAGCTCCCCCACCGCCGTCGAAGCCACCTCCCGGCAGTGCCCCCAGTGCGGCACCGTCTACTCCGGCGACAAACACAGTTGCAGCTCCTCCGGCGGCGGCGGCCTCAAGAAACCCCCCTCCTCGAAGTCCCGCATCGACGACATCCCGGAGGAGGCCTCCGCCCTCGCCAACGACCCCTCCCGCCAGCTCAACCAGTACATCCTCGTCAAACAGATCGGCAAGGGCGGCATGGGCACCGTCTGGAAGGCCTGGGACCGCCGCCTCACCCGCTGGGTTGCCATCAAGTTCCTCACCGCCTCCGAGGAGGAGGACATCATCCGCTTCCAACGCGAGGCCAAGCTCGCCGCCCGCCTCCGCCACCCCAACATCGCCCCCATCTACGAGGTCGGCGAGGCCCCCGCCCAGCAGGCCGGCCAGAACACCCGCCACTACCTCGCCATGGAGTTCATCGACGGCCAGTCCATGGCCGGCGTCCAGCTCCCCCTCAAGGACACCCTCGAAATCTTCGTCAAAGTCGCCCAGGGCGTCGAGGCCGCCCACAAAAACGGCGTGGTCCACCGCGACCTCAAGCCCCAGAACATCATGCTCACCACCGACCACTGGCCCTACGTCATGGACTTCGGCCTCGCCAAGGCCCTCCAGACCGAAAGCTCCATCTCCGTCGCCGGCGCCGTCATGGGCACCCCCGCCTTCATGCCCCCCGAACAGGCCCAGGGCCGCCTCGACGACATCGACGCCCAGAGCGACGTCTACTCCCTCGGCGCCACCATCTACGCCGTCCTCACCCGCAAACAGCCCTTCGGCGGCCAGAGCCCCATGGACGTCCTCATGAAGGTCTGCAAGGAGGAACCCGTCCCCCCCCGCCAGCACAACCCCGAGATCCCCGGCGACGTCGAGACGATCATCCTCAAGGCGATGTCCAAGGAGAAGTCCGACCGCTACTCCTCCGCCTCCGACCTCGCCAGCGACCTCAGGCGCTTCCTCGCCTCGGAGGAGATCAGCGCCCGCGCCCCCGGCACCCTCAAGCTCGCCGCCCGCAAGGTCAGCCGCAACCTCTGGCCGGCCGCCGCCCTGCTCATCCCCCCCGCCGCCGGCGGCGCCGTCGCCTTCCTCGCCACCCGCCAGAAATCCCAGCCCACCCCGCCTCCCCCCGCGGACGACGAGAAGGGCCGCCGCGAGCGCGAGTGGGTCCAGGCCTGGAACGACCTCCGCCGCCTCCTCGACTACGACGACTGGCAGGCCGCGGACCCGAAACTCCCCGAGCGCGCCAACGCCCACCTCCGCCGCATGGCCGCCGACGCCCCGGGCCGCGACGTGGACGCCGCCGACTGGTTCGGCAACCAGATCGACCGCGCCGACGCCAAGCTCCAGGCCCTGGGCGGCCCCCTGGACACGAAACAGGCCGCCGCCAAGCGCATCTACGACTGGTGCGACGCCGTCGCGGCCTCCGTCAAGGACGTGGCGCCCCTCGCGAAGGCCTCCGGCCAGGCCGCGCGCGTCCGCGAGGCCGCCCGCGCCGTCGCCGCGTTCCGCGGGAAGTTCACGCTCCGGATCCTCGTGGGCCCCCACGCCGAGGTCGCCCGCCTCGCCCGGGACGGGAAGGACGTGCCGCCCGCGCAGAGGCACTCGCCCGGGACCCTCGGGACCTTCGAGATCGCCGACTACGAATTGGAACTGATCCACCCCGAGCTGGGAAAGAAGCCCTTCAAGATCTCCGCCGGAGACCTCAAGGACGGGAAGACCTACCTGCTGTCCGGGACGATGCGGGACGGGAAGTTCCGCCTGGCCGAACTGCCGTAGCCGCGATCACGATCCGCGCGCACGCCTCCGCGTCCGAGAGCGCCTCGTGGTGGTTCAGCCGGATGTCCAGCGCCCGGCAGACGTCCGACAGCTTCGTGGGACGGATCCCCCAGACCTCCCGCGCGAGCTTCACCGTGCACTCGAAGGGCTGGGGCGGGACGGCCAGCCCCGCCGACCGGCAGCAGGCCCCGAGCACCGCCCGGTCGAACCGCGCGTTGTGCGCCGCCAGGAAGTCCGCCCCGTCGAGGACCGCCGCGAGCTCCGGCCACACCCCGCCGAACGCCGGCTGGCACGCCACGTCCTCCCAGGTGATGCCGTGCACCCAGGTGAAGGTGAACCGCGGCCGCGGCGGGCGGATCAGGCGGGCCTCGCGGCGCGCGATGCGCCCGTCCTCCACGCGCACCAGCCCGACCGCGCAGGCGCTGTCGGGCCCGGGATCGGCCGTCTCGAAGTCGATGGCGACGAAGGCGCCCACGGGACTACTATAGGATTTGCCTCCGGCCCCCGGAAGCCATAATATACCGCCCATGAAAATTCTCCTGATCGCCGCCGTCGTCCTGGCCGCCCAGGACAAGCCCGCCAAGCTCGAGACGCCCGCCACGCAGGGGGAGGAGGGCAAGACCCACCGCCACCCGCTGGGCCTGTCCTACTGGCTCCCCGCCAAGTGGGCCGTCGAGGACAAGGAGGAGGTCCTCCTGCTCAAACCCCCCGATCCCGCCTCCAACGCCGACGGCCCCACCGAGCTCTACTTCATCCTCGGCGAGAGCGTGGCCGGGGAGGACATCAAGAGCCCCTCCGACCCGAAGGTCGGCGCGTACCTCGACGAGCAGGTGAAGTCGATCGCGCCGTTCCTGGCCCGCCGCGCGGAGACGTCGGCCGTGGATCTCACCTCCGGCAAGGGCACGCTCTACGAGTGGGAGGGGAAGAATCCCAAGGGGGACGACGTCGTCGCGCGGGCCTACGTGGCGATCTTCAAGGAGACCGCCGTGGCGCTGGCGGTGCTGGCGCTCAAGGAGCGCGTGAAGGTACGCGACGAGGCGCTCCGGAGGATCTTCGCCTCCTTCGCGTTCGGCCCGGCGGCGCTGGACCCCAAGCTCGCCCGGTCCTGGACGTTCGTCGAGAACGTCACGGTCTCCAACCAGTCCCCTTTCGAGACGGCCTGGAGCCGCGCGCAGTACGGGCGCGAGTCCGCCAGCACGCTCACGCTGGGGGCGGACGGGACGTGGACGCGCCGCGACGTCTCGCAGGCCATCATGGGCGCCGCGGGGATCTGGCTCGACACGGGGAAGCAGGAAACGGTGAAGAAGGGCAAGTGGTGCGCGGGCAACGGCCAGTTCTACCTGATGTACGAGAACGATTCCTGGACGGTCTACCAGTACCGGCTGGAGGGGGACACCCTGCGGCTCGCCTCGGGCGCCAAGGGCGAGGTGTGGAAGGCCAAGTGAGCCCGCGGATAACGGGCCAGGAAGTCCTTCCGGGTCACCGGCTTGCCGCCCTTCCTCATCTCGAGGAGGATCCACCAGGCCTTCCAACCCGAACACTTCAGCAGGCGTGCCGCCTCATCCGCGTAGATGTACCGGTCCGGGTCGAGCCCGCAGGCCAGGTTCACCTCGCGCTCCAAGAGGGCGTTGGGGAAGCTCACCTTTACGCCGTTGGCGCAATGGACCGTGAGCCGGTTTCCCAGCCGGTCGACATCCTCCACCGCTTCCACGGGGATGATCCAAACGCCGTGGTGGACGAAGACCAGATGTTCCCGGGTAATGAGCGCCCAGCTGGCGAACCGGCGGCTGGGATCGCAGTGAAGAATGATCAGCAAGGGGAATACCATGAGGGTCACGGCAAGGCCGAGGGCGGGCCATGCCAGGCCGGGAAGACGGGCGAAGAGGTGCCCGACCACATCGGTTCCAAGCCCCCTGAAGCAAAGGATGTAGGAAATCCCGAAGAAGGCGGCCATCCACCATGCCCCCGACAGATGCCAGCGGACTCCCCGGTCCTGGAGCACATAGGAGGCGCCAGCCGCGGGCACGCAATGGCGACGAAGCGCTTCGTCCGCATCCGGATGGCCCGTGCCGGGCAGCCGCGTCCTCGGCTCCGGGAGGGCCCCCTGCGGCGGGAAGCTGGCGTTGATGGCGTCCCGGATCTCGACCGGTGAAAGGCCGTAGATGTCCTCAATGAAGCAGGGACCTTTCAACGTGGGGACGACGAGCATCGTCATCTCGGGTTTATGCGGCTGGGGTCGCACGAAGGCGATATAGGACGGCGCCGCCACTTCCATCGAGGTCCCATCCCGCCGCAGTTCACGACCCTCCAGGACCAGGGTGCCGTTTCGCTGTCGTCTGTAGGAAGAGACGAGGGCCGTGAAAAACAGGCCAAGCAGGAGCGACAAGTATCCGAGGCACACCCAAGTCTGATGTTTGAGATCACCGTCCCTGCCCACCCCGGCCTGGTGAATGACGTGGGCGCAGGCGATGAGGGACGCGCAAAGAGACGCCATCCACAGGGCGCCGAGGAGGGCCGGCCCCAGCCCCCGGCGGAGCAGCTTGGCCCGGCTGGCGGCGGTCTTCACGGGTCCCTCCACCGGTATGACCGTCATCGGGGAGGGGACGTTACTCCTTCAGCAGCTCCTGGAAGACCTTCTGGACCCGGGGGCCGTACTTGGCGGCGTCGACCGGGCCGCCGAGCCCCTTGAGTTTTTCCCCGTACGGCCGGAGGTCCTGCGCGGCGTCGGCCTCGGATCGACCCTCGGCGAGGAGGCGCAGCGCCGCGGCCGTGAGGATCGCGGCGTAGAGCTTCTGGCGCGACTCGCGGGCGATCGTCTTCCCCGCCTCCATGGCCTTGAGCTGATCCTCCTGCTGCTTGAGCTTCGCCAGGGGCGCCGGGTCGGCGAAGCAGGCATCGAGGTCGACCTTGTCCAGGTCCGCCAGCTCCACGGGGAAGTCCGCGAGGCCCCGGGCCAGCTCGGCCGAGTGGTCTTTCACGACGGCGTGGCGCTCCAGGAATTTCGCGTCGAGCTTTCCGGCGAATCCGTTCCACCGCCCCAGGAGCCCCTCGGCCCGGGCGCGCTGGGCGTCCCGCTCGGCCTTCGCGGCGTCCCGGGCCTTTCCGGCCGCCGTCCGGAGGCCGTCCCGCATCCCCTGGAAGGCCAGGTTTTCCACGGTCGAGAACCACGGGTTGGCGCCCTCGGGCACGATCGCCGCGGCGGCGGCGGCGGCCGGGAGGAGCGTCTCGCCCCCGGCGCGGCCCGCCCGGACCTCCTTGAAGGCCGCCGCGTGGGCGCGGGCCCAGTCGATCGCGGGGTCGGCCCCCACGATCTCGTCGGGCGGGGGGAGGTCGAAGAGCGCGGCGAGGGCGGTGTCCGTCATTTCCTGGAGGTCGCGGAGGGACGCCAGGCGCGCCAGCCGCCGGCGGAGATCCTCCGTCTGCTCCCCGAGGTACAGGCGGCACTTGCGCTCGCACTCGTCGGCGAAGGCCTTGCGCTGGGCGTCGGTGAGGTCCTTGCCGTCGGTGCCGATGCGGTCGCGGGCGGACTTGAACTTGTTGAGCCGGAGGAGCTGTTGGAAGCCGGGGGTGAAGCGGGCGAGGGGGTCTGCCGGGACGGAGGGGTCGGAGGTCCGGAGCCTTTCCAGCTCCGCCTTGGCGGCCTTGAGGAGGTCCTCGCTGGCCTTGACCCCGGCGTCGACCGACTTCTGGAGGTCGTCCGCCGCCGCGGCGAGCAGTTTCTCGGCGGCCTCGCGTTCGGACTTCTTCGCCAGGCTCATGCGGGCGCGGCCGCGGAACTGGCAGGGGAGGAAGAGGGCCCAGGGGCTGTACTCGGCGGGGCGCTCCTCGATGCGGATCCGGCACTCGATCTTCTTGATTTTCGGGTTGTTGAGGATGGCGTCGAGCTTCTCGATGGCGCCGCGGGGGTCGGTATCGATCAGGGCTTCCGCGGCCTGGCACTCCCGGATCGCGACCGGGTAGTCCCCCTTCTCGGTCCGGAAGACGGTCTGGTCCTGCTGGGCCGCCGCCAGGACCGCCAGGAGGAGGGTTACCCCTGTCATCGGCATCAACTCCTCAGCTGTTAACTCTGTCGCGACTCGACGGGGTTAACACCCTGTTAACGCAGTGGCGACTCGACAGAGTTAACACTTGATGGGGGTGGGGGAAATGCCCCAGATCTCGCGGGCGTAGCGGAAGGCGGTCCGGTCGCTGGAGAATTTCCCCATCCCCGCGGTGTTCAGGATCGACATCCGGGCCCACCGTTCGGGGTCTCGCCAGGCCTCGTCCACCCGCTCCTGGCAGGCGAGGTACGCGGCGAAGTCCTTGCAGACGAGGAAGGGGTCCCGGGACCGGAGCGCGTCCGCGATCGGCTTGAACCGCCCGGGGTCGTCCGGGCTGAAGGCCCCCGACTCGACCGCCTCCAGGGCCGCCTTGAGCCGCGGGCAGGAGTCGATCTCCCTCCGGGGATCGTAGCCCCCCCCCGACCGGAGGCGCTCGGTCTCCTCGGCCGTGAGCCCGAAGATGAAGACGTTCTCCGCCCCCACCTCCTCCCGGATCTCGATGTTGGCGCCGTCCAGGGTCCCGATGGTGAGGGCCCCGTTGAGGGCGAACTTCATGTTGCCCGTGCCGGAGGCCTCGGTCCCCGCGGTCGAGATCTGCTCGGAGAGGTCCGCGGCCGGGATGATCACCTCCGCCAGCGACACCCCGTAGTTCTCCAGGAACGCCACGCAGAGCCGCCCCTCCACGAGCCGGTCGCGGTTGACGGTGTCGGCGACGCTCGTGATCAGCTTGATGATGAGCTTCGCCATGTCGTAGCCCGGCGCCGCCTTGCCGCCGAAGATGATCGTGCGCGGCGGGAGGGACGCGCCTCCCGGACCCCGCATCCGGTGGTAGAGGTCCACGACCCGCAGGATGTTCAGCAGCTGCCGCTTGTATTCGTGGAGGCGCTTGACCTGGACGTCCATCAGGGCGTCCGGGGAGCCCCGCACCCCCGCGTCCTTCTCGACCCGTTCGAGCAGGCGCTCCCTGTTCCGGCGCTTGACCTCCCGCCACCGGCGGCGGAAGTCCGGGTCCTCCGCCAGCGGCGCCAGGCGCCGGAGCTGTTCCAGGTCCGTCGGCCACGCCGTCCCGATCCGGGTCGCGATGAGCTGGGACAGCGCCTGGTTGCAGCCCAACAGCCACCGCCGCGGCGTGATGCCGTTCGTCTTGGCGTTGAAACGGCCGGGGTAGAGCTGGGCGAAGTCGGAGAACAGGCGGGACTGCAGGAGCCGGCCGTGCAGTTCCGAGACGCCGTTGACGGAGTGGCTCCCCACCACCGCCAGGTGGGCCATGCGCACGACCTTCTCCCGGCCCTCCTCGATGATGGACATCCGCCGCATCCGCTCGACGTCCCCGGGGAACCGGCGGGTGACCTCCTGCAGGAAGCGGTGGTTGACCTCGTAGATGATCTCCAGGTGCCGCGGGAGCAGTTTCCCCACCAGCTCCACCGACCACTTCTCCAGCGCCTCCGGCATGAGCGTGTGGTTGGTGTAGCCGAAGACGGCCACGGTCATCTCCCAGGCCTTCTCCCAGTCCAGGCCGTGCACGTCCACCAGGAGCCGGATGAGCTCGACCACCGCCACCGCCGGGTGGGTGTCGTTGATCTGGATGGCGACCTTGTCCGGGAAGGAGTCGAAGGTCTTGTGGGTGCGCAGGTAGCGCCGCAGGATGTCCTGGAGGGAGGCGGAGGCCAGGAAGTACTCCTGCCGGAGGCGCAGTTCCTGGCCGTTGTAGTTCTTGTCGTTGGGGTAGAGGATCTTGGTGATCGTCTCGCTCTGGGTGCGCCGCTCGATGGCCCGGATGTAGTTGCCGTTGTTGAAGTACTCGTAGTCGAACAGGTCCGTCCCGCGCGCGGCCCAGAGGCGCAGGTTGTTGACGGTGTTGTTGTTGTAGCCGGCGATGGGGATGTCGCTCGGCGTGGCCCAGAGCTCCTGGACGTTCACCCACTCCCGGCGGGGGCTCCCGTCCGGGGCGGCCCCCCAGACGGTGCTGCCGTAGAGCTTGACCGGGTAGGTCCACTCGGGGCGCTCGATCTCCCAGGGGCTTCCCAGGCGGAGCCAGTAGTCGGGCTCCTCCTCCTGCCAGCCCTCGCGGACCTTCTGGCGGAACATCCCGAACTCGTAGCGCAGGCCGTAGCCGGCGACCGGCATCTGGAGGGTGGCCAGCGAGTCCATCAGGCAGGAGGCCAGGCGCCCGAGGCCGCCGTTGCCGAGCCCCATGTCGGGCTCCACGTCGAGGATCTCCCGGGAGTCCAGCCCGAGGTCCTGCATGGCGGCCTGGAACTCCTCGGCCAGGCCCAGGTTGATGATGCTGTCCCGGAGCATCCGGCCCGGCAGGTACTCCATGGAGAGGTAGTACGCCCGCTTGGCGTCCTGGTCGTAGTAGGTGCGCTGGGTGGCCATCCAGCGGTCGATCAGCCGGTCCCGGATGGCCTGGGCCACGCTGCGGAACTTGTCGTAGAGGGTCGAGGAGTAGTTGTCCTTGGCCAGGGAGTACTTCAGGTGGTTGGCGATCGAGAGCGCCAGCGATCCCGCGTCCATCCCCTTGTGGTAGTCGCCCGCCGCGCGCCGGCCCGTCACGCCCGTCGTGGTGCCGTGCCGCGCCGTCCCCGGATTTTCGGCCATGGGGGAATCATACAACAGGGGGGGGCCCTTGGCCAGACCGGGGAAGTGTTAACTCTGTCGAGTCGCGACAGAGTTAACAGCGTGTTAACGCAGTGGCGACTCGACGGGGTTAACAGTTAGCGGGGGCGCTCCAGGGTCAGAGGGTCGGGGAGCGGGATGTCCGCTACCGGCCCCAGGTCCCCCAGCGACCCGGCGCGGGCAGGGTCCCCCTTCTTGATCGCCGGGATGTCCCCCACCACGACCCAGGCCAGCTTCCCCGGCTTGAAGTGCTCCCGCGCCGCCCGCAGGACGTCCCCCGGCGTCACCCGCGCGATCCTCTCCCGGTACGTCGCGTAGTAGTCCTTCGGGATCCCCAGCAGTTCCGCCTGCGCGTACGTCGAGACCGTCTGCGCCTTCGTGGCGAAGAAGAGCCCCGGGAACCCGTCCAGGTAGAACCGCTGGGCGTCCCCCAGCTCCTTCGCCGAGACCTCCTCCCGCTGAAGCCGCGCGACCTCCTCCAGGCACAGCCTCGCCGCGTAGGCGCACGTCTCGCTCTTCGTCTGGAACTGGATCCGGAACGGGAGCGGATACGTCAGCCCCGGCCGGTAGTCGCTGTGGACGTCGTACGCCAGCCCCTCCTCCGCCCGCACCCGGTGCATCAGCCGCGAACTGAACCCGCCCCCCCCCAGGATGTAGTTCGCCAGCCGGATCGCGTGGAGGTCCGGATGGCGGACGTCGATCCCCATGTGCCCCGCCGTCACCCGCCCCTGGTTGACGTTCTTCCCTTCCTTGTGGAAACAGTAGACCCCCGGCCTCGCCTCGGGCCCCAGCTTCGGCGCCTCCAGCGGCTTCCCCCCCGCGTGCGGCCAGTCCTTGAACAGCGCCCCCAGCTTCCGCACCAGCTCGTCCTTCTTGAACGCCCCCGCCGCCGCCACGATGAACGCCGATGGATGGAACGACCTCGCGTGGAAGTCCACCAGGTCCTCCCGCGCGATCGACTCCACCGACGCCTTCGTCGAGTGCCGGTTCACCGGGAACCCCTCGCCGAAGAAGACCAGGCTCGCCTCCCGCGCCTCGATCGACGCCGTCGAATCGTTCCGCGCCCGCATCCCCTCCAGCGCCTGCGCCTTGAGGACGTCCAGCTTCTCCTGCCGGAACGCCGGGTTCCTCAGGATGTCCCCCAGGATCTCCAGCCCGCGGTCCAGGTCCTTCGCCAGCACCGACAGCGACGCCGTCGCGTGCGTCTCCACGATCGAGACCCCGACCTCCGCCGCCAGGAACTCCAGCTCCTCGTCCAGCGCCTCCGGCGTCCGCGCCTTCGTCCCGCCGATCCGCATCAGGCTCCCGGTGAACCCGGCCAGCCCCTCCTTCCCCCGCGGCTCCTCGGCCGACCGGCGGACGAAGACCTGGAGGTCCACCAGCGGCAGGGCCGCGTCCTCGATGAGGTAGGCCGCGCCGCCCCCCGGGATCTCCACCCGCATCGCCGCCGCGTCGGGGACGTCGAACTTCAGCTCGCGGTACCGCAGGTCGTCCGGGTGCCGCGGGAGCCCTCCCCCGGAGCACGCCGCCAGGAAAACGACGAGGATCGAGGCCTTGTTCACGGCTTCTTCCCCTTGCGCTTGATGACCAGGACGTTGCGCCCCTCGGGCCGCAGGTACTTCACCGCGCACCGCTTCACGTCCGCCGCCGTGGCCGCCTCCAGGGCCTTGAGGTACCCGTGGAAGTCGCGCCAGGTGCCGATCGTCTCGAAGTACCCGATCTGCTGGGCGATGCCGCCGTAGGTCTTGAGCCCGCGCACCAGGTCCGCCGTCTGCTGGTTGCGGCACTTCTCCAGCTCCCGCTCCGTCACGCCGTCCTTCCGCACCCCCTCCACGATCTCCAGGAGCGCCTTCTCCACCTCCTCGGGCGCGGTCCCCGGGCGCGGCATGGCGCTCGCCATCATCACGCCCCCGTGGCGGAGCGACCAGTACCCGCTGTCCGCCCCGAGCGCCAGCTTCCTCTCCTCCACCAGCGGCCGGTAGAAACGGCCGCTGCGGCCGGCGAAGACCGCCATCAGCAGGTCGCACGCCGCGGAGTCCGCGTGGACCCCCGAGGGGCCGTGCCAGCGGACGGCGACCTGGTCGCGCGCGTCCGCCTCCGCCGTGACCCGCCGCTCGGCCGGCTGGTCCGGCTCCACCGTCACGATCGGCGGCCGCGGCCGGGGGAAGCGCTTCAGCCGCCCGAAGTACTTCCGGGCCAGCCCGCGGACCTCGGCGGGGTCGACGTCCCCCACGAAGACCGCCGTGCAGTTCTCCGGCGAGTAGTGGGCCTCGTAGTAGGCCCGCGCGTCCGCCACCGTGTACTGGTCGATGTCGCTCATCCAGCCCAGGACCGGCCAGCGGTAGGGGTGCGCCTGCCAGAAGAGCGACGCGAAGGACTCCTGGACGAGTCCGGTGGGCGTGGACTCCACCCGCATCCGGCGCTCCTCCTTCACGACCTCGCGCTCCGGGTAGAAGCCCCGGAAGACGGGGGCGAGGAACCGGTCGCTCTCCAGCCAGAAGAAGAGCTCGATCTTGTTGGCGGGGAGGTCCACGAAGTAGTTGGTGCGGTCGAAGCTCGTGGTGGCGTTGAGGTGCGTCCCGCCGGCGGCCTGGTAGATCTTGGACAGGTGCTCGGGGACGGAGATCTTCTTCTGCTCCTCCACGAGGCCCTGGTACTCCTTCCAGAGCTCCTTGAAGAGCGCCTCGCCGGCGGGATCGGGCTCCTGTCCGCGGCGGCGGGCCTCGAGCCGCCGGAGCTTGACCTCGCGGACGCGGCCCATCACCGCGTCGATCTTCGCGTTGAGCTCGGCGTCCTTCTTGGGATCGGTGGTCCCGATCGTCTCGGTCCCCATGAACATCATGTGCTCGAAGAAGTGCGACAGCCCCGTGAGGCCCGGCCCCTCGTGGGCGGACCCCACGCGCCACCAGAGCGAGCAGAAGGCGCGCGGCGCCTCGCGCCGGGGGACGATGAGGACGCGCATCCCGTTGTCGAGGACCGTCTCCTCGACGGGGAGGTTGAGGCCGGGGTCCTGCAGGGCCAGGAGGAGCGCGAGGATCTTCACAGGTGTTTCTCCCGCCAGCGGAGGATGAACTCGAGGCGCGCCAGGCGCCGGTCGGGGCGGCCGGAGCGGGAGAGGCCGCGGTTCTCCTCGGGGAACCGGAGGAACTCGGCCTCCCGCCGCAGGGTGTATTGCCCGTCGTCCACCCGGGGGTGCTGGAAGCGCTTGTCCCCCTCGACGGCGCGGACGGTGCAGAGGACGCGGCGGCCGTCCGGGGAGATCCGGGGGTCTCCGGGGAGACGGAACTTCGCCGGGTCGTCCGGCGCGACGAAGCGCAGGCTCACGGTGGGCATGGGTCTCTCCTCCCGCTGGGATGCGCCGGATTATACCGCAACGCCCCCTACTTGTAGAAACGTTCCATGAGGAGGCCGAGGCCCTGGGTGGAGAGGCCGAAGTACTCCTCGACCGGGCGCGCGCGGCCGGCGTAGGCGTCGCGGAGCATCTCGACGAGGTCGCTCCGGCAGCGGCCGCCGTCCATCCGCATGAGGAAGGCGAAGGCGGCGCCCGCGCCGCGGTAGTGGCGGGAGACGTCCCCGCTCTTCCAGTCCAGGTCCGTCTGCAGGCGGACCACTTCCTGGAAAGGATGTTCCTGCATCCCCGCCCTCAGGTTTTCGCGGTAGGCCCGGATGAAGGAATACCCCGTGTCGTCCGAGGGACCGCCTTCCAGGCAGATGGCCGCGCCCTCCATCAGCCACATCGGCGGAATCCCGCCCCCGCCGAACTCCCAGAGGATCTGGTGGGTGATCTCGTGGCGGAGGACGCGGAGGTCGGCGGTCCCTCCCATGGCGTAGAAGAACGAGGCGCGCCGGCCGGAGTCGTAGAAGCCCGCCGCCCAGTCGGTGTCCGGCCGGGCGTGGGACTTGAACTGGTCCGCGTCGCGGTAGAAATGGACCCGGAGGGGCTTCCGGGCGGGGGCCACGCCGAGGATGAGCCGGGCGCCCTTGGCGCCGCCGAAGAACAGGTCGTACTGCCGGAAGGCCTGGAGGAAGAAGGCCTCGAGCTTGGAGACGAGGTCCGCCGTGGCGGCGAGGTCGGCGGTGGAGAAGACCTCGAAGTGCTCGCTGCGGAACTTCCAGGGGTCCTCGGGCCGGGCGTGGCGGCGGTTCAGTTCCTCGATGATTTCGCCGCGCTCGTACCGGGGCTTTTCGCGGGGGGCGATCCAGCCGAAGCGGTCGTCCCAGGCGAGGCCCGCGCGGGCCTGCTCCAGGTCGTAGGGGCGGAGCCAGCGGTCCCCCAGGCGGACCTGCCCCAGGGACCGGCGGGCGCGCTCGTTGTCGGGGTCCGCCTCGAGGAGGCGCTGGAAGAGGTCGAAGGCGTAGCCGGGCTCGCCCGCCTTGAGGCAGAGGTCGGCGGCGGCGAGGAGGCGGTCGGCGAAGGCCTTGAGGGCGGCGGAGGAGCGGGAGGCGAACTCGGAGGCGAGCTTTTTCTCCTCGCCGGCGGGGCGCGGCTGGTGCTCGAGGTCGGGGGGCGGCTCCGTCCCGGCGAGCCGCCGGGAGAGGTCGCCGAGGCGCGCGCGGGCGCCGGGGGGCGCGAACTTCTCCTTCCGCATCCAGTCGGCGATCTTCGCGATCTCCTCCGCGGCGGCGCGGGCGCGGCCGTCGGTGAAGTCGCGCACGGCCTTGAGGGCCTCCTGGCGGCGGGCGCGGGCGGCCTCGCGGGCGGCATGGTCGGCGGACGGACGGGCCGGGGCGAGGGTGGCCAGGAGGGCGGAGACCCGCGACTGTTCCTCCTTGAGCTTGTTCCGGAGGCACCAGGCCCCCAGCTCCCTCAGGGCCGCGGGCCCGTCGGCGGCGCGGAAGGCCTCCTCGAAGTCCTGGGCGGCGCCGGGGGCGAGGATGGCGAGGACCAGCAGGGTTGTCATGGTTTTGTCCCTCCGCGGGGGTAGTGCGGGGAGGGGCCGAAAAGTCGACGCGGAAAATGCGCCGGTCGCATCGCTTTTCAACCCGCGCGGCGGATGCTATGCTGGCGCCCCTATGAAGGTCGCCCGATCGAAGGAGGGGATGGTCGTGGCCGCGCACCCCCTGGCGGCCGAGGCGGGTCGCGCGATCCTGGCCGAGGGGGGGAACGCCGTCGAGGCGGCCGTGGCGGTCTCGATCACCCTGAACGTGGTCGAGCCCTTCGCCTCCGGGCTGGGGGGCGGCGGGTTCATGATGGTCACCCCCGTGGGGTCCCTGGCCAGGACGGAGGTCATCGAGGGGCGGGCGAAGCTTTCGTCGCTCCATTCGGAGGACTACATCTATCCGAAGCGGGTGATGCTGCCGTGGGTGCCGAAGACGGGGCCGATGTCGGCGGCGGTGCCGGGGCTGGGGAGGCTCCTGGGGCTGGCGCTGAAGAAGTACGGGCGCAAGATGCCCCTGGTCCGGCTGTTCCGCCGGGCGGTCCAGCTGGCGGAAGAGGGGTTCGAGGTGGGGGAGGTCTACGCCTACTGTTCCTCGCTCTTCGAGGGGACCGTGCGCGGCACCGCCGAGTGCGCCCGCATCTACTACAACGGCGGGGTCCGCTTCAAGCCCGGCGAGCGCCTCGTCCAGAAGGACCTGGCCCGCACGCTCCGGCTCGTGGCCGACCGCGGATTCGACGTCTGCTACACGGGCGAGGTGGGGATGGCGATGGCGCGGGCGGTCAACGCCACCGGGCCCGTGTGGGGGCGCGACGACCTGGCGCGGTACGAGGCCAAGGTCCGGCCGCCGCTGTGGGCGGAGGTCGCGGGGCACAGCGTGGCCACCACGCCGCCGCCCTCGCGCGGCGGGGCGGGCATCCTCCGGACGCTCCTGCGGTACGACGCGGACCCCGTGAAGCTGGCCCCCGTCCTCCGCTCCGTCTTCCGCGAGATCGACCCCCTGGTGGGCGACCCGGACCTCATGCCGATCGACCTCTCCGGCAAGGCGGAGGGCCAGGATGCCCCGAAGCCCGGGGGGGGGACGAGCCACTTCGTGGTGGTGGACTCGGAGGGCACGGTGGTGTCGATGAGCCAGACGCTCGGGCACTTCTTCGGCTCCGGCGTCGTGGTCCCCGGATACGGGGTGCTCCTCAACGACGACATTTCCGACATGGAGCGCAAGCCGGGCCACCCGAACTCCGTGGCCCCGAACAAGCGGTCCGTCTGCAACATGGCGCCCACGACGGTCTTCCGGGGGGGGCGCCCGCGGCTGTCGCTGGGGACGCCGGGGAGTTTGCGGGTCTTCCCCGCGATGGCGCAGGTGATCGCCAACGTCCTTTTCCAGGGGATGGACCTCGAGCGCGCCGTGGCGGCGGGGCGGATCCACTGGGAGGACAACCGGTTCTTCTTCGAGGGGGACATCCCGGCCGAGGCGCGCGCGCGGGCCAGGGCGGAGCTCGACCAGCCGGTGGACGAGCGCCGCTGCCAGGACCTCTTCTTCGGCGGCGTCCACGCCGTCGAGGTCCTCGATGACGGGACGGTCGTGGGCGTGGCCGATCCGCGCCGCGAGGGCGTGGCCCTCCCCCTCCAGCCCTAGGTGTTAACGCAGTGGCGACTCGACAGAGTTAACAGCTAACTGGGGGTGTGGCGGGCGATGAGGACCGGGACCCGGGCGGCCTGCAGGACCTTCTCGGAGACGCTCCCGTAGACCCACCGGCTGAAGCCCGTCCGCCCGTGGCTCCCCATGGCGATGATCGCCGGGGCCTTCCCCTCCACGCGCTCCACGATCCCCGCCGGCGCCCCCCCCCCCATCCCCGCCCGCCCGCGCCCCAGGCCCCGCCCCCCCCCCCCGCTCCCCCCGCACCGCCCCCCCCACCCCCCC
>CAYNDR010000011.1:0-2739 GCA_964395295.1 uncultured Planctomycetales bacterium
GCGGGGAAGGGAGGATCATGGTGAGCCGTGACGGGAAGGTCGTCCTTTACAACCTGATGGCGGAGGAGATGCTGGGCGAGAAGATCAGGGAGGCGATCTACAAGCCGATCGAGGATGCGGACTTCAGCTCGTTCGACCCCGGCACCGCGGCCATGGTCCGCGAGGCGATGGAGAAGCACCGGCTCGTGGAGCGGTCCATGAACGTGGGGGGGCGTCGCGTCACAACCACCACGTTCCCCGTGGGGACCGAGGCGGATCTCCGCGGCGCGATGCTCAAGATCGCGATCGCGGGGGAGAAGTAGGACGAGCGTTCGTAGCCTTCACGTTCGGCTCCGTGGCCCCGGCCAGGGGTGCGGGTTGAGTCCGGACCCTAGAATATCGCTGGACCGGCACAGGGCACCCGTAAGCCAGCGGCCCTTTCTACACGAAGCGCTCAACGGCGTCATGTTTTTATGGAATGTCATGCCGGGTGCGGAGAACATGTGCGACAATTATTGATAAAGGGCCAGGGAGCTGTGTACTGAAGGATGAGCGAAGGTTTGCATCCCGAGCGCCGGAGTCCGGGCTGTATCCCCATCCCCTGCTGATGTCTCACCCGGCATCGGCAATACTCCGGGGAGCAGCCCGGACTCTGGCGCTCGGGAGGGACAACAGGGATATACCGAGTCTATAATCCTTCAGAGGGCAGGCACTCCTCGGGGTCAATAAGACGCAGGCCGAAGGTGAAGTGTGATCCAGGTCTTCTCCCTCTGGAACATGAAGCCCCATCCATGCCCGCAGCGGTAGCAATGGCGTCCCTGGTCGGTGAAGGGGATCTCGATCGTCAAGCCGACGTGGACCCGACCTTCGCGTTCGACGTCCTCGTGGGGTGTGAGGCACCGGCAGCGCGGGCACCTGCGCCGGTAGACATGGCGGGGTCGTGGAGGACGAGAGTGCATGGGCGATGGTCCTGAAAGAACGTGGCCACGGGGCTCGCCGTGGATAAAGGAGTCGGGGACCCAGCCTCAAGTCGAGGGAACCGCCGCGGCGTAACCCCGGTCGCAAGGATTCCACATCGGCTCCACGGCAGGCCCCCGACTGCCATACGCATCGCTGGTTCTATGAGCTTTGTTCAGTGAAGGCCAGATGAAACAGAACTTGGGGCGCAAAGGTAATAGCAATCCATTGCAGTACCTCGGATTATAGCCTGCCTACATTTTGAGGGCAAGGCCTATCTGCCTGCATATTGAGGGCGTGGAGAAATCCGTCTTTACGCCCCAGTACGACGTCTTGCGAAAGGCGCTCGTCAGGCTTCGAGGGGTCGCGGGGCTCACCCAACGGCAACTTGCCCAGAGGATGAAGCGCCCTCGGTCCTTCATTTCGCGCATCGAGCAGGGGGAGCGGCGTGTGGATCTGGTCGAGTTCTGGTGGATCTGCCAGGTGTGCGGGGCCTCCTTCGAGAAAACGATCCTCGATTTTGCGCGGGAATGGAAGAAGATCGATGCAATGGACAAGCACTGATGGGGAGGGGGCGTTCAGTCGGTCGTGAGGCGAAGCGAGGGGCGCGGCTCGAGTGGGATGCGGGGGCAAGGGGGCAGAACGAAGGACCGCGCGGTAGCCGATATCCGCAAGGCCGAGGATCTACTGGAGGCCTTCCTGGAAAAGGGGTCGTAGAGGTTCCTGGGATTTAAAGTCCCGCACGGCGCCGACCCTGTATGCAAGCTCCTCTTCATGATCTCTCGTCCCGGATGCTTCAGGACCGGGCTCGCGTGACGAGGGCGCGGGAGGATGGGGGCGGGACCACGGAAGAAAGATCGAGAGGGACAGCATGGAAAGGAGGCTTTCGTGGAGCGCTTCGGGGAGATCGTGAAACGACTGCGTCAGAAGAAGGGATGGACGATGGAGGACGTGGCCCGGGGGATACGGTCGCACAAGGGCTACGTCAGTGGGATCGAGAACGGGAAGGTGAATCCCCCGTCGGCCAAGGTGGTGATCCGATTGGCGAGGGTGCTGGGGGGCGATGAGAAGGACCTTCTCCTCCGAGCCGTCGTGGAAAAGGCGCCTCGCCAGATCCGCGCGGAAATCCAGCGTCGGGTGTTCGGGGGCGAGTTGAAGACTTGAGGATTGCTCGATGGCTTGGCGCCGGCGAAGCGAGGGGAAGCGGCTCGCAGGATTCGCCAATCGTTGGAGATCATCTGCGAGGGGTTCGGGCTCATGAGTCCCGGGAAGCTCGGCCGGCCGCCGGATGGGGGCATGGTGAAGGGGGACAGATCCAATAACGATCCGGAGTGGAGGGAACGTTCACGTTTGACCCCCTTTCGGGAGGGCGTTGACCGCGACGATGCGCGGGAAGGCGTGAAGGGGCTTCCCTAGGAGCCTGATCTGGTATAGTGTTCTCCGATCGTGCGGCGGTCGTTCAAGAGAGGGAGGGATCGTTGGGGCCGATGAGAACATTCCTCGTTCTGATCCTGGGATTTCCGTTCGCTTCGCTAGAGGCCCGGCCGCAGGACGCCCAGAAGGAATACGACCTCACGTGGAAGCTTCCCCACGATCGCGCCGCCGTATACGAGGCATTCGACGCAGTGAAGGGGGCCAGGAAGGGCGAGTTCTGGCTCCTGGGATGTGAACTGGATAGCCGTGTGGCGGTGACGGACTATCGGGACTTGCCATTGCGATACATACTCCGGCGCTATCCGGATAGGGTGAAACAAGGGGTACGCTGGGAGGTGAAGGAGTTTGCATTTGCTGACTGCCCGCCGG
>CAYNDR010000011.1:2749-29596 GCA_964395295.1 uncultured Planctomycetales bacterium
CACGGTGCGCGCGGTGAAGAAGTTCAGGGTGGACGAGCAGTTGAAGGTGGCTTTTCGGGCGAAAAAGGACAAACCGGAAGCCGCTGAGCTGGCCATGGTGGAAGGAAGCTTTCAGCTGTTCAAGGCGCAGTGGAACGTAAATTCTGGCGCGGTAGAAGTCGTGGGACAGAAGCCGGCGACGTCTATAGGGGTGACGGTGGCCGTGAGGATCAGTGATGGCGCCATAGTTGCAGGACGCTTTCAGATCGTGGGTCGAACCGAGAACTATCAGGGTCGTCCGGACTTCGCGCAGATGGATAAGGTGAATTATTGCGTTGAGGTTGGTTTGCGTGAGCCGTTCGTGGAGGTAAGCAAGGAAGGCCTGGGAAGGCGGATCGAGGATGCGGTGCGGCGTGGGGTAGCGTGGTTGAAAGCACAGCAAACCAGAGATGGGAAGTTTATTGATGCCACGCAATATCCGATCGGCACGGTGCATGGGGTTGGTTCGACGGCGCTGTGCCTCATGGCTTTAATACATTCGGGCGTGCCGCTGGACGATCCTGCAATTAAGAGCGGATTCGCGTACATCGCAAGCAGGAAGCTGAGAGAGTCCTATGATGCGGCATTGGTCGTATTGGCGATTGAGGCGAAGTACTTGCCTCTCTCAATGATCGAGGATGTCGAGAAGTTCTCGGAGGATGAGGCTAGGGCCAAGATTCGGAAAGAGCTGATACGGGAAGACAAAGAGACTGTGACACAGGCAGTTCAAACGTTGCTGACGATGCAAGATAAAGGCGGGCTCTTTGGCTATGTGGGGGCAGTCATCCCGAACTTCTCCAATACGCAGTACGCGGTTTTGGCGCTGTATGCCGCGTCACGAATGGGGATTGAAGTACCCGTGTCGGTCTGGAAGCGGGTGATGAGGGCGACAGAGAAGTACGCGCAGGCGTCTGGAAGGGAAGTGGATCTTGTGGTCAGGCACCGGAAAGGGGCAATGACCGAAAGAAAAATCCGAGAGGTCGGGTGGCCCTACGCTGATCTCATGCCATACACGGGAACGATGACCTGTGCTGGGGTTTCGATTATCGCGATATGCGAGAGCGCTCTCCTTCGCGCCAGAGAGCTTGCGGACGTTGAGATTGCCAAGTATGACGAACTGCTGTGGGGAGGCTGGGCCTGGATACAGCGCCGGTATTCAGTGAAGGCAGGTGTCCCGGAAGGTTGCTCATTCGAGCCTGCCATGTTGTTTTATTACCTGTATGGATTGGAGAGAGCTGCAATCCTGTGGGATGTAGAGAAGGTCGGAGGGCATGATTGGTTCTTGGAGGGGGTTGCGACATTACTTCCACTCCAAGAAACGGATGGGCGTTGGACAGGGCCCGAGGGATGGCCGGTGGTCGATACTGCTTGGGCTCTCTTATTCCTCAAGCGTGCCACAGTGCCGGTGGAGACCCCGGCGCGTTTGAAGGTCGCATCGGTAGACAACACCCCGAAGGAGTCTTCCGAAAAGAAGGGCGAGCCGAAAGATTAGCCGGTCTACGGCGCCCCCACGGCGATCTTGAGATCGGCGTTCGACTCGTCCCGGTAGGCGATGTTGACGATGCCGTTCGCGTCCAACGCGATGCTCGTGTGGGTCCCCACGTTCCCCAGGGCATCGAGGAGCCGGCGGACCCAGATGCCCCCCGGGTCCTTCCGGGCGTACCGGAGGTCCCCCACCGAGCCCCCATCGTAGTACGCGATGTGGATACGCCCCGAAGTGGGATGGATGGCGATCGAATTGAAGTAGCCCAGCTCTCTCCCCTCCGCTTCATCGACGGGCTCCGTCGCCCAGCTCCCGCCCGAGTTCGTCGCGTGCATGAGCCGGCGTGTGGCGCCGGAGGGGGGGAGGGCGCAGTACGCGATGTGGGGGTACCCCGAGGGATCGACCGCGATCGAGTTGTCCCAGGGCTGGCCGGCGTTCGTGATCGACGTGAAGGACCAGGTCCCTCCGCTCTTCTCGGCGTGGACGAGTTCGTAGGTCCCCCCGTCCGGCGAACGCGACAGGGAGACGTGCAGGTCTCCGTTTGCCTCGAAGGCGATGGAGAACGAGGCGATGTAGGCGGGCGCCGGCAGGATCGTCTCGAAGCTCCAGAGACCATTGGTCCGGACGGCGTGCTTGAGCTGGTCGGGGCCCGCCAAGTTGTCAACATAGACGACGTGGATGGTGCCGTCCGCCGGGGAGACCGCGATCCTGGGCCGTCCGCCAACGCTCCCCGCGGAGTCCGGCGAGGTGGCCACGTACTGGGGGCCGGGGTAGTTCGTGACGAACCGGAGGTCCGAGTTCGTGGCGTCCTGGGAGGCGATGTAGACGTAGCCCCCGGCTTCGGTCGCGACCGACGTGCCGTTTACGCCGACGTCCTGGATCCCTGTCGGTCCCGAGTCGATGGTCCAGGTGACCCAGGGGGTGGAAGGGGGCGGGAGAGGGCCCCGGGTGAGGAGGCAGTTCGTGTTCGTCAGGTCAAAGTGGGTGATGTACTTGACGCCGCCTCCGAGGGCGATCGAAGTGTACCAGCCCACGTTCCCCGCGGAATAGAGCGTGGTCAGGGTGATATTCGCGGAGGCCGTCATCGCCCATACGGCCGAAGGGGTGCTGTCCCCGTCGGCGTTGGTCGCGTAGAGGCGGTAGCCGTATTCCGTGTCGGCCGCGAGCCCCAGGTCGCTATAGGAAGTGGTGTTCACGGCCAAGGTGGCGATCGGGGCCCAGGAGGTCCCCCCGTCGGCGGACCGCTCAATCCGGTAGCCCGTCTCTCGTGCCCCGTCGAGCCAGGAGAGATCAAGCCGGCTCGTGGAGAGGGTCGTGGCCTTGAACCCGCTCGGGGCCGGCGGGGGATTCGGGGTGGTGATGGAAAAGACGTTCGAGGGGTCGGATTCGAGGTTGGTCGTGACCGCCAGGACCCGGAAGTAGTAAGTCGTGGCCGGGAAGGTGCTGTAGACGTACGAGGTGGTGTCCGCCGGCACGAGGAGGACGTTCGCGATGGGGGAGGTGAAGTCGGGGGCCCAGTCGACATCGACCCGGTAGTTCGTCTCGTGGACCGTGTTGTCCGACCACGCGAGGAGAACCTCGGTGCCCCCGGCCCGGGGCGTGCCGGCCAGGTTCGTCGGCGCCGCGAGCGCCACGGTCCCCCCCGATCCGCCGAGGTCCTTTCCGACGTCGTCGCAGCTCAGGAAGGAAATCCCGAGGAGGGCGAGGCCCGCGATCCGGAAGCAGCGTTGCATCGCGTCACCAGGAAAGGACGAGTCCCATGTTGAGTGACGGCCCCCAGGAATAGACATGTTCCGCGGTGAAGAATCCGTAGCCGAGGTCGGCGACGAAGGCCAAGCCGCCCAGGAGGGGGACCTGGGCCCGGAGGCCTCCCGTCGCCTCGAATCCGACGGCGTCCCCGATGTCCGTGCGAAGGAAGGCCGCTCCGGCGGAGATCGAGCCCCCCAGGCTGAACTCCGGGACGGCGATGAGCGGCACCAGGACGCGGGGCCCGACGGAGTAGAGCTGGAGGTCGCTTTCCACGTCGAAGACCTCGAACGAGCCGAAGAGGGCGCGGGCGTAGAGGTGGAGCGATGTCCCCTCCGAGAGCCACTCCGTCGCAGGCCACTCGGTGAGATCGCCCTTCAAGGGGACGTCGATCTCCGGCCCGAAGAGGGGCGTGGAGCTCGAATCCTCCGCCTCATCGGAACTGGAGCCACCGAGGATCGCCGGCTTCGTGGTCGTGGTGGTGGGCTTGGTGATGATGGGATCGCTCCTCGGATTGCCCGTGAGCACGGAGGGGGCGAATCCGGTGCGGACCGTGAGGGTCTGGAGGCTGCCCGCCAAGGTGGTGTTGAGATTGGGGCTCAGAGGCGTGGAGAGGGCCGGTTCCTCAAGATAGAAGGATTCTCCGTAGTAGGTGAAGCGGTTGTGCGCGTTGAAGGCGGGGTGGACGCTGTCGATGGGGAAGGGGTCTCCGATCTGGGCGGTGTGGAGCAAGGGGAACGGTTTGTCGTGGTATTGGAGGACCCGGACGTTCACCTGGTTCTGCATGGCGGCCGGGGGAGGCGGGGGCTTCGCCTCCTGTTCCTGGCGGTTCTTGTCCTGTTCGGAAGCGGATTGGGCCTGCGCCACCGCCGCGAGAGGAATCAAGGCGCTGACGAGAAGGATCAGGATCGGTGACACGATTTATTCTCCTACCGCCGGTTCTGGCGTTGCACTGGGATGTTCATGGACTGGCCGAGACCTACGGGAACACCAATGGAAATCCCAGGTGCACCTCCGGACGCCTGCCCCCCTCCTCCGTGGTACCAGTTGGAGTAGCTGCTTGTCGGAGAGGTCGGATCCCACACCTTCTGTCCCTGGCTGTTGTAGTACGTCCCGTCCGTTTGATCGACGAATCCGGCGGGCCGGACACCGGGATTGGCGAATGCCGAGGCGAGATTCGGGGGGCCTTGGGTGGGCATGAAGACTCCCGCTGGCGGTGTGACATAGGCGGGGGTGCTGCCCAGGCCGCCTACGCCGGCCTGGGACGGGACGACCAGGGTGACGTTCGTGACGTTCTGGTAGGCTCCTGTGCCTCCTCCGGGGATGGCGTTCATCGTGGGGGCCAAGCTCGATGTGAGGTTGGTGAGGCCGCGACCCGCCTCGCGGGCGAGGGCGTCCTGCATGACGGCGTTGGACATGCCGGTGGCGAGGCCCGCCGCCGGATCAGCGCCACGCATGACTGCCGCCGCGGGGCGGTTGCCCACGAAGAGAATAGGGAGCACGTGGGGAACGGGGGGCGACATGATGACGCGCGTGAGTTTCGTGGGCCCGGCCGTGGGGAGCAGTGGAAGCGGATTGCCCCGGGGCAGGAAGCCCTTGGGCTCGCGCCAGAGGTAGCTCCTCCGTGAGTGGAACCAGCAGACCAGGGGGAATTCCTCCTCGGCCCTGGAACCGAGGTCGATCGAGACTTTTTCGTCGGCCTGATCGGGGACGAGCGGCCGGTCGATGATCCGGACGTCGGTCGCGGTGGGAGCGCCCGTGCCGGTGCCGATGAAGACCTGCTCGGGGATGTCCTTGCTGACGTCGTGGTAGTGGACCCAGACGTCGGCCTTCGTGGCCGGCGGCTTCTGGGGAGTCATGATCGTGTACCGAGGGGGAAGCGCGACGGAGGCGATCGGGGTGGGATCGGTCCTGGCGCCCGTGTAGAGGACGACCGGGGCCTCGGGGGCCACGGCCTGGGGATCGGGATACGGGAGGACGAAGACGCGGCCGATCGCGGCGCCGTCCGGCGCCTGGACCTCGATGATGGCGTTCGAGTCGAGGACCGCGTCGCCGATCCCGACGTACGATGCCTGGAGGAGCTTCGCGTGGGGCCTTTCGGGCCCGTCGAGCACGTAGAGGTACCATTCCCGGTCGTTCCGGGGGAGCGCCGCGGCCCAGATGGGGCCGTTGGTCCCCGCGGCGGGCTTGCCGCCCGCGAAGGTCTGCGCGGTGAGGTACGCCTCGCTCGCCGAGAGGGGCTTCAGGACCGCCGAGATGATGGCGGAGAGGGCGTAGCTCTTGTGGTCCTTGGTCCCGTCGTTGGTCTTCATCTCCAGGGAGGAGCTGACGAACGCGATCGCCTGGGGGATGGCTTCCTCCTTGTCGGGGACGGGGATGGCGATCTCGGGCTTGTCGATGGGCTTGTGATAGCCCGTGGGCCATGTATGCGCGTGGAAGCCGAGGTTCCTGCGGTCGTAGAGGACGAGCTTCCCTCCCGGGGGGAGGAAGAGCATGAGGTCCTTGTGGTCGGCGTGGGTCTTGGCGAGCTTCTCGCCGACGCACTCATTCATCTCGTGCCCCGTGAACCAGTCGATGAGCGTAGGCTGGACGGCCTGGTTCGGATCGGAGCGAGGGAACCAGCTCGATGCGGGGGAGTGGACCGCGTGGGCGGGCGCGGGGGCGAGGGGCGGCGCGTTCCAGCGCGCGTAGCTCTCCTCGGACCCGTACTTGATGGTGTAGACCGCGCCGCGGGTGATGGTGCGGAAGTATCCGTCCTCGTCCTTGACGGTGAGGTTGAAGCCGTCGATGTTGGTGATCCGGCCCCGGACGACCTCCTTGGACGTCAGGACGACCGCATCCGGAGGCTGCTGGGCATCCGTGGAGGGGGCGCCGGCCGGGGAAGGCCCTTTGGGCTCCTTGGGATTCGAGGAGCAGCCGGCGAACGGCAGGAGCACGAGGACGTGGACCGCTGCGGCGGTCCAGCTCAGGGAACGGGGACGGAACATAGTGCGGTCTCCTATAAATTCGGACTCTGGATCCATTTCTCAGTCGGCCGTGCGTTCGAGGACCCTCAGGGATTCGAGGATGACGGCGCCCCCGCCGGCGCCGATCTGGAGGCCTTCGCCGAGGGCCCAGTCCTCCTCCTTGAGGGTGAAGAGGAGGCGCTCGCCAAGGTACACCAGGACGAGGGACGGCCGGGGGACGACATGGATCGTCCCGGCCCGGACCGGAGCGGGGAGGTCCACCTTCTTGGCCAGCCCGATCTTCTCGTCGCTTGACACCGGGTCCTTGTCCCGGCGGAAGAGCTGGACCTCCCGGGGGGTGAGGTCGAACCACCGGTGAAACGAAAGCGCGAGCATGAGCGTGGTGGAATCGCCGGACGTCGGACCGAGACGCCACTTGATCGCGTAGCCCTTCCTAGCGCCGCTCATCTTCTTGAGGAGCCTGACGCGCTCGATGGGATCGGGGGAGGAGAGGGTGAAAGTGTCGTTCTTGAAATCGGGCGTGATCGCGGCCCCGGGGACGGATTTCGAGTCCTTGGTCCAGACCCCCCAGGGGATGCTTCCCACGAGTTCGAGGTCGTACTTCGTCTCCTCGCTCGCCTGCGACTTCTCCCAGGCCTCCGCGAGCTCCTTCTGGAAGGCGGTGAGGGTCTCCTGGGCCGCAAGACCCCCCGCGCGCGTGTCGGCCAGCTCAAGGAGGAGTCGGGCGAGGGCGTCCTTCTCTCCCCTCATGGCGTAGAGCCGGGCCGCTTCCTTCTCCGTGTCGTAGAGCTGGAGCCGCGCGGGGGCGACGGCCCCGAGCGTGGTCCTCAAGGACTCGGAGAGGTCGAGCGCGAGGAGGGGTTTCACGTCCTTCCGGCGCGAGACCGCCAGGAGCGCTTCCTCGACGGCTTGGTCGACGAGGAGCGGCAGATATCGCCGGCGGTCGGTCGCTTCGGTCTCGGAGAGTCTCGGGAGGACGCCGAGCGCGTCGCCAGCGGCGGAACGGAGAAGCAGGCCTTCGAAGGAAGGAGCCGCCGCGGCGGGGAAGCTCACGGGGGCCACGAGGTCCACGGGGACCGTCTCGCGGAATCCCGTCGTGAGTTCGAGGCGAATCTGGTCGGCAGCCACGCCGAGGGAGCGGCCCTTGAGCGTCCGGCCATCCCGGAGGGTAAGGGCGTGGACCACATCGGGCTTCAATAGGGGGGCGGTCTTCCACGCGCGGGCGGCGGCTTCGATGCGCTCACGCTCGGCCTCGACGAAGATCGTCGTCCAGGGCGTGAGCGTCTCCTCTTTGCGGAAGGCGGCGAGCTGGGAGAGGGCCTGATCGAACGAGTAGGAAGCCCTCCGGGGGAGCGACGAACGACTGAGGGCCAGGAGCTTGTCGAGTATCTTGATCTCGTCTTCGGTGGGCTTGTGATGCGTGAGGATCTCAAGGCGGCCGTCGATGATCGAACCGGGGCTGAGGGGGATGGGGCCGCCCGACCCCGGAGGCTGGACCTCGGGGGTCTTGGTTGGCAGGGGTTCAGGCTCCGGCAACTCGGGTTTCGCCAAGACTGGTGCCTCGATCGAGGGTTTGGAGGGGGCGCTCGGCGGAGGCTTGGGCGGTTCCGGCGTATCGACGGGCTCGGAAATATTGGGGCGGGCGATCTCGGAGGGGGATGACGGCTCGCGCTTACCAGGCCAGAAATAGTAGATTACCAGGGCGGCCAGCAGCGCCAGGACGCCGGCGGCGAAGAACGCGCGCTTCCGGGGGCGCCTCGCCTGTTTCCCGCTCTCGATCTTCTCGATGATCTCGTCGATCCGGTTGATGACCTCGGTGGCGTTGGCTGGACGATCGTCCGGGTCCTTGGCGATCATCCATTCCACGAGGTCCTCCACTTCGGGCGGCACGCGGGGATTCTTCTCCCGGAGAGGCACCGGCGGGATCTTCGGGTCCGGGACGATCTTGAGGAAGGCGCTCGTCTTCCGGGCCACGTAGGGGAGGGCGCCGGAGAGAAGCTCGTAGAGCGTGACGCCGAGGGAGTAGATGTCCGTGCGGGGGTCCAGATCCTCGGCCCTGCACTGTTCCGGGGAGGCGTACTTTGGCGTGCCGAGGAAGAGATCCTTGGTGGTGGCCGTCGCGCCTTTCTCCTTGAGGTGGGCCTTCACTAGGCCGAAGTCCATGATCCGGAGGCGGCCGTCCGGATCGACCATGAGGTTGTCGGGCTTGATGTCGCGGTGGATAAGGCCGGCCTCGTGGGCCGCGAAAAGCCCCTCGGCCGCCTGGCGGGCGATCCGGAGGGCCTCATGGGTCTCCAAGGGGGTGCCGCGTGCGTCAAGGAGCTGGCGGAGCGTCTGCCCGCGGACGAGTTCCATGACGATCCAGAGGAGCGCCCCTTCAAGCTCCGCAGAGTAGACGTGGACGACGTTGGGGTGCTGGAACTTCGAGGCGGCCTTCGCTTCCCGGAGGAAGCGCTTGACGTAGTCTTCATCCTGTGCGTGATGGGGGAAGAGGACCTTGAGGGCGACGAGTCGCTCGAGGTTCTCGTCGTGGGCCTCGTAGACCGCGGCCATGCCCCCCTTGCCGATGAAACGCTGGACGCGGTAGGGGCCGAGCTTTCGGCCGATCAGATCCTCGGTCCGGAAGACCGCGGCGGTGGCATATGCGCGCTCCGGCGCCGCCGGGGCCGGGGGAAACTGGGGCACGCGGTAGGATTCGAGCCGCGGGTGGTCGAAGGCTTCTTCGAGGAAGGCGACCATGGCCCGCGCGATCGAGGGATTGGGCTCGCGTTCCTGGCGGAGTTCCTGATCGGCGAACTCGACATCCCTCCAGAGGTACCGGGTGAAGGGGATTTCGATCCCCGCTTGGAGGAGGGCTTGGTCGGGAGCGGTCCCCTTGGCCACCGCCAAGAGCGCCTGTTCGTAGAGATCCGCGAAGCGGTCGCAGGGCTGTCCCTTCTCACGCTCGACGACCGCCCGCATGAGAGGGACCATGCCGCGTTCCTTGGCGGTCTCCCAGAGGTCGGTCAGGAACTCCGGAGCTCCGTGCTCGAAGCAGTTGTGGCCGAAGCGCTCGTGCCAGCGTGAGGTGATCTGATGGACCCGGGAGCGGAGTTCTCCCAGTATTTTGCGCCGTTCGCTTGCCCAGCGGATCCGCGTGATCGCGGGCGAAGAAGGGCCGGAGGTGGGGGACGGCACGGCAGGCGGGGTAGGAAGGACGGCCGGTTCGGGGACGCGATGGACCTGGAGCGACGGATCGTCGATGGCCTCCTGGAGGAATTTGAGAACGGCTTCCGCCGATGAAAGGTCGGGCAAGGAGCCCTTGGCCTTGTCCTCCGTGCCGTGGCGCGTGACCATCCAGAGGTAGTCGCGGAGGTCGAGGTTCAAGGGGCGAGCGGTGGCGGGGATCTCCTGCCCTGCCGTGAGGGTGTCGATCTCGGAGAGGTAGCGATCCTCGAAGTCGGAGATCTGATCGACGCCGGCCTCGCGGGCCGCGATGCGCCCCAGGAGGCGGAGGATGGCCTTCCGGCGGGCCAGTTCGCCCAGCGCCTTCATGAAGGGGAGGTTCACGGAGAAACAGCCCGCGCCAAACCGCTCTTCGTACGTGGAGGTCAGCATGACCGCCTCCAGGTCGATGGCCCCGAGGAACCGGGAGACGATCGTCGTCCCGGCGGGGCGGGGTCGGGCGGGCCCGCTCTCCGTGGAGGTCGCCTGCGTCATGGAGGGGCCCCGGCCCGAGGTCGGAATCCGCGTGGAGGCCGGAGCCGCCGGCTGAGGCAGCTTCGACAGGAGCTTCCTCAGATGGTTCACGAGGGCGCCCCAGTTCTGGTAGCGGAGGTCGGGCGACTTCGCCAGCGTCCGCTCGACGGCCTCGGCGAACTCTCGCGGGCAGTCGGGCCGGAGATCGAGGATCGGCGTGTGCTTCTCGTTTACCTGGTGATACATCCATTCGAGCTGGTGGCTCGGACCCGGCGGGATGTCGAAGAGGGGCCGACCCGTGAGCGCCTCGACCATGGAGGCGCCAAGCGAATACTGGTCCGACCGGTGATCGCCCTCCTCGAGATTGGCGACCTCGGGGGCCATGTACTGGACCGTGCCGATGAGCGTCCTCTGGCGCGTCAAGCTGCGGTAGTCGGCCGCGGACCCGGGCGCGGGGAGGACCTGGGCGAGGCCGAAGTCCGCAAGGCGCGGTCCCGGGTAGAGGATGTTGGCGGGCTTGACGTCGCGGTGCCGGATGTTCTGGTCGTGGGCGGCCTTGAGGGCCTCCGCCATGTGGAGCATGGTTTCCAGGACCGTCGCCCACGGGAGCGGACCCTCCCGGTCGATCCTCTGGGCGAGGGTCTCGCCCAGGAGCTCCATGACGTAGTAGATGAACTCGCCTTCCTGCCCGAGGTCGTAGACGTGGAGGATGTGCGGGTGGGAGAGCTTCGCGATCGCCCGGGCCTCCCGGCGGAAGCGCTCAAGGGCCTCCTGGAACTCCACCGAGGGATGGAGCATCGTTGGCGAGAGGACCTTGAGGGCGACGTCCTTTTCGAGGTTGAGGTGGCGCGCGCGGAAGACGACGCCCATCCCACCGCGGCCGATCTCTTCGAGGATCTCAAGGCGGCCATCGACGATCGAACCGGGGCCGAGGGGCCCGGTAGGGGTCCCGGGGACGAAGGCCAGACGCCGCAGCTCGTCAGGATCGAGGTCGAGCGCGGCCGGGCCCGAGTCGGTCCGTAGCCTCCCCTCGCGCAGAAGGCGGCGGAGCGCCATGTCGAGCGCGGGGGCGTGGGCTTCGCAGAGAAGACCTCCGGCGCGCAAGGAGGCCAGGATCTCCTCGCCCGTGCGGGAAGCGCCTTCTCTCTCGAAGAGGGAGTGTATCCGAGGGGCGAGAATGGCGGCGGTCGCGTCGCACACGATCAGGGCCTCCTGTCTTCCCGGAGGATGGCCTCGAGATCCTCCGGCACCTTCATCCCGTACTTCCAGGCAAAGAGCTTCTCAGCGTGGCAGAGGCGTTCGGTGAAGGCTTCAAGGGACAGTCCCAGGATCCGTGCCGCCTCGCCGTCGGGACGGCGTCGGACGTAGCGTTCCTCGATGACGTCCCGCGATTCCTTGGGGAGCATGTGGATCGCCTGGAGGACCGCCTTCCGCGTCCGGGGTTTGTAGGTATGGCTGTCCGCTTCGTGGATAAACGAGGACGACCACCTCCCGCGGGCGTCGTCGAGCTTTCGGCGGGCGCGGGCGCAGGCCTTCCGGGCGTCCTCGTGGGGAATGCCCAGTCGTTCGGCGACCTCCTTGAGGTCGAGCCGTTCGTTCATGACGAGGCCGAGGATCTCGCGCTCCTTCTCGTTAAGATCGGTCATGGCTTGCTCGACGACTCCGAGCTGCTCGGCGCCGACCATGATCGAGAGGGGGCGCCTCTGGGCCGGGTCGGCGGTGGAGTCCCCCGCCGGGCAAAGTGCATCGTCGCCTTCCTCTGGGCGGGCGGCCTCTCGCTCGCCCCTCTCGGCGATGCGGCGCTCGACGCCGCTGGCGAGCCAGCAGAAGGCATCCTTCTCGATCACGAGGGGCCGGCCTTCCTCGGCCCGGGCGGTGAGGTAGCCGAAGGTCTCCATGACGGCGTCTTCGACGATCTCCGGGGTGCAGTGAAGCCCGAGCTGGGCCGTCAGGACCTTGATGAGTTTCGTGGAGAGGGCGTTGTAGAGCTTGCCGATGGTGTTCTTGTCGAGGGGACGCCCGACAAACTCTTCGCCTCGAGATTCCGCGGCCGGGGCCACCTTGACCTTCCTGGGGAGACTATCCCCGTTGGTCGATAACCCCGGTCGCGGGGGTGCATTTTTACCCATTTCTTGGCTCCCGTTCAATCCTTAAGTGCACTCCCATCGCGACACGTCAGGGAGCGATCTACACGGCCGCCTCTCCCGCCGCCCGCGCGGCGCCACCGGCGGCCGAGCCTCCGGCCTCGTTTCCCGCACCGCCCGAATAGCCGAGGGCCTGGGGCTCGCTCCCCAATTGCGATGCGTAGACAGGGTCTGACGCCTCCGGAGTCGCCTCTGGAGCTATGAGGACGGCGATGTTGATGTCCGGGGATGGGGAATCGGTCTTCACGCCGTCCTGGCCGAGTTGGTCGACGGCCTGTTGGGCCTGTCCCAAGACTTGCCCGCCGGCGCCCCCCGAGGCGCCGACGAAGCTCCCGATCGCGCCTCCCACGCCCTTGCCGGCGGCGCTCAGGAGCTGGACCACGATGAGGCTGAGCGCGGGCGTGAGGAGGTACATGGCCGCGATCGCGGGGAAGATGTAGGTCTGGTCCCCGATGCCGTTGGAGGGGTCGCTCCCGATGTCGTCGAGCGAATAGCGCCATTCGTTGAATCGGGAAAGGATGGACCAGAAGACCATCCAGAGCTTCACCCAGAGCAGGTACTTGGCCCAGGTGAAGAGGGCGCTCCAGTGGCCGGGGAAGAGGGCCACGAAGGCCGCGAACGGAAAGATGGCCAGCAAAATCATGCCGGCGATCCCGTAGGCGTAGGGCCCGTACGAAGTGACCTTGAAATAGAGGGCGGGGCCTTCCGCCCGGTGCTTGATCCACTGGTCGATGGACTGCCAGCCTTTGACGAGCCAGCTCACGGCGGATCGGATGCGGTTGCCGGCGGTCTGGCTGTTGGAGTCCGTCTGGGTCTTCCGGTCGAACATCTCGTAGTCGGGGAGCGCCCGCTGGAGGGCCTTGATCTCGTCGGCGGCGAGGAGTCCGATCGTCTCATTGTAGAGGACGTAGCCCTTGACGATCTCCACAGGCTGGTAGTGGCTGCCTGCCGTCCCGTGGCCGAGCGTTCCTTCGCTCACGAGGAGGTCGAGGACGACGGTCCGGGCGTCCTCGAGCTCTCGGGCGTCGCGGACGTGCTCGATCACTTTCCTGGAGAGTTCCGCGGCCTCGGTGGAGCAGGGGAGATCGGGGGTCCCGAGACCTCCGGCGCCGCTCCCCGTGATGTCCGCGACGGGCTCGGTCCCGGGGATGGCGAATCGTCCGTACTCGGCAAGCGCGATCTTGAAGGGGTCGTAATAGGGCGCGGGCGGCGGGCGGCGGTCCTTCTCGCGGGCGGCCATCGCCCGGAGGTGGCACCAGAGGATGAAGGTGTGATAGCGTTGGCGGAGGTCCGGATCGTGGATCTTGGCCAGCCTGAGGAGCACCGCCCCGCGGTCGTGCCCGAAGGGTTCCTTCTCGAAGCTCCGGTCCACGGCGCGCACAAGCAGGCGCTGGAGCCAGTCGATGAGGGCATGGGTCCAGACCATCACGCGGGGGGCCTCGACGCCGTGGGCGGCGCCGCCCGACGTCTCGGCGGTGTGGACGAGGTCCTTGAGGGTGGCGTTGTAGGCATATCCGGCGGGGAGGGCGATCCGGACCTGGGTGGGGGCGATCAGCCACGCCAGGAAGAGTGAGATGGCGACGTAGGCGGCGATCGCGCGGTAACGGTTCTCGACCGTGGTCTTGTAGAGGACGTGGACAAGGCCGAAGCCGAGCATGATCCCGACCACGGCGGGGTAGAGGTATCCGAAGAGGCGGGCGGTGATCTCGAAGCCCTTGATCTCGTAGAGCGTGTCGATGGCGCTCCAGCCGCGGATCTCGTCCATCGCCTTCTACGCCCCCTTTTTCGCGCCGGCCTCGGAAGGAGTTCTTGCGCTGGCGGCCGTGGGGGCCCCGTGCGGGTAGCGGAGCGCCGCCTCAAGGAGCGCTTGGCGGAGCGCCTCCCGGCCGGAGAGGCCGCGTGCCTGCGCCTTCTCGATGAGGCCGTCGAGGAGCTTCCGGTCGCCCACGTCGCTCGTCATGATCCAGTAGGTCAAGGGATCGAGGACCAGGCGCGCCACGCCCGAGCCATACGGGGTCTTGAGGAAGATCTCGCTGTACATCCCCGGGACGGTCCGCAGGGTCTTGAAAAGGTCCGTCGCGCGGCTGCCGAGCTGGAGGAGCCGCGCCGCGGCGGGGATGGCGTCGGGGTCCTGGTAGAGGCAGACCTTCGTGCTCATCTGGGCCAGGATGGCGCGTCCCGCCTCGCCGTCGAGGTCCGTGATCTGCTGGGAGAGGACCACGAGCGCCAGGCGATGCTTGCGCGCGGTGCGCGCGACGTTTTCGATGAACTCCTGGACCGACGGGCTCTTGAGGAGGGTCCAGGCCTCGTCGATGAGGAGATACTTGTCCTCGGTGATCCAGGCTTTGGCGGCCTGGGCGATGCCGTACATGAGGCCCATGACGAGGACGCTCTGGACGGCCTTCTCGATGGCCGCGCCGGCCAGGTCGACCGCCACGAGGGGATTCGTGAAGTCGATCTCGTTCGGGCCATCGAAGAGGCGCGCGTAGGGGCCGTCCTTGACGTAGTCCGAGAGGCACACCGCCAGGTCCTTCGCCACGGGGTGTTCCGCCTTGAGCGTGAGAAGCGCGTCGTGTATCTCGCCCAGGAACACTTCCTTTCCGGGTTTCGCGGCGAAGGCCTTCCGCACGGCCGTCGAGAGGAGGCTCTGGTCCCGGACGCTGAGCGTCCCCTGGCCGTGCGTGGCCATCTCGGTGAGCCAATCGCGGAGGAAGCAGTTCGTCTCCGGAGGGCAGGAGCCGTCCTCGCCCGCGACCCCGCAGGGATTGAGCCGGGGCGGATTCGCCCGGGCGTAGCTCACGTACGTGCCGTCGAGCGTCCGGGTGAGCTTCTCGTAGCTTCCCCCGCAGTCGAGGACCCAGAAACGTCCTCCCGTCCGGCGGCCGTTGACGATGAGGTCGTTCCCGAAGACGCTCTTCCCACCGCCCGACTTTCCCGAGACGAGGCAGTGAGGGACCTCTTTCCCGTTGAAGAGGCTGAAGAACACGGGCTCGCCGCGGCGGTTGAGGAGGACCTGGGTAGGCGCCGGCGTCCCCGCGAACGAGCCGTAGACCGGCAGGAGATGGGCGAGGGTCAACGTCACCTGAGGCGGCAGGTTCCTGCGGAGGAGAGAATCGTTGTCCGGGCGGTATCCGAAGGGGATGCACTGGAGGAAGATGGACCCTGCGAGCGGCCCCTCGACGATCGCGGGAAAGCCCGCGGTCTGGAGCGCCGAGCGTACGTCGCGCGCGCGGTCGGCCGCTTCCTGGGCCGTGCGCCCTCGGACGACGGCGTGGAGCCGGAACGAGACCACCCGCTTGCCCGCCGCGAGCTCCCGCTCGATCTCGACGAGTTCCTGTGCCTGGGAGCCGAGCGACGGCGCCTGGTCCTTGTCGCGGACCTGGTTCGTCGCCAGTCTCCGATGGCCCCCGAACTTGAAGCGCAATTGCTCCTGGTCGGGCACGGAGACGTCGAGGACGAGGTCCATTTCGCTGGCGATGTCGAGGAAGGTGGTCGCTTGGGTGCTTCTCATGAGCATCCCCGCGTGGGACGAGGTCGGCGGCAGGGTCGCCGTGACCACCTTGGCGTAGATTTCGTCGATGAAGAGCGCGCCGGTGTCCGAGTCGATGCCGAGGTAGGCCTGCGCCACGCGCTCCCGGAGAGGTTGCCCCAGCCGCGCGGGCTGGACCGAGAGCGTCCGCGCCGCGAGCGGATTGAGCGCGGCGTAGAGAATCTGCGCGACCTCTTCTTCGGCCATGCGCGTGAACGGAAGACGCGCCTGCGCCATGAGGCTCTCCAGGGTCCGGGCAAGCTCGGCCATCTTCTTCCGGTCCTCGATGTAGGCCTGGGCCATGCGCTTGTGGACCGGGGAGGACCCGCTCCCGGCGGCGGCGAGCGCCTCGATGGGACTGGCATCGGTCTTTCCCCACGTCCCGGGGCGAAGGAGGGTGAAGACCGCTTCCAGGGACCTCGCCTCGAAGACGGTGGGGCCGGACTTGAGGGACAGCTTCTCCAGGGCCGCCCGGCGCGCCTGCGCCAGCTCCGCGAGGATCGGGTCCTCGGTGCGGGTCGATGCCTGCCAGGCGTCGAGCTTCGCGCGCGCGTTACGGGAACTCCGCAGGATGAACTGAGCCGCGGTTCCATCCGGGATGTTGACGAGGAGGTTGTCCAGGCGCGCGGCTATAGCGCCCGCCTCGCCGTCCGACCGGGCTTCGGCGCCCACGAAGCCGATCCGCCAGACGATGCCGAGGGAGTCGGGCGCGAAGGCCGCATTGTCGGCGAGGAGGACGACCTGCCCATCCGGGTCCACGGAGTGATGGGGGAGATACTTGACGTAGGAAGGGACATCCTCGCGGGTGGGTGCAAGTTCCTCGATCACGGCCTTTCTCCACGCGGCCGGCGGCCGCCTCGCTCGTCGGAGACCTCTGCCGGGCCGGGGGGCGAAGAAGCTTGGAACGGGACGAGCAGCCGCTCAATCTGTCCACGGCCGAGCCGTTCCCGTAGCGGCGCGACCTCGGCAGGGGCCGCGCATTCCGAGGTCCCAGGCTCCCGGTCGATCGGTTCCTCCATCCACGAGGAATCGCGGAGCTTGATGTAGACCCAGTGGGCGCCGATCTTCATGTCCCGCTCGAAGTCCAGGTGTTCAGGGACCCAGACTGCGAAGACCTTGGGCGGGTAGATGACCGGGCGCGTCCGTTCCACCTGGCCGGGTAGGGGGGCCTGCTCGATCCGGAACTTGGCGGTATGCGGGCCGTCCGTGTCCTCGTACACCTCGCGCACCGGCCGGCCGGCGGGGACGGGAGACCCCCAAAGGGCACAGCCGCCGAGGAGGGGGACGAGCGCGATCGCCCTAACGGTCGAGATCCAGGCCTGCGTACGGGTTCTTGGAGGACTCATTCTTTACCTCGCTCACCTGGAGGCCTTCGAGGGTTACGCCGTCGATGAGGACGAACGTCAGTCGTTTCCCGTTCGGCACGTAGATGGCGGGCACGATCTCGTCGAGGCGGCGCGTGATGATCTTCCCCACCTCATCGGCCGCGCGCGAGGCCCCGCGCGCGAGGGCGAATTTGCCGATGTCGCCCGTGACGATCGTGGAGCTCCCTCCGAGCGGGTTGATCTGCGTGGCGGTCTCACGCTGCGCGGCGGCATCCGCGGCGGCCGAGAGTCCGCCCGTGACCGCGGCGAGCGTAGCCGCCGCCTGGATCCGCCAGACGTACTGGCCCGCGAGACCCATCACGCCGTCCTCGTCGGCCACGTAGCCATTCACGGGGACCTCGATCGTGCGGCCGTCCTTGCCGACGTAGGAGAGCCGGTCGAGCTGGATGATGGCCCGCGTGGAGTTGGCGTCTCCTTGGGCCTTGCCCACGAGGAACGTCCCCCGGATGGGGATGCGCGAGCGGTTCGGGCCCACCCAGGCGAAGTCCATCCGCATCCCGACGGGATGCGCCCCTCCCTCGGTGGGCGCGTAGACACCTGTAAGGAGCGTGCCTTCGGCGAAGCTCCCGGCCGGGATCCTGACCTCGTGCTTGCGGCTCTGGATCTCCGCTTCGCGGAGGCCCGTCTTGAGCGTCACCTTCTGGAGGCGGGGAAGCGCCGGGGCCTCCGGGGGCAGGCCGGCTGGGGGCGGCTCGCCGGGGCGGAGAAGATGACTCTGGACCGCGGCGGGGTTCCGAGATCCGGCTTCGTTCCGCACGGCCGCAAGTTCGCTCGCCAGCGCGGCGATCACGGTGGTCTGTTTCTTGATCTCGGCCTTGAGTTGGGCGAGTTCCGACTCCCTCTCCGCCAGGCGCTTCTCGGCGCCCTCGATCCGCTGGCCGTAGGATTCGACGAACGCCACGACCTTGCGGGAGTCCTCGACGGCCACGTCGAATCCTCCCGGGGAAGGGGAGGAGCTTTCCGTTCCCGGTGCGCGGCGGGGGCCGCGGAGGAGCCCGAACCCCACGAAGAGGACGGTGAGGACGACCCCCAAGATCGCGAGGGCGAGGAGCCGCTGGCGCGGCGACCCTTTGACGAACCGGAGCATCGCGGCCTCACTTCCACTCGACGATGTAGAGACGGGTCATCTTTTGAGGACCGACGATCACGTCCTTGGACCCGATGAGGACGAGTCTCTCCCCCTGAAAGCGCGAAACGTCCACGTGGTAGGCCTCCGAGGAGGACTTGTTCGTGAGCGCGAGGACGGTGCCGCGGAAGCGCCCGGTCTCGTAGATCCACGCCAGCGCCACGTCCACGTCCGGCGAGGAGAAGAGGACCTCCCCTCCGCCCGACCGGACCGTCGCGTCCGGAGGAACGTCACCCAGACGCATCGCTTTCACGAGTTCGAGGGCCCCGGAGGCCCCGGGGGCCCGGGGGGGCCCCTGGACGGGCCTGGCCGGCGCCGCCTTGACGAGGACGTTCGAGTCGTACGGGACCGTTCCCTCGGCGGGGAGGATGAGGAATCGGATGTGCGCGCCCCCGGAGGTCACCACGTCCAGGTGGCCCTCGACCTTGGAGAGGAGCTTGAGGAAGAGCCTGTTTCCTTCCTGCTCCACGGAGAGGTCCTTCTCATCCCACGCCGAAAGGACGTGGACGACGGCTTCGGGCAGCGTTACTACCGTGAGCAGGTTCTTGGTGGGCTCGGCCACGCGGAGCATGAGCGTCACCGTTTCGCCGTCCCTTACGGTCACGGTTCGGGCCGCACCCGGCTTTTCTTCGCCCTCTTCCTGCGCGGAGCCGGGCGCCCGGAGGACAGCGAGGGCCAGGATGCTGGCGATGCGCATGGAATTCTCCTCCCTAACCTCGTGCCGCGAGGCTTTCCGTAACGGCCTGGCGAAGGTCTTCGTACCGGAAGGGGAGCCCCTCGAAGACCCCGCCCGCTTCGATGGCGATCGTGGGACTCCGCTTGACCCAATCCGCCGATTCGGCCGGGAGGAAGCGGACGGCGATCTTGGAACCGAATTCCTGCTTGAGGCGCGGCCAGTAGAGGTCGCGGAAATCGCGACAGTAGGGGCAGTGGTCCATCTCGAAGACCGTGATCTGGAGGGGCCGACCGGCCGCGGGCGTCTCATCCCGAGCGTCGGCAGTCTGGAACTCCTGGATTGCCCGATTGCGCATGTCCCTCCGGGATTCTTCGATGGCGTCGAGGGCGAAGGTTGCGCCACCGGCAAGAAGGAGGGCCGGGAGGGTGACCCGTTCGAGGAGCATGACCGTTCCCACCCTCATCCGCAGCGAGACGGCGATGAGAACGAGAGCAACCGCGGCGCTCACCAGACATAGTGCGCAGAAGGTCCTCTTCTCGACCATCCAGATCATGAGCGCCGCGTGGACGCCGGCTGCCGCGGAGACGCCGATCGCGAAGGGCCGGACGCGCCCGAGGCACCCTGCAAGGAAGAGAATGGCATATGCCGCCGCTCCGACGATGGCGATGATCCCGTGGAGTTCGGTCGTCTTCACGCAGGCCCCGCAGGCCTTGGCCAGGTCCAGCCCCGCCGCCGTCAGGGCGACGATCACCTGGACCGCCACGAGGCCAAGAAGTGGCGGGGAGACCCGGGACTTGCGCGCATCGACTGAAAGGAGCGCAGCGGATGTTGTCATTGGAAATTCTTCTCGAAAACCGCTTCCTAGCGGGCCTGGATTTTCTGAATGATCCTGTCCGGCTTCTGCCCCGCGCGGGACATGATGCCCCAGAGGGCGAAGCCCACGATGAGGACCGCCGCGATCGCGACCCCGACCTTGCCCCAGCGGCCGGTCTCCCGGGCGTTCGACAGCTCGCCGATGATGACGTACCCGCCCACGATGGCGTAGGCGATGAAGATGAAGACGCCCAGGAGGTCGCCGATGCCCCCGACTTCCTTGGTGATGTCGTCCGTGTCGCTGAACCCCTGGCCCTGGCCGGCCCACGCGAGCCCCCCCGCCCCGAGGGCGAGGAGGGCCGCCAAACCCCCTATCCTCAGCAGTCCCTTTTTCATCGCAACCTCCTCGTCGGAATGCCCGGCGCCTCACGCGCCTCCACATCCCTAGAAGGGGGAAATGGGGAATTGGGACAAAGGCGACGTCGATTCCCGGATAATTAATCGGATCACTGAACAGCGAACGGACTCCAGGCTCCGAACTTGGCGTCAGGAAAGTTGGTGAAAGAAGTGACGGTTTATGGACAAGATTCTTGGCGTATTTAGGGAGACCGGTTCTGCTGGGTGAGCTTGTTGAGAGGTTTTCTCTTATTGTGGCCCTGGAATGGCCGTGGTAACGCGGCTACCACTCCGGCGGTTCTTTGAAGTCGATCGGAATCTGCCTCTGGATCGAGGCCCACTCATTGGGGAAGGAGGCCTTCAAATGGCCGATCTTCCTGCTGATCTGCTGCTGGCGTTCGCGTACGTCCATCTTGGCGGCTTTCGTCAGGTCATCCACATGGATGTATCCCTGATAGGCTCCTTCCTCGTTGACGACGGGGACCCCGGACTTGAACTGCCAGACCGCGAGCTTGCCGGCAATGCTGGCCACCGGCTCGGTATCCTTCACGCTGCGGACCATGTCCTGCCCGCGGCACTCGAAGAGCGCCGCCGCATGTTCAGCCGGACCCTGAGCCAGCTTCGCCGCCCGCTCCGATACCGCATCCAGGTCGGCCAGCGTCAGGATGCCGATCGGCACTCCTTTCGCGTTCGTGAGCACGGCGACCCCATGCTCTTTCAACCGCAGGATCGGCTCCGTGAGCGGGTCGGTCTCCTTCACGGAAGGGACCAATTTCATCCATCGCCGAGCACAGTCCTGGCTTTCCATCACGTGTCTCCCGTCCATTCCCGACCGACGTTGGCCTCCTTCATTATCGGCTTGGCCGATTGCCGATGCAAGGAGGACTCAGGGCGAAGACCTCGTCGTCGGCTGCCCCTTGAGTTTGTCGAGAACGCCATCCAGTTTCTTCTTGATCTCCTCGGCGGCCGGCACGGAGGCCGATGTCTTGATCTCTTCAAGATTTCGGACGACGTCCTTCATGTTATCCAATTCGGCCGAGATCGATCCCACCTCCGCCAAGGCGGGCTTGTCCGCAGGCGGGACTCCATCTCCCGTCTGGCGTGCCGAGATGTAGTTGGCCACGATGGCCGGCCACGTGCAACCCAGGACGAAAGCCTGGATGGGCACCAGCTCAGGCTCGGTCAGCTGGAAGACGTACGCCACGAAGGCCCCGCCTCCAAGGTAGAGGAGGACCATGAGGACTATATGAATCCACGCCCAGGCATGACGAAACGACCATTGGGTCCTTGCTGGATCGCTGGGATTTCCCCGGCAGAGGGGGAGGAAATGGGCGAGGATGCGGCCTCGGGCCTCCTCGTCCTTCCCGACGAACCCGAGGTAGACCGCGAGGAGATAGACAAGGGACCCGCCGGCCCCGATGCAGGCTGCCACCCATACGGGCAACTGCTTGGAGCGGGGCAGCTTCTTCTGGTCCCCCTGTTGGCCGGGAACTTCCTTCTGACCGGCCTTCTTATCGGCGGGCGCGGTCGTCTCCTGGAGGCTCATGGGAGGGAATTCGGGAGATGCGCCCGCGAGAATCAATGAAAGGACCGCGGAAAGCATTATCTCGCTCCTCTCCGCCCTAGACGAAATGGCTCAAGAGCTTGACGATCGTCCCCGCGTAGGACGCGATGCCCTCTATGATCTTCTTCTCTTTGATGTTCTCCGCGGCGGCGCTCCGGACGACCTGCATGAGTTCCACGAGGCGAGTCTTATCCTTCTGTTTGGGAAAGATCGCGCGCAAGTCCGCGTCGGTCAGCCGGACCAGGGAGGAAATCTTGGCGTCCAGTTCGCGGTTCGTCAGGTCCTCAGCTTGGTCCAGGATCTTGTCGAAATCGTCCGGCATTGGTTCCTCCTCTTTGGCGGCTCTGCACCCTACTGTTTGATCTGGCCCAGTGCGGCTTCCAAAAGGGTATCGATCCGCTTCGTCCCCTCCGCCAGCTTGTCCTCGAGTTCCTTCACTTTCGTCCCCGAGATCCCGATCTTCTCGCCGAATCGCTGGAGGAGCGCCGCCCGAGTCTCGCTCAAATCGGCAGCCGACTTGAGGAGGCTGGTGACCTCCGCGTTCGCCTGGAGGAGGACCGCGTAGTGCTCCTCCAGGGCCTGGAGCACCTCCCTCCGGTTCTTCTGGACCTCGTTCGCCCATTCGTTGCGGACCTTGTGGACCCTCATGAGCGCCCGGTCGTACTGTTCGAGGGTCAACTCCTTGAAGTCGGGGTCCTTCTCCTTGCAGAGCTTCCGGACGTTCCCGAGAAAAGCCGCCTTGTAGTCCCCGTACGCGAACTGGTCCACGCTGGCCAGGAGATGATCGAAGTGGAGGTTGACGAGGTTCACGTGGGAGACCTTCGCGGCCGAGACCATCTCGCCGACGAGTTTCGACAGCTCCACCGACTCCGCCGGTATGGAGGCACAGGAGCCCAAGAAGACTGCGGCCAGAAGGCCGGGCATCCGGAGATGGGCATACTTGGTCATTTCTCAAAGGCTCCCTACCAGGACGGGAATTCCGGCCACATCGCGTGGAAAGGCGCCCCAATCCTCTTCCGCGATGACGTAGAGAAACTAATTCCTGGCGGGAGGGACCACCTTCGAGCTTGCCCTTGAGGCTACAGTGTGCACTTCGACTCTATCACAAAACAGGGCCGTGTCAAAGTTATTTAACTCAACTCAACTTCCGTCGCGGGCGACTCGCACGATCCCCTGGCTCAATCCGGGAATTTCGGAAGGGGCTCGGACTCCCGGCGGCGGCGGGCATCAGGTGGCTACCCATGAAGGGGCTGTGCGGCCGGGCCTCTTCGTCGTCGGTCGAAACAGTCGGCGCCCTCCTTCATACCCCACAGGGGATTGATGACGGATCAAATAATAATTGACATTCCGTAGCGTTGTTTGAAATACTTGGGACTGGCACATCGACCTGCGGGTGGGTGCGCCTTCGTGCGACCGGGGTTCCCAGTAGTTGGTGGGTGTCCGTCTGCCCGGCGATCGGGCGGCGGGCGAATGGCTCTTTGTCGCACGGGGGCAGGAAGTCGCCCACGCTGACCCCTTGATCCGCTCCTTCGAGTCCCGCGAGGGCTGGCCTCTCCTTCCGTGTCGACGCCCGATGACCACGCACCCCCCGTGCCTCTGCAATGAGAGAGGGACGTGCTGGAAGGCGCCTAAGAAGGAGCGAAGGAGTGGGCAACGATCAAGGGAAGGAGTCCCTCCCCGGAGGAAGCTCGCCGGGAGAGGTTCCCACTCCGGGGCCGGATCTTCCTCCTGGAGCACCGACGCCGCATCCTCTCATCTATCAGAGTCAAGGCTTCCGTCGCGTAGTTGACTTGGCGGATAAGATCGCCCAAACAGACTGTTCCGTCCTCCTCCTGGGGGAGACCGGCACGGGCAAGGGGGCCTTGGCGCGCCATATGCATGAAGCGAGCCCGAGGCGGGGCGGACCTTTCGTCGTCTGCAGCGCCGGAGAGATCCAGAAAGGACTCGAACAGAACGAACTCTACGGACATGCCTCGGAGGCCTATTCCGGCGCCGAGACGAACAAGGTCGGGCTCTTCCAGGCCGCCCGCAGGGGAACGCTTTTCCTGGACGACGCGGACAAATTCAAGCCGGGCGCGCGGCTCCTGCTCCTCAGATTCCTGGACGACCACATGATCCGGCCGGTGGGGTCCAGCCGGTTCGTCCCGTCCGAGGCAAGGTTGATCATCGCCGCGAGCCAGGACCTCGACTCCCTGGCGCGGAAGGGCTCTTACCTCGTGGACCTCGTATATCGTTTGGGCGAACTGGCCATTCGGATCCCGCCCCTCAGGGAGAGGCGGGAAGACATCCTTCCTCTCGCCGTCCATTTTGCCACCGCGGCCGCGCTCAAATTCGGTCAGCACACCCCGCTCTTCGATCGCGAGGCCGCCCGGATACTGGAAACGCAGGAGTGGAAGTGGAACGTCCGGCAACTGGCCAGGGTGGTCTCCGACGCGATCCTCCGTTCCCCAGGGCCCATCATCACGGGGGATCTCATCGCCGAGATCCTGTGCTTGACGACGTCAATAGCCTCCGTTCAGGAAGAACTCCGTCGGTTGGCCGTTCTCCCCCTTGAGGAGCGCCGATCCGCAGCCGTGATCCGGAGCGCCCTGGAACTTACCCGCGGGAACGGGGCTCTGGCGGCGAAGGCCCTCGGCATCCCCCTCCGGACGTTCCGCAGGGACACCGAACGGTACGGCATTCGCTGGCAACCTCGCTGAGACCTTTTCTCGGGGAGGTTGTGGAGACATTGTGAAAGGTGGCACTATGGTGCCAATCCTTGGCACCGGAGTGCCAGATCCCCGGGAAGGGGGCCTGGAAGCCCGTAGGACCCCGTCCATGGGGACTTGGAGTTCCTGAGACCCCGTAGGCTTGGCACTCGAGTGCCAGTTCCAATCACACGCCTCGTCACGGCCCCACTCCTCTTGAGACTTCCTTGGAGATCCAATCCCCTTGACGGGGAATGGCTTATCCTCCGATCGCGCGTTCTTCGGTTCACCCGAACCTTCTTTGGCCCGTGGATTGCTCAATCAGTCGGGCCATGAGTCGTGAGAACGGCCGTTCGGAGCCGCTCGCGCCCATCTTCATCATCGTCGACGACGATGAAAAGGCGTCTGCGCATCTGATGAGCCTCCTGGGATTGGACTGGACCTACATTCCCGTCACGGACCCGCGACGGGTGATCCGATACGCGCGCCAGTTTGCGACGACGGCCATCCTCCTTTCGGACCAGATCGCCTATCCGGACGGGGGCGCGGCCAAGCTCCTTCAGAGACTTCTCGACGAGGTGGGGAAGCCCGTCATCATTCTCGCGGAGCTCTGGGACCCTGAACTTGCCCTCAAATGGAAACGGATGGGGGCCCGCGACTGTCTCCCCCATCCCACGCGGCCCAGGTTGCGGGCCAAACTCCTCAACGAACGGCTCTTCCGCCTCGGTCTGGGCGAGTCCACCCGCGATCCCGGGATCGTCTCAAGCGGGCGCCAACAGGAACGCGGTTCCGACTAGGATATGACCCGCAGAAGGATGGGCACCTTCGGTTCCCGGCTCGGAATCCCTCCCTGGGCCGGCCGGACGCCAAGCGGTATGGTCGATGAAGTCAATCTGGGGGGACTCCCCTTAGCCCGCCCTTGGAGGCTCAGTGTGCCACTGGAATCTCTGCGGGTGGGAACGCTTCAGGGGGGTCCCCCACTCAATTTTACACGACCGGACAGGCCGTTTCCAGACGGAATCGTGCGATCATGAGACTCGTGCTCGACGCCAGGAGCATCCATGAGCACATGGGCGGGATCGGCCGGGCGACCTGGGACCTGGCCCGCGAGCTCGGGGCCCATCCCCGGGGGCACCACATCCGGGTCCTCGTCGGGTGCAACCTGCCCATCGACTTCGAGATCAAGGGCGTCGAGATAGTCCAGGTGGGGGCGGCGATGATCGACGAGCCCTTCGAGCAGCTCCATCTCCCTGTGCTCTTGGAGCGCCTGGGCGCGGACGTGTACTTGAACACGACATTCTCGATCCCGGCTCTCAAGACAACCCGGTTCCAGTTGGCCGTCATCCATGACGTGGTCTTCGAGGAGCACCCCGAGTGGGTGGACCCGGGTCTCCGTTCCTATCTGAGCCGCTGGTCCCGGTTCGCCGCAAGCCACGCCGACCGGATCATAACCGACTCGGACGACGCAAGAAGGCGCATCCAACGGACTTACGGCATCGAGGACGCGCGGATCACGAGAATCTATTGCGGGCTGAGCCAGTCTGCATTCATGCCCGCAGCGGCCTCCCAAATGGAGGCCGCCCTTCGGAAATACTCCCTGAGATCCCCTTACGTCTTCTACCTCGGAAGCCTCGAACGGAAGAAGGGGATCCCTGAACTCCTCGGGGCGTTCTCGCGCCTCGTTGCCCGGGGCTTCGAAGGCTCCCTCGTCTTGGCGGGAGGGAAGGGCGGAGGCGGCCTGGACTTCGAATCGCTCCTCCGCCGGATGCCCCACGGGAACCGGGTCCGTTGGATCGGCTATATCGAGGAGTCGGAGAAACGCCCCCTTCTCCAGGGAGCAAGGGCCTTCGTCTATCCCTCCCTCTATGAGGGATTCGGGATCCCTCCGCTTGAGGCCATGGCTCTCGGAATACCTTGCGTGGTTTCAAACGCCACCTCTTTACCCGAGGTCGTCCCGGATCCCTCCATGCTGGTGGACGTCCGTGATGAAAAGGCCTTTGCAGGCGCCCTTGAACGGGCCGTCGGAGATAAGAAGTTTCGAAAGAAAGCCTCACGGAAGGGGCCTCCCTGGGCTCGGTCTTTTTCGTGGGCGTATTCCGCCGCCCGATACCTTGATCTCTGTGAATCGCTGGAGGCCGCCTGAGTGAAGATCCTCCACGTCGCTTCTGAGTATCCCCCTCAGCAGGTGTTTGGCCTCGGGAGATACGTCTGCGACCTCTCTCGGGAACTGGCCCGACAGGGCCACGAAGTCCACGTGCTGACGAACAGCATCGGCGGACCGAGCCAAGAGGTCCAAGAGGGCGGCGTCTCCATCCACCGCGTCGACTTTCCACCTCCCCCCAAGCCCCGGGCGGCGGGGGCGCCGGTCATGGCCTTCAATCTCCACCTCCAGCAACGGGCGTATGCCTTGGGAAAGGAGCGCCTGGGGAATCCCCAGGGCGTCGTGACCCACGACTGGCTCACCGCCCTCGCCGGCCGCCGGGTCTCGCGCCGTTGGGGAATCCCCCACGTTTGGACGGTCCACGACACGGTGTGGGGAAAACGGAAAGGGGTCATCGACAACGAAGAAGACCGACTAACCTTCGAGATCGAACGTAGGGCGGTCAGGGAATCGGACCTTATCCTGGTAAACAGCC
>CAYNDR010000011.1:29606-40189 GCA_964395295.1 uncultured Planctomycetales bacterium
TCCCTAACCGGGAGTCGCGGCGGATGCCGTAGACCTTGACCCCGAGGACTTCGCGTGCCTCTTCCCGGACTCCCGTCTCCAGGCCTTTCGGGGGGTGTTCGCCCAGGAGGACGAACTCCTCGTGACCTATTGCGGCCGGCTGGACCTGGAGAAGGGGATCGACGTCCTCATCAACGCCTTCGCGAAGCTGGTCTCCAGGAGGCCCAAGGCGCGTCTGGCCATCGCGGGGCGGGGGGTGCTGAAGGAGCTCATCGAGGAGCACGTGCAGCGTCTTAACATCGGCTATGCCGTTCGGCTCGTGGGCTACCTCGAAGGCGTGGCCCTTCGCCACTTCTACCAGGTGAGCGACATCCACGTCTGTCCGAGCCACTACGAGCCGTTCGGCCTCGTGGCCATCGAGGCCATGGCGTCAGGCACCGCCGTGGCGGTGAGCCGAACGGGAGGGCTTCTCGATGTCGTCACGAGTCCCGAGGTAGGCCGAACCTTCCCTCCCGGCGATGCGGATGCCCTGGCCCAAGTCCTCGAGGAACTCGCCGCGGACGAGAGGCTTCGCGAGCAACTCGGCCAAGCGGGAAGATCTCATGTCCGGAGGGATTTCTCCTGGTCCCGCCGGGCCGTCGAAGCCGCAGGATTCTACTCCACTGCGCCTCCTGGGAAGAACTGATGGAGACGACACTCAAGGTCCTTGATCCCCCGATGACGGCGGGAGGAGCCGCGCAGTCTCCAGGAGACCTCATCAACCGGGCGAGAAAGGGCCGAGTCCTCCTCGCCTATACGCAGGCGGCCGTCCGCGCGGGGACGGATCGTCTGGTGGAAGTCGCTTTGCGCGATCCGAAGGCCTCCGGACCGTCCGGCCTTGCGCGGCTCGCGGGAGAGAGCCCCGACGGCGATTTCCGATCGAGCGCAGGAAGCCTCCCGGAGGAGGCCGTCCGCTGGGTCGAAGCGGGAGACCTGTTCGAGAAGGTGGCTTCCGCCGCCGAGAAGGGGGCCCGGTTCGATTATGCGTTCTGCCTTGATCCTTGGGCCGCGTGCATCCTCAGCCGCCTCGGGAATCTCCTTGAAGGAGTTGCCTGGATCTTCGTCTCGGATCTCAAGGGCCGCTCCAAGGAGGACAAGGCCTTTTGGGACAGTATGGAGTTCTGGATCTCCACCCTTCGTTTTCATCACATCGTCCCCGTCGAGGCGCTGATTCGGGAGGCACAAGGAGCCGCGGGCGCTCCCTCCCTCGAAAATCCCTCCTGCAGGGAAGGGGGCCCCGGTGCGCACGAGGAGACGACCGGCCTCACGCCTGCCCAATCCGCCGAGACGGACCCCACAAATCCCTACACGGGCCATCGGATTCAAATCCTGCCCGCATCTTCCTTGGGAAAACCTCTTACCCTCAAGGTTTCCATCCTCCTTCAACATTACGGGGGCGGGGGATCCAGCTATACCAGGGTCTTCCTCGACTCGCTCATCCGCCAGAAGATGCCCCCCGAGGAGATCGAAGTATGGGTGAGCACTCCCGAGGTCGCCGGGGATCTCGCCGAGTACCTCAGGATCTTTGCGCTCGCCCATCCCCGGCCAGCGATCCGGCCCTTCGATCCCGGGAGATCGGAGGGCATCCCCTTCCGGGCACCCGTCGTGGCCGTCTCGGATGCGGGGGTCATCCTTCCCGAGACTCTCCTCGACGAGGTTTCAAGAGATGCAGGGAAGGACGGGATCCGGCATATCCCGCATGTCCTCATCGGTCGGGAGGTCGCGGCCCACATCCTGACCGGCAACCTGGATCCCGTAGCCCACTACGAGGCCCTTCGAAAGGCCCACGTGGAGGCCCGGCCGGAGGGCCGCTTGGCGGACGATCCGCCCCGATTTCTCTTCGGCCCGAGGGATCTGGCCGGGGATCTTCTTGCGCGGATATCGCAGCCATCGGCATCCTCGTCGAGCGGTCTCGATCCGAGGTCGGATGCGGCCCGGCCGCCTTCTCGGCCCCCCGATCGCTTGGGGGATCTCGTAATCCTTGGGCTCCCGATCCTATGACTGATCTTGCGACACGTGAGAAGCCCTGCACGGCCTCACCGCCGAGCGAGGCGGATCTCTTCCGCCGGGTGTTCGCAGAATCCGATGAGGTCTTGATCCTCGCCATCGCGGGGGGCAACGGGTCCTCGAGGCCAGGACTTCTGGCCGAGTTGATTCGCACGGGGGACAAGGCAACGCGAAAGCTTCGGTGGCTCCTCAAGGGCGTCCCTCCCGCCCTGCGCGAAGAAGTGAAACGGGGAACCTCCCACGGCGGGAACCTCCATTTCCTGGAGGATTGGACGAATCCCGTCCTTGTCCCGATCCTCTCGGTCGTCGATGCGATCATTCTCCTCGAAGACGGGGAACTCCCTCCCCCGGAGCTCGAAGGCTTCCCGTGGAGAGTCGGACCTGCAGCCTTCGTCCCTCATGGCACGAGGAGAGGACCGTTGACATCCCTTGCGGGGGCGTTCTTCGAATTCGATCCCCGTTTACCGGGATCTCTGCGATCCCTCCTTGAGGGCTGGCTCCAGGGTCCCATCCTGAGTGAAGGAAGGAAGGGCCCTCTAAGGTCTCCTGAGCCGGATTCCCCCGTCTCAGCCCCGGGCCAACACTCTGATCGCCCCCATTTGGTGCGGAGTCTCCGCAAGACCGGGGACTACATCCTCCATAACGACTGGGGGATCGGGGACGAGCTTCTTCTTTCGGCCGTGGCGCGCGAACTGGTCCGGTCGGTGGCCGGGATCAGGGTCTGGATCCGCTCCCGGTTCGGCTTCCGCTTCCCCGATTACGTACGGAAGGACCCCGTCCCGCCCGAGGCGGTGCCCGTCGAGACGATCTACCAGAACGCGACGCTCTATGGCCCGAGACACCACTCCCCTTATCCGGGGCATCTCGTCCAGCAGATGCTCGATAAATTTACCGTGGACACGGGGATCAAAGTCATTGCCAAGGACGTGCGCCCCGAACTTGTGGTCTCCGAAGGAGCCGCGGGGGGGCGGGATCCAAAGTCCATCGTGGTCCATTCGAGGCCGAATCCCCGCCTTCCTTCGAAGGACTGGGGGATCGACCGCTGGGGCCGGTTGTGCGAGATCCTCCACTCCTCGGGGATCGACATCCGCCAAGTGGGGGCGGCCGACGAGCCGCTCCTGCCCTACGCCAGGGATCTTCGGGGCACCGCCCCCGGAGATCTCGCGGATGTGGTAGCCCGTTCGGGGGCGGTCGTGAGTCTCGTGGGACTTCTCATGCACGTGGCAGTCGCCACGAGGACTCCCGCCGTGGTCATCTACGGGGGACGCGAGCATCCCGCGATCGATGGATACCTCGGGCACATCCACCTCCGCTCGGATCCCCTGTCCTGTCGCGGACGCTGGGGATGTCACCTCGCCCCGGACACGGCTTGCCCTCATGGGATGCGCTGCATGAACGACATCGCCCCGGAACTCGTGGCACGCGAAGTGGGGGCCCTTCTTGCGCCCTCAGGGGGAAGGGAAGGACCATGAAGCGGCGACTCCTGGTCCTGTGGGATCCCCCGAATCCCCTGGTACCCATCGGGCCCGTGGTCGGCGCCCTCCGCCGGGAGGCCGATGTGCGTGAGGTCACGTTCCGCGAGGTCTCCCACCAGACGATGCCGAACGGAACGTTCGAATGGTCCCGACTGACTCGGGGCGAGCCCCCGGAGGCCGTTTTATGGGTAGAAGGCGGGCCGCTCCCGAGGGATGTCGAGGCCCTATCCTGCCCGAAGGCCTGTTGGCTCGTCAATCTGCACGAGGAGCCCAGCCTTCTCGAAAAGCTGGGACCGCGGTTTGACCTCCGGTTCGTGACGCACCTGGCCTCTACCGGGAGCGAGACCTGCCGTTGGCTTCCCTTGGCCTCCAGCGGGCAACCCCCCTCCGTGCCCTCGATGGGAGTGTCCATCGTCCTCGAGGATCCGAAACCTCCCTCGCACGCAAGGTTCGAGTGGACCCTGAGGCAAACGTTGTCCGACTCTCCCGTGCCGGATATCCCCCTCTCATTCTGCCTGGGGACGGGAGGGCAGGCCCACCGGATGATCTGCGATTGCCTAGATTCAGGCGCCGCCGTGGTCGTGGACCCGGAGAGCGATCTCCGGGGACTCGCCCATGCCGGCGAACACCTGGAAGTCTTCCCGTCGCTCGATGAGATGGTTCCCTTCACGCGCCGGCTCCTGGGGGATCGCGAGCGGCTTCGCCGGCTCTCGGAGGGGGGGCCCCGGATCGTGTCCCATCTTCATACCCCGGATCTGCGCGCGAGGCAAATCATGGACGCCCTCTGGCCGCGCGTGACGGTCCTCTCGAGCGAACGGAGTCGCCCGAAGGTCTCGATCCTCGCCCCGTGCTACCGGTACCTCCGGCGGTTCCGCCGGTGCCTAGAGAGCCTGGCCCGCCAGGACATGCCCCCGGGGAGCATTGAGGTCGTGGTGGCTGATCCCGGGAGCCCGGACGGTCTCTCCGATCATCTCAAGGAGTTCGCAAGGGGCCCCCAACCGCTGCGGATCGTCCATCTCCGGCTCGACCCGCGGTACCATCGCAACCGGGGCCTCTCTATCAACAGGGCCTTCGATGCGAGCTCGGGAGAGGTGATCCTCGCCATCGACGGCGACATCCTCTTCCCTCCGCATCTCGTGCGGTTCCTCTGCGAGCGGATCCTTGAGGCCCCCCGGCATGTCTACGGCGTTCGACGAGTTTTCCTCGACCACGAAACCACGGAGTCGGTCCTGAGCGGGGCCCTCGATCCCGTCCAGAAGTTACCCGAGCTGAGCCTGAAGGACGGCGACGGGGAAGAGAAGGCCTTCGTGGGCGTCCTGGGCTACTGCCAGGCGGTGACCCGCGGGGCCTTCGCCCGGGCCCGTTACCCCGAGGAATTGGACATGGTGAACCAGAGCGACATCGTCTTCGTGGAACGGTTGGAGCGATACGCCGGAGTCCAACCCCGATTCCTGGAAGACGAGAAGGTCCTCCATCTCTGGCATCCGAGGAACTGGATGGGCACGAGGGAATCCCTATGACGGAGGCTCGGGGCGTGATCCACAAGCCCCCGGTCGCACCGGACGTCCGGGAAGGTCGGGCGGAAACGGTGGAGAACCGTCGATGAGGCCGCTTGAGATCGCCGTCGATTTCCCATGGGACGCTTCCGCCTGCATGGGGACGGGGGCCTATTCCGAGACCATGGTACGAGCCCTGGCAAAGGCGGCTCCGGAGAGCCGGATCACTCTGTTGGTCTCGCCGCAGTCGCCGAGGAACGTGCACCTGCCCAACGTTCGATACCAAGCTCTCCCGTGGGCCGATGTCCTCCGTGAGGGATGCCGGCAACTGGCCCTTCCGGCGCATCTCCGCTCCCTGAAGGCCGACTGCCTCTTCGCTCCCGCCACGCTCCTCCCTCTCATCAAGGCGTGTCCGATGGTGGCCACGGTGCTTGACGTGACCTTCATCACCCATCCGGACCATTACGCGCCGGGGCTGAGGGAGTACCTTAACACTTGGTTCGACCCTACATTGAATGTTGCCGACCGACTGGTGGCCATTTCGGAAGAATCCAGGGCCAGCTTACTGAGCGTGAGGCCGATTTCCCCGGACCGGGTGACCGTGATCCTACCGCCCATACGGGAAGCCCTTAACCGGCCGATGCTGAAGGTCGACGTGGACAGGATCCTCGATGCCCTCGGAATCGCCCGGCCATTCTTCTTCCACGTCTCCAACCTGAGCCCCCACAAGAACGTAGCCTTCGCGATCGAGGTCTTCGCGCGGTTCGTCGCGGCCCATCCGGGGACATCCCCCACGTTTCTCTTCGCTGGCGGCGGGTATGCCCCAAACCGGCCTCCTGACCTCCTGAAGTACGCCGAGCGCATGGGTCTCGCCCGGAGGGTCCGGTATCTCGGGAAGGTAGAGGATGCAGAGCTCAAGGCGCTCTATCAGGGATGCGAGGCGTTTCTTTTCCCCTCCCTTGCGGAGGGATGGGGTCTTCCCGTCGCCGAGGCTTCATGCCTCGGGGCTCGCGTCATCGCGTCCCACCAAGTCCCTTCCGCCGAGGAAAGCCAGCGTCTCTCGCTCGACCATACCGCTTGGTTACAGGCCCTTGAAGACGACACCTTCGGCAGGTCATCGCCTCCCGCGATCTCGCTGGAGCAAGCAGGGAAGAAGCTCTTTGATCTCCTCATCGGCGTCGTGGAGGATCCCTCTGGAAGCTCGTCCTTTCCAGCTCCGCTCCATAGGAGGGGCCTTACTCCAAGTGCCCTAGTCGGACCCGACCAGGAGGAGGCTCCCAAGGCAGGAGACTGCCTTTCGTGGAAGGGGAATTGGGGCTATAAGACGGGAGGAGACGCCTCCGAGAAGGGCGAGGACGTGGAAAAACCGTCCGGACCACCCCCCGATTTCGCCATAGGGATCCGGGGAGACTGGCACTCGCCCTCCGGATTCGGCGAGGCGGCGCGGAACGTCTTCCTGGCGCTCCGCTCCGAGGGCCTGAAGCCTCACGCGATTCCGGTCCCGAAGGACGCGATCCAGGAGAGCGGGCTGTGGCCAGCCGGGGCCACTTCATATCTCGACCGGGCGGATGTCTGGATCCACCTTCTGCCGCCCGAGCTCTTTGACCTCGACCTGCCGGGGCATCACGTGGCCTTCCTCAACTGGGAAACGGATCGGCTGCCGACCGTGGAGCCTACGGGAAGGCTCTGGCGCGAATCCTTGAACCGTCTGGACGAGGTGTGGGTACCCTCATCGTTCCTCGTCGAAGTGCTTCGGGATAGCGGCATCACTGTGCCCATCCATGTGTGTCCCCTCCCGGTGGACACCGAAACGTATTCTCCCGGACCCCGGAGACCCCCCCGCATCGACCTGCCGAATGGATTCGATCCTACGTGGACCGTGTTCCTCTACGTGGGCACATGGGACCCCAGGAAACGGCCGGACGTCCTAGTGCGGTCCTTCTGCAGGACCTTCGCGGATTCCGACCACGCCCTCCTTCTCATCAAGTCCTACGTGACGGGGAATCCCACGGCGGATCGCGCCATCCTGAACGGGTGGCTCTCGGGTTGTCTTTCGGGATCCGCCCATGTGCGTGTGATGCACGGCATCCTCCCCAAGCAGGAAATGGTCGGTCTCGTTCGCCTCGCCACTGTCTTCGCCACGGCGAGCCGGGGAGAGGGCTATTGCCTCCCGGCGGTGGAGGCCATGAGCTGCGGCAAGCCCGTGATCGCGGCCGCTTGGTCCGCCTTCCGAGATTTTGTCTCCATGCCGGTCGAGTACCGGATCGAGAACGTCCCCCGTGAAGTGATCCTCCCAGGGTATTCGAGCAACCATCGCTGGGCGGTCCTCGACGAGGACCATCTCGCCACGCAGATGGCCTGGGTCCACGCCCATCGGGCGCAGGTCTCGGCCCTCGGTCGTACCGCACGCGCCTGGGTGCTCAAGCACGCCGCCCCGGGGGTGGTGGGCAGGATCCTCCGACGTCGGCTCGAAGGTCTAATCGACCGGCCAGCCCCCGTGGCCGGGGGGGATGCCTCATGACGAGCCTCTCGGCCTGTACGATCGTGCGGAACGGTGTTAAACTCGCGTATCCGCTCGAGGCGTCCATCCTTTCGTACTACCCGATCTGCGACGAGATCGTCCTCGCCTACGATCCCACCTCCGAAGACGAAACTGAGAAGCACGTGAAGGATCTCGCGCGCCGTTACCCCAAGATACGCCCTCTCCCAAGCCCCTGGAACATGGACAACCATACCGTCGGAACCGAGATCGCCGTCCAAAGCAACGTCGCGTGGGAGGCCTGCGCCGGCGACTGGATCCTCTACGTCCAAGCGGACGAGGCCATCCACGAGGGCGACCACGCCGCGCTCAGGGAGGCGTTGACAAGGACCGACATCAACGGGATTCTCTTCGACCGGCGCAGCTTCATGGGGATGTTGGACTCCGAGGTCCCGGAGTACTACGTCCGGGGTCTCCTCCGGCTCCTCCGGAATGGCACCGGCTGCGTCGTCGGCGACGGGACGACCTGTCGGTTCATGCCGTCAATCCAATCCGTTGTTCCCTCCTGGCGGTTCCGGATGTTCAACTACAGCCGCATGGGAGGGAGGGAGGAGATTCTCCTGCGCGCCCGGCACCGGGACCGGTTCTACCATGATACTGAGCAGGCCATCGAGAAGAATCTCCAGCGCGAGTTCACCCAATTAGTGCAGCCTTTCGACGCGACCACCCATCCCGCCGCAATTCGAGAATGGTATCGTTCCTTGCATGTTCCGGCGCCGGTTAAGGCAACCCAGCAACCGCCGGTCTCGCTCTGCATGCTCCTGGCCGAGGGCGAGCGTGAGCACGTCATCCCCTTCTTCTGGTCGTTCCGGGGCTGGCCCGGGGAAGTCGTCGTCGTGGACGATATGACGAGCGACGGGGGTCCCGACCTCCTCCGCGCGGCGGCCCGGATGGCGGGGATCGACGAAAGGTGGGTCCGGATTTGCCGGAGGGCCCTGGACGGCGACTTCGGCGCAGCCCGAAACTTCGCCCACCAGGAAGCGTCGTCGTTCTGGGTTCTCCATGCCGACCCCGACGAGCGGTGGGACGGGGAGCTAATGCGGAACCTCCCGGCCTTGATCCGGCAACTCGATCGGGATGGGAAGGACATCTGCGGCTTCCCCCGGGCCAACTTCCTGGAGGGCGTATTGGTCAATGACCTGCCTGATTCGGAATGGACGGAAGACGGGCTTAAAAAGGCCTTGGCGTCGTGGACCCCATGGCCTCCGCGGTACAATGACATTCAATACCGTCTTATGCGTCGAAGACAGCGGTGGCAGGGACGGATTCACGAGGTGCCGACGGGAGTATTGGGCAATCCCGATCAAGTCGTATCCCTGCGGGATCACTGGATTCTCCATCATAAGTCGTTAGATCGCCAGCGGCGTCAAGATCTCATGTATAAGTCTCTTGGCCAGTCCCAGGGCATGCCCCAGGCAGGACAGAGGCCGGCGGAGGAGGAGAACCTCCGGGAAAAGGTCCTAAGGGAGGCCGCAGGAAGGCTGCCGCCGGGGAGAATCGTCATCGTGGAGACAGGGACCCTACGCGATCCTTCGCCCAAAGCCCGGTTTTCGGATGGCTGGAGCACCTGGTGCCTCGCCCAACTGGTCGCCGATCGAGGAGATACGAAGAGCCGAGTCTATTCCATCGACCTTGATCCGAAAGGTATCGAGATCTCTCGTAGGACGGTGCCCGAACCGCTTCGCGGCAGCGTCACCTGGGTGTGTGACGAATCCCGGAAAGCCCTCGCGTCGTTGGAGGAGGAAAGGATTGACCTCCTCTACCTCGATTCCGGGGACGACCCACGTCTCATCCTGGAGGAGTTCGAGACCGCCCTACCCAAGCTTGCCCCACACGGTATAGTCGTCGTGGACGATACGGGATCCTATTCCGCCGGTCTCGAAGGGAAGGGGACGCTCCTTCTTCCCGAAGCGGTTCGGCGAGGTTGGCGGCTCGAACATCGTCGGCAAGGTCAATGCCGGATGAGCATCCTGACCCGGCCGCCCGATGGGGAGCGCGACTCGAATGTCCTCAATCCCCTTCGGGCGGAGCTTCCCGACCTTTCAACGGTCAATGGCTTTCTGTCGGACGAGGAAGCCGCGGGGCTCTTTACCTACGCCCGGAATGCTAGCGAGGGTGTCCTGGAAATCGGGACCTATTTTGGAAAGAGCACGATTGCTCTGGCGGCGGGGCGGAAGGCGGCCGGCAAGAGCCCCGTTTTCACCGTCGATCACGGGCGCGGGAGCGTGGAACACGAGGGGAAGATCCCCCGGGAAGGCACGTGGCCGATCGCGCTCCGCAATTTCGAGCGGCTCGGCGTCAAGAACTTCGTAGTCCCGATCATGATGGACAGCCTCCAGGCCCGTCGGGAACTGGACGATCGCTGGTGGAGCTTCATCTTCATCGACGGCTCGCACGACCGGCTGAGCGTTCTTACCGATGCCGTACTGTGGTTGCCGCGAATCAGGGCTGGAGGCTGGATGGCCTTTCACGACTGCACTCCCTACCCGAATGAAAATGTCGTCCCGGCGGTAAGTGCCATCCAGGCGCTCATGTCCCTGGAAAAGATCGATCAGATCGGATCGTTGGCAGTGTTCCGGGTCAGACCCGAGCTATGGAAGTAGTTGCGGTCGGACTCTATGGTGGTTACGCCTTTGTCCGGCTCACGCATGAGCTACGCAGACGAGCCCTTCTATCCCCGGACGATCGGATGGAGTGGAGCTATGCCTTATCAGCCAGCCCGAGGACGGTTTGACGACCAATCCGCCCCGGAAAGATCGTCGTCAGGAGCCCGCCCATGGGAGACGAGACGCGTAAATGCTTCAAGAAGCGCTTGAGCCGCGGCGACTTCGAGGAATACCTCGTGGGCAGGGGGCTGGATGTCGGCTGTGGCCAAGACGTACTCAAGGGGCCCCGGGCCACGGTCGCCACCTGGGACCTCACCGACGGAGACGCTCAGGAACTCCACGGGTTATCGGACGGATCCTTCGATTTCGTCTACTCCAGCCACTGCCTGGAACACCTGCGATCCGTGGAAGTCGCCTTGAAGAACTGGGCGCGCGTGGTCAA
>CAYNDR010000011.1:40266-40543 GCA_964395295.1 uncultured Planctomycetales bacterium
CTTGGTGGTTCCGGACTTCACGCTCTACGAGAAGGAGGATTTCCCTTCGCGGTTCAATCCCGATCACAAACACACCTTTTCTCTGCATATTCCACGCCATAAGACAGGCCGCGCGAACCATTGGAACGTGAGGGAAGACCTCGCTCCGGTACTCAGTTCCCTCGGAGTACACATCATCGAGTCGTTTCTGGAAGACGACAATTACGACTATAGCTTGGGCCCCGACGTTGATCATACCCATTTTCCGCGCACTCTCGCCCAGATATGCGTGATCGGC
>CAYNDR010000012.1:0-14280 GCA_964395295.1 uncultured Planctomycetales bacterium
GGGCCTGGCCACCTGCTGCCACGGCGAGGAGCCGCACGTGGTGGGCTGGCGGTTCGTCCCCCAGCGGCGCGCCGTCAACCTCGACCCCAACTGCGGCTGGGCCAAGGGCAAGGCGGACGTGGTCTACGTGGCCGACGCCTTCGAGGTGATGGCGAAGGTGAACGAACTTCTGGCCTGACGGCTATCGCGCCCTCTTCCCGTTCCGCTGGTGCAGGGTGGCGATCAGGCCGAGGTTGATCAACAACATGTCCGCGTTCTCGTCCAGGGTGATGAGGACGCTCCGGCTGACGATGAACTCCTCCGGCGACTTGAACCGGAACGTGCGGCCGTCGACGAGACGGATCTCGAAGGGCTGAAACGGCCTCTGCCGGGCGACCCTGTCGATATCCTCCTTCCGCACGATGGAATTCTAGCCTCCTCGTCCCCCGGGTTCAACACCCTTGCGGGCGGCTCCCCCCCACGCCGGGAAGGCCGCAGTTTTTCCGGCCCGTCCCCGCCTTTTGTCTTGTATATTCTCACTCGACCGAGAACCTTGTGCCGAACGACCCGCACGGAACGGAAGGCCTGAGCGGCGCGGAAAAACAGCTGGCGGACCTCGCGGTCCGGAAGGGATTCCTCACCCGGCGCCAGCTGACCGTGGCCCTCTCCACGCGCGAGGCCGCCGAGCCCGACACCCCCCTCGACGTGATGCTGCTCTCCCTGGGCTTCCTCGAGGAGGACCAGGTCGAGGAACTGCTCCAGGAGGCCCGGCCCCCCGCCCCCCCCAAGAAATCCCGGCTCCCCGCGCCCCGGAAGCCCATCGTGGTCCCGGAAGGCGCGGAAGTCCGCATCGTCGGCCCGGCGACCCTTCTGGAGCCGATCGGCCGCGGGCCCTCGGGGCGGGTCTACCGCGCCTTCCACGGGGACCTCGGCTGCGAGGTGGCGGTCAAGGAGGTCCCGGCGAACGACCTCAACAGGCCCTTCCTCGACAGGTTCCGCGAGCGCTCCCGCCGCCTCCGCGGCCTCGAACATCCCAACGTGGCCCTCGTGCTCGATGTCGTGGACGGGCCGGAGGGGCTCTACATCATCACCGAGATGGTGGAGGGCATCACGCTCCAGGACCACCTCCGCCAGGTCCCGATGCTGGAGCTGAGCCAGGCGATCCGCATCCTCCAGCAGGTGGGGGCCGGGCTCCAGGCGGCCCACCGCGCGGGCGCGGTCCACGGGAACCTCAAGGCGGAGAACGTCCTCCTGGCGGATGGACTCGAGGTGAAGCTCACCGACTTCGGGCTGGGGCGGGACGACCCGGAGTTCCTCAAGATCCACGCCGACCTGGCGGGGAGCATCCTCCACGTCCTCGCCCCGGAGCAGTGGGGCAAGGAGGCGGTCCCGGCGAGCGACTTCTACGCCTGCGGGGTGCTCTGGCACTTCATGCTCACCGGCCAGTTCCCCTTCACGGGGAAGGGTTACATCGTGACGCGGCAGAACCACGAGCAGGGGAACGCCAAGCCCCCCTCGGCGTCCCGCCCGGACCTCCCGCCCGCCGCGGACGCCCTCTTCGGATCGCTGGCGAACCGGGACGTCAAGCGCCGCTATCCCAACGCGAAGGCGTTCCTGGCCGACCTGCGGCGCCTCGAGCTGGGATTCCCCCTCCGCGGCCCCAAGCCGCCGCCGGGCCGGGCCCCCCGCGCCCCCTCCGGGAAGGACGCCCCGCTCCGCCGGCGGACGCCGCCTACCGGAGGAGGAAAAGCCACATCACGATGAGGATGGTCGTCCCGATGAGCGTGATGGGCCCCCAGACGTTCTCCACCGGGTGATCGTAGTAGAGGAATCCGAAGAGGTAGTCCTTCAGCCCGAGCCTCCGCCCGTCCGGCCTCTGGTCGAAGTCCTCGCGGCGCACGTTGCGCGCGGCCCGGTACAGCGCCCCCGCCAGCCAGATCGCGAGCGGGACCACGATCATCACCAGCAGGGAAAGGCGCAGCATGACCCCCGGGTTGAAACTGCCGCGGGCCTCGCCCCCCGTGGACTTGAAGTACGCGACCCCGAAGAGGCTCAGGAAGACGGTCGTGAAGAACATCGCGTAGAGGTACCCGAACGCACTGCGCAGGAGGGACCGGAGGTCGCCGCCGATGTCCTTCCGGAGCTGGTGGACGTTGGAGACGACGGCCTGCAGGCTGTTCTCGATCTGTGCGGCGGTCCGGTCGAGCCGGTTGTTCAGCACGTGCGAGCGGTATCCCAGCGCCTCGATCCACTCCCCCGGCGAGAGCGTGCTCGCCGCCGGCACCAGGAGGCCCGGGCCCTCGATGTCCTTCTTGCGGCAGTCGGAGCAGACGCGGCCGGTGACCCCGTTGTCCAGGCGGGTCATGGCGGTCCCGCAGCCGGAGTGGAGCCCGATGAGGCAGACGAGGCAGAGCTCGTCGGGCGTCTTGAGGTACTGCCGGCACTCGCGGCACTCGCGCCCCAGCGACTCGACGAGGCGCTCCACGGACTTCCGCCGCTCCTCGGGGAGGGGGAAGTACTTGAGGCGGAGCGAGCCGACCGCCGCCACGGAGAGGGCGCAACGCATCAGGTTGGGCCCCTGCAGGGAGTAGGCCAGCCGGGCCGCGTCCAGGACGATGAGGCCGGTCGCCACGGGTCCCAGGATCACGCCGAGGGACTTGGCCACCGCCGAACCCGCCGCCATGGAGATCCCTCCCCCGGTGGCCGCCCGGGCCAGGCCGTTGGCGACCCCGACGATCAGCTTGTAGGGCGCCGCCCCTCCCACCTTGACCAGCTTGAGGCCCGCCCCCAGGATCCCGGCGATCCCCTTGCCCTGCGAGGCCTCCAGTCCGGAGTTGTCGGGGTGGGCCTGGGTCAACAGCATCGTGAGCAGGAGCTCCCGGGCGTACAGGGGATCGGAGATCTGCTCCTCGAGGCGCCGGACGACGGTCTCGTTGAAGTGGGTGGCGTCCACGATGTCGTCGACGATCACGGGGTAGGGGACCCCGGCCGCGTCGGGCCCCTGGAACGTCCTCCTCCAGAGGAACGCGAGGCCGGAGGAGCCCTGGTAGCGGAGCTCCTTCTCGATGATGCGCCGGAGGTCCTCGTTCGCCTTCCCGTCCCACTCCGCCTTCGGCTCCGCCAGGCCGTGCACCACGGCCGCCAGCTCCTGGATCTCGGTGCGGTCGCACTTCTCCAGGACTTCGTGGAGCCGGTCCCCGGCCTGGACGGCGTGCGGGTCCTGTGCCATAGGGGTCTCCTATCCCTCCCGAGGGGATTATACCCCGCCCTGCCGCGGGCGTACTAATATCGGAGGCGATCATGACCCGAACCGCGATCCTTCTGCTGTTCGTGGCCGCCGGCGCGCACGCGCAGGAGCGAGCCCGCGAGCGTCTCGACAGAGGCCTCGCGGCGCTCTCCCGCGGCGGCGGGAAGGTGTACGTGGGATGGCGGCTCCTCGAGGGCGATCCCCCCGACGCCGCCTTCAACGTCTACCGCTCCGCCGCGGGCGGCGCGCCGCAGAAGCTCAACGCCGAGCCCCTCCGGAAGACCACCGACTTCGTCGACGAGTCCGCCCCGGCCGGCCCCTGCGCCTATTCCGTCCGGTTGGTCGCCCGGTCGGGCGAGGGCGCGGCCTCGCCCCCCGTTGCGGTCGAGCCCGGCGCCGCGCGGGATTACGCCGGCTTCAAGCTCGACGGGGGAGTCCGCTTCCAGAAGGCCGGCCTGGCGGACCTCGACGGCGACGGCCGCTACGACTTCGTCCTCAAGCACCCCGACGAGAACGTGGATCCGTACGAGAAGTACTGGAAGCAGAGCACGAGCACCTACAAGATCGAGTCCCGCCTCCACGACGGCCGCCTCCTCTGGGTCCGGGACCTCGGCTGGTCGATCGAACGCGGCATCTGGTGCTCGCCGATGGTGGCGGCCGACGGCGACGGCGACGGCAAGGCGGAGGTGGCCCTGAAGACGGGCGAGGGCCACCCCCGCGACCCCGACGGCCGCGTCACGTCGGGCCCCGAGTGGGTCTCGATCTGGGACGGCATGACGGGGAAGGAACTCGCGCGCGCCCCGTGGCCGCCGCGCGAGGTCGGCGGCCAGTCTCTCGGCTATAACTACTACTGCCGCAACCAGCTCACCGTGGCGTACCTCGACGGGAAGACCCCCGCCCTCATCGTCCAGCGGGGGACCTACACCATCATCCAGCTCGTGGCCTGGCAGTACCGGGACAAGGCGCTCAAGAAGCTCTGGGAGTGGAACACGGAGATGGAGGCGGAGCCGAAGAAGTGGCGCGGGCAGGGCGCCCACGCGCTCCAGGCCCACGACGTGGACGGCGACGGCCGCGACGAGGTCGTGCTGGGATCGGCCGTGATCGACGACAACGGGAAGGGACTGTGGACCACCGGCCTCGGCCACCCGGACCACTGCTACGTGGGCGACGTCGATCCGTCGCACCCGGGACTGGAGATCTTCTACGGGATGGAATCGCGCCAGAAGGAGGCCAACGGGCTCTGCGTGGCGGACGCGAAGACCGGGACGATCCTCTGGGGCCACAAGGGCGCCACGCGCCACATCCACGGCTACGGCCTCTGCGGGGACATCGACCCGCGCCATCCTGGCGCCGAGGTCTACGGCTTCGACACGGACGCCCAGAAGGACTTCGCGAAGGCGTGGCTGTACAGCGCGAAGGGGGCCCTGATCGAGGAGTTCGACAAGCCTCCGAAGTTCTCGCGGCCGGTCTACTGGGACGCCGATCCGTACCGCGAGCTCGTGTGCGGGCCGAGGATCGAGAAATACCGCGGCGGCGTCGTCATGCCGAAGCTGGAGGGCCGCGTGGCGCTCATCGCGGACGTGCTGGGCGACTGGCGCGAGGAGCTGGTCATGACCGTCCCGGGCGAGCTGAGGATCTACACGACGACGATCCCGGCGGAGGACCGGCGCGTCTGCCTGATGCAGGACCGGGTCTACCGCGCCACGGTGCTCGCCGCCGCGCAGGGGTACTTCTACAATCCGATGCTGAGTTACCTCCCCTCGGCGGGGAAATGAGGATGAGGGAAGAGCTTCGTTTCGACCTGATGGGCCAGATCCGCCTGGTGTTCGACGACGAGGCGGTGACCTGGCACACGAAGGAGATCTGGCCGATCCCGCTTCCGTACGCCACGGTCCGGCTCACGTTCGTCAGGGACCAGCCGATCCGGTACCGGGACATCCGGTGGGTGGGATCCATCCGCCGCCGGCAGAAATGGACCCTGCCGGTGGCGATCCTCGGCCTCCTGCTGGGCGGCCTCTGGACCGTCGGCAGTTGGGGGGACTGGGGGCCGTTCGGCTTCGGCGCCGCGGTGCTCGTGCTCCTGGGCCTGTGGCCGCTGGGGCTCTTCATCCGGGGCCGCCGGTTCCTGGCGATCGCCTCGGACACGGAGGCCATCTGCTTCCCAAGCGACCGGAAGAAGAGGAAGGTCCGGCGGGCGATCGAGCTCCTGAAGGAGCGGTGCCCCGAGGCCGTCCGCTGGCATCTTTAGCCGAGATGAGAAAATCCTTCGGGTCTGGTTTCTGGGCCGCGCTCCTCCTGGCGGCCGGGCCGGTCCAGGATTCGGACGGCGACGGCATGGCCGACGAGCTGGAGCGGGTCCTGGGATCGGATCCCGCCCGGCCGGAGCCGTTCGTGACGATCCGCGAGCGCGAGGTTCCTCCCGGCCACGCCGATCCCGCGCGGTTCGTCACGGGCGTGGCCGTGGCCCACGCCGGCGGGAACCGCTTCGTGTGGCGCGTCGAATTCGCCCGGGACTATCCGCGCGACAATTCCAACGTGATCCTCTACCTCGACGCCGACGGCGATCCGGGGACCGGCCGGCCGCGGGGCCACGGCTGCGAGTTCATGCTGCAGGTCTCCCGGGGGCAGCCGGGAAACACCGCGTGGTCGCCCGACGGCCGCCCCGTCCCGGGGCCGCCGCCCCGCGTGGGATTGCGGGGACGCTTCCTTTACCTTTCGTACGACGCGGACCTGAAGCAGAAGGAAGGGAAGTCCGTCTTCCGCCTGAACGTCCTCACGGAGACCTGGGAGCCGCACCGGGGGGTGGACAGCACCGGCTATTTCAGCGCGGAGGGGCCGCCGGTGAGCGACCGGCCGAAGGTCCGGCTGGACAGCGATCTTTCCGAGAGCGAGGGGGTCGAGCGGACGTACGGACTGGATCGGATCGGGCGGATCATGAAGGATCCGGCGAACGTGGTCCTGCCGATCTTCGGCTGCCGGCACGAGGGATTCGAGTTCCGGCCCAGCGAGTACCGGGCGGACAACGTGGTGCGGACGGGAGGCGCCGGGAAGATCGCCGCCACCGTGCCCCGGGACGGGACCTTCCACCCGGGATTCATCTTCTATGACGACCGTGGAAAGGAAATCATCGCCGTCGTCGTGAACGGCCGGCGGAAGGGCGTGGCCGTGGCCGGCTGGGATGACCGGAACCAGCACCTGTTCTTCCTGTCGTCCCCCGTCGCCCTCAAGCAGGGCGACACCGTCGAACTGCAGACCCTGGGGGCCGAAGGCGCCTGCCGGACGGAAGACCTGGTGCTCCTGGCGAGGAAGCCCGAGCCGAGGGCGCCGGTCTACGAGTTCCGCCACGTGGCCGAACAGGAGAACCGCGTGGCCTGGATCACGACATGGCCCGCGGCGTGCGCGCTCGAACTCGATGACGGTCGCAAGGTCGTGGAGCCGGAGCCCGCCGGCAACCATCAGGTGGAGATCCCGGACCTGAAGCCGGGGCAGCAGGTCCGTTACCGGCTCTCGGCGGTCACGCGCGAAGGAAAACCGGTGGCGGGCGAGTGGCGCCCGTACGTGTGGAAACCGTTCCTGGAGCCCCCCACGGCCCGGTCGGGGACCGTGACGCTGCGGGTGGAGGCGCCCGCCGGGGCGTCGCTGGCGGGCTGGCCGGTGACCGGCGGCGTGCCGTTCCCCCGGGGCGCGCTGGGATCGGCGCGGAACCTGAAGCTGGCGGCCGGCGACGGACGGGAAGTCCCACTGCAGGCCTCGGTGAGCGGGCGCTGGCCCGACGGCAGCGTCAAGTGGGCGCTGATCGACTGCCGGCATGCCGGGGGCCAGGAGGCCGACTATGGGCTCCACCGCGGCCCCGGCATAGGCCGCGCCGGGGCCGCGGTGCCGCCCCTGCCGCCCCTGTCGGCCGGAGTCCTGCGGCTGCTCGACGCGGGAGGCGCGGCGTTCTCGGCGGACCTGGCGGCGGGAGCTTCCGTCGAGGAGGAGGGGGCCCTCCGGGTATGCCACCGGGCGACGGGCCGCCTGAAGGGCGCGGGGGGCGGGGCGAAGTTCTCGTATGACGTCCGTGTCCACCGTTATCCGGGGACGCCCTGGGCGCGCGTCCTGCTGGCCTTCGGCAACGACGCCCCGGAGGCGGAGTTCACCACGGTCCGGTCGCTCGCCTGGGACCTGCCCGTCCGCGCGAAAGAGAAGCAGTTCGTCCGGCAGCGCGCGGACGACCGGTACGCGGCCTCGTCCGGGGAAGGGAAGCGCTGGAGCGGCCCGGTCGGCCCGGTGTGGGTCCGCGACTTCTGGCAGAATTATCCCAAGGACCTGGAGGCCGGTCCCGAGGGGTCGAGGCTGTGGCTGCTGCCGCCCCTCGGGCCGGACGAGTACTCCTGGGCGAAGGGGACCGTCGACGAGCACCGGCTGTTCTTCTGGTCCGATCCGCTGCCGGGAGCGGTCGGCTACAAGCTCCGGCAGGGCATGGCCAAGACGCATGAAGTCTGGATCGGGCTCGACGGCTCGGCGCCGCCGCTCGACCGCCCGCTGTTCCCCGCCTGTCCGCCCCGGTGGTACGTGGACTCGGGCGCGTTCGGCCCCGTGGCCGCCGCCGATCCGGGCCGCGCCGTCGTCCGGGACTACGACGCGAAGGTGGCGGCGACGCTGGACGGCTACCAGAAGAACCGCGAGACGAACCGCGAGTACGGGATGTTCAATTTCGGCGACTGGTGGGGCGAGAGGGTCATCAACTGGGGGAACATCGAGTACGACACCCAGCACGCCTTCTTCCTCCAGTTCGTCCGGTCGGGCGACCGGCGTTTCCTTCAGGCGGGCGAGGAGGCCGAGGTCCACAATCGCGACGTGGACACCGTGCACCACCACGCCGACCCGCAGCGGGTGGGGAGGGCCTACGCCCACTGCATCGGCCACGTGGGGAACTACCTGGCGAAGAGCCCGCTGGAGGGGCGCGACCGCGGGACGCCGGGCGGCGGTTTCAGCGTGTCGCACACCTGGGTGGAAGGGCACTTCGATCACTGGTTCCTGACCGGCGACCGGCGTTCGCTGGAGACCGGCCTGAAGATTGCCCGTCATTACGACGGCTATGGAACCCTCAACTACGATTTCGACAACTGCCGCGTGCCCGGCTGGCACCTGATCCTCGGGATGGCGGCGTACCGGGCCACGGGCGACCCGTTCCACCTGAACGCCTGCCGGATCGTGGTGGAGCGCGTGCTGGAGCGGCAGACGGCCGAGGCGGCGCCGGGCACGGCGGGGGGCGGGTGGCGGCGCCGCATGGTGCCGGGGCACTGCCTGTGCGAGCCCGCCCACTACGGGAACGCCGGCTTCATGGTCGGCGTCCTGCTGACGGGGCTGCGGTGGTACCACCAGGAGACGGGGGACCCTCGCGTCGCGGAGAGCCTGCACCGGGGCGCCCGGTTCCTGATCGCGGACATGTGGGAGGAGGACGTGAAGGGATTCCGCTACACCTCATGCCCGAAGTCCAGCAAGGGCGCCTGGTCCAACTTCCTCCTCTTCGACGGCATGGCCTACGCCCACGCCCTCACGGGGGACAGGGAGATCGCTCGCGTCCTGGCCGCCGGCACGGACTCCGCGATCCAGAAGATGAGCGGGATGGGCAAGTCGTTCACCCAGTTCATCCGCGTGGCCCCGCACTTCATCGGGATCCTGGCGGACCTGCGGAAGGGGGAAAAATGACCGGGCCGCGATTGGCGTAAGTAATATGGACGGACCATGAAATTCCTCTATGGGATGCCCTTATGGGCCGCGCTCCTCCTCGCCGCCGGTCCGGAACCGGCGCCCGGGTTCGACGAGTACGCCGAGCTCCGGCGGCAGATCCGGGAGAGTCCGCAGTGGGACCGCGACCGCCTGGCCCGCGAGGCGCTCCGCCCCGAGGCCCTGATCCTGCCCTCCGACCGCACGCCGCTCGACGTCGTCTGGCGCCGGACGCGGGCGCTGCTGGAGCACCTGCGGGGGCTCCCGAAGCCGCCCGACCTCGCCGCCGAGGCGGAGGCGCTGGAGGCCCTGCGCCCGGCCATGGAGGCCGCCGCGGGCGAGGCCGCCCAGCGGGAGGTCTTCGGGAAGCTCGCCGCCCTCCGGCGCCGCGTGGCCTTCAGGAACCCGCTCCTCGACTTCGATCGCATCCTTTTCCTCAAGCACAACAAGCAGGCCCGCGGCGACCGCCACATGGTGGACCAGTACCTCGGCTTCAACCAGGAGAGGCGCGGCGGAGTCTACGTCCTGGAGGACCCGTTCGGGGACCGCCCCTCGGTGCGCAGCCTTCTCGGGGATTCGCCGGTCGTGAACGGCCGCCTGAAGGGACGCCGGCTGGAGAACCAGGGATCGTTCATCTCGCTGGACCTCGACTACGACGCCCGCTCGGTCCTCTTCGCCTTCACCGAGGCGGAGCACCGGGTCCCGCCGGGCGCCTCGTTCGAGGATCAGTACTGCTCGGCGGACGTCTTCCCGGAGGCCGGCCACGGCTTCTACTACTGGCGGCCCGAGAGCACGTTCCACGTCTTCCGCGCGGGGGCGGACGGGAGCGATCTCCGGCAGCTCACCGACGGGAGGTGGAACGACTTCGATCCGTGCTTCCTGCCGAGCGGGCGGATCGTCTTCATCTCGGAGCGCCACTGCGGGCAGTGCCGCTGCGGGGCGCGGCCGCTCCCCGCGGCGGTCCTGCACGCCATGATGCCCGACGGCCGCGACATCGTCCGCCTGAGCTGGCACGACACCAACGAGTGGCACCCCAGCGTGGACAACCACGGGATGATCCTCTACACCCGCTGGGACTACATCGACCGCGACTCCGACGTGGCCCACCACCTCTGGAGCTGCGCCCCGGACGGCCGCGACCCGCGGAGCTACCACGGGAACTACCCGGATCGCCGCGAGTCCCGCCCGTGGATCGAGATGTCCATCCGGGCGATCCCCGGCTCCCCGCGCCACGTCGCCGTGGCGGCCCTGCACCACGGCCAGGCATACGGATCGCTCGTGACGATCGACCTCCAGCGCCCCGACGACCGTTCCACCGCGCAGGTCCGCCGGCTGACGCCCGAGGTCCGGTTCCCGGAGTCGGAGGTCCTGCCCGGGGTGCCGTTCCCGAAGGGGAAGGGCGCGGGCGGCGAGGTCTACGGCTCGCCGTGGCCGCTGAGCGACGACTTCTACCTCTGCGTCTACGATCCCGCCGAGAGCCGCCACGGGATCTTCCTCGTGGACAGCTTCGGCAACCGGGAACTGCTCTACCGGGATCCGGACATCGCGTGCCTGGACCCGGTCCCGCTCAAGCCGCGGCCGCCGCCGCCGGCGATCCCGCCGGCCACGGTCCAGGCGGAGGCCGACCGGCCGCCGGGCGCGGACCTCGCGGAGGGCACGGTGGCCGTCATGAACGTCACCCGGGGCGAGCACGCCTGGCCGCGCGACGTGAAGATCAGGGAGCTTCGGGTGGTCAACATCTTCCCGAAGGACAACTACCTGATGGATTCGCCGAACGTGGGCGCGGCCTCGCAGTCGCTCTGCCGCGGGGTGCTGGGGACCGCGCCCGTGGAGGAGGACGGCAGCGTCCACTTCCGGATGCCCACCGGCGCGGCGGTCTACTTCCAGCTCCTCGACGAGGACGGCGTGATGGTGCAGACGATGCGCTCCGACACGTACCTGCACCCCGGCGAGCGGATGACGTGCCTGGGGTGCCACGAGAGCAAGCGGGAGTCGCCCTCGCGGGGCGGGGACGTCCCGCGGGCGCTCCTGCGGGGGCCCTCGGCGCTCCAGCCCGAGGTCGAGGGATCCTATCCGCTCGCGTTCCCGCGGCTCGTCCAGCCGGTGCTGGACGCGAAGTGCGCGGCCTGCCACGAGCGGGACGCGCCGAAGCTGGGCCTGCGGGGAGACCGGTTCGGCCCGCAGGGCTGGTCGGAGGCGTTCGTGACGCTCAAGAAGTTCTCCTGGGGGATGGCGGGGGGGAACGGGACGGCGCTCCAGCAGAGGCAGTATTCCATCCCCGGCCAGGAGGGGGCGCGGGCGTCGAGGCTGTACGGGATCCTGAAGAAGGGCCACTACGACGTGAGGCTCGCGCCGGAGGAGATGCGGCGGATCACGCTCTGGCTCGACTGCAACAGCAACTTCTACGGGGCCTACACCGATCCCGAGAAGCAGGCGCGGGGGGCCGTCGTGCGCCCGAGGCTGGGCGTCCCGGAGTGGACCGACTTCCGCGCGCTCGTGCGGTGACCTCCTCCTGCGGCGGGGAAACGGTCACCTCGGCGAAACCACCTCCGGGCGAAAGGCGAAGCCCAACGTCCCGCCCTCCGGCCTCCGGTCGCTCCGCGCGCCGGCCGACGAGAGGAAGCTGAGGCGCTGCTTGTGCGTGAGCCTCGAACCCCGGCGGCGCGCGCTGGACAGGGTGGCAGTCTTGCCCTGCGGGGAGTTCCTGAGGGAGCTCTGGGGCGGGGCCTGCCGACAAATCCGGCGAAAGGCCATGGGCGTAAAGGGCGATTGACGGGTTATACTGTTTCCCGGAGGGAGCCGGCAGGGCCCCCTTCGGTCTGGAACGGGCATTTAGGGCGGCCTGCGGTGAACGCGTTGAAGCCTATCCCTGATCGGGCGATTCGACGGGGATCACCCGTGGATTGATCGGGAAGAGAGAGATGAACCGCATCATCTTCGCCGTGCTCGCCGTGGCGGCGGTTCCGATATTCGCCGATGACGGCGAATGGAGCCCATCCAGGAATGTGACCAAGGATCTGGCCAAAGCCAAGGATCTGGAGGTCAGCGGGAGGCGGCATGAGATCTTTCAGCACGGAGTGAAGAAGGAGTGGGGATACAAGGCGCCTCAAGAGGACATTTTCATCCTGGTCCATCCGAAGTCCGAGCGCAAAAATGCGCCGCTTTATGTCGTCCTTCATTCCGCCGGACACGATGTCTTCTCCTGCGTGAAGTGCACGCGCAGCGCCGGCAACCACGACATCTATCATTCGCCCGACGATCATTATGCGCTCTATCTCGACTGCCGCGGGAACGCCGGCGACTGGTGGTGGGGAGGCATGCATGCCAAGGATGCCAGCCTGATCAAGAGGAATTCCGGGGGCGATCCGATGCCCGTGGAACGGCGCGTGATGGACACGGTCAAGTGGGTGATCCAGAAGTACGGCATCGATGCGAACCGAGTTTACCTGTGCGGCAACTCGATGGGCGGCAGCGGGACGCTCGGGATCGGCATGCGCCACGGCGACGTCTTTGCCGCGATCAAGGCCAATGTTCCCGCCGGCATCGAGCATGTCTCCGGCCGGATGTACTTCCCGCCTCAAACGGTCCCGGGAAGCGTCAGCCTGCCCGATCCTCCGGTGGTCGTCGATTACTCCGCGCCGAACGACGGATGGTCGCTCGGCCATGAGCGGTTCGCCAAGGCCATGAACGACCGGAAGTACGCGCTCTACTTCTATTGGGGGCCGTTCGGCCACGCCAACAATCACGCGGCGATCCTGAAGGTCAACGACCTGATCAACTCGTTCGACTGGCTGAACGTCCGGAAGAACGAGGCGTACCCGGTCTTCGCCAATGCGTCCTGCAACGGCATGCTTCCGTGGCCCGACAGGCTCGACGAGAAGGCCCCGGGACAGGTCAACGCGTTCTTCAGGTGGAAGAACATCGGCGACGCGAAGGACAGGCTGGAGATGTCGCTTTTCCTGGCCACCCCGGCGGATCTGAAGACGGCGTTCGAGATTCCCGGGGAGGCGGCCGCGGACGTCTCTCTGCGCAGGATCCAGAACCTGCAGGTCAAGCCGGGCGAGGCGTTCCAATGGACCTTCGGCGCGGGGAAAGGCGAAGTCAAGGCCGATCCCGAGGGGCTCATCACCATCCGCGGCCTGAAGATCGCCGCCGTTCCGGCCACCTTGACCGTTCGCCGATGAACGGAAAAGCGGAGAGCGGCCCTCCTTTGCCGCCTGCCGCACGCGCGGTCTCCGGGGGACGTCCGGCCGGGAGGGCGTCAGGACGCCATCACTGGCGGGGCGGCGCCGTCACCGCGACGCGGAAGCCCAGGTCCGGCTCGCAGTAGATGCGGCCCTCGAGCCTTCGGACCTCCGAACCGCAGCACGCCGGACCGCCGTGCCAGCCGCCGCCGCGCGCGATGCCGCGATTCCCGCTCGCCGGTCCCGGGGGATCCTTGCGGGGGCTCTTGGCGTAGTAGTTCTCGACGTACCAGTCGGCGACCCATTCGTACACGTTGCCGTGCATGTCGTACAGCCCCCAGGGATTCGGGCGCTTCTGGCCCACGGGGTGGGTGCGCCAGCCGGCGTTGCCGCTGTACCAGCCGTGTGCGCCGAGGTCCTTCTCGCCATCGCCGGGGCCGTAATACGTCGTCGAGCCGGCGCGGCAGGCGAACTCCCACTCCGCCTCGGTCGGGAGCCGCACGTCCCGCCCGGTCTTCTTCGACGCCCAGGCGCAGAAGGCCATGCAGTCGGACCAGTTCACGACCGCGGCAGGATGGTCGTCGGTCTGCGTGAAGATGGTCGCGTCCCGCCAGGTCGATCCCGGGAGCTTTCCGAAACTGCCGTCGGGGCGCCGTCCCGTCGCCGATCCCGCTTTCTCGGCCTCCGTCACGTGCCCCGTCTCCTTGACGAAGGCGGCGAACTGCCCGCGGGTGACCTCGTGCATGCCGAGCCAGAATCCGCGCGTGATCTCCACCTCGTGCCGCGGCTTGCGGACGCCTTCCCACGAGACGGCGGGATCTCCGGCCCCGCCCATCATGAAGATTCCGGGCTTCACGGCGACGAGCTGGAGGGAGACGCGCGGGGCGAGATCCAGGGTGAGCCCGTCGGAGGGGCGCCGCGCCTGGGCCCCCGACGCGGTCCCCCAGAGTGCGGCGATGCACGTCCCCGCGATCAGGGTCCGGAGCGGTTCCTGGCGCATGTCGTGCTTCTCCTGGATGGCCGCGTTCCCGCTTGTTTTCCCTAATATACGGTTGCCGGACCCGCCGAAACTTTACAGCCTGATTATGCGCCTGGACGGCGCGGCTGAGGGCTCCCCGGATCAGCCGCGCTCGAGTTGCGACGCGGCATCCCCGCCCG
>CAYNDR010000012.1:14290-38465 GCA_964395295.1 uncultured Planctomycetales bacterium
ACCTTCGAGCCACAGCACGTCGATGAGGCGCACGGCATCCCCGCCCGTGGCGTAGAGTTCATGGAGGGACAAGCGCATGGTCGGTCCTCTGCACGCCTGGGCCGTGGGGCTCAGCCTCCTCCTGGGGCCGGCGCAGGAAACCGGCCCCGCGGTCGTCAAGCCGGAGGAGATCCAGGACCTCCTGGCCAATCCCGGGATGGGCTGGCAGACCTTCCACTGCTTCGCGGACGGCGACAAGAACCTCGCCGGCCTCCCCAGCGGATCGGCCTACTTCCGCTTCTACTGGAGCAACGTGGAGGCCGAGGAGGGAAAGATCGACTTCCCCAAGTTCGACGGACTCCTCGCCCGCGCGAAAAAGGCCGGGCAGAAGCTCGCCTTCCGCATCATGTGCGCGGGGACGGACGACGACTACCTGTACGTCCCCAAGTGGCTCAAGGACAAGGGGTGCAAGGGCTTCGAGTACCAGTACGGGGGGAAGGGGCCCATGCACTGGGTCCCGGAGTTCGAGGACCCGCTCTTCCAGAAGGCCCACTTCCGCCTGATCGAAGAGCTGGGGAAGCGCTACGACGGACACCCGGACCTCGACGTCGTGGACATCGGCTCGGTGGGGCTCTGGGGGGAGTGGCACATGTCGAGCACGAACGTCAAGATGCCCACCCCCGAGATGCGCCTGAAGATCATCGACGCGTGGTGCAAGGCCTTCCCGAAGACCCCCAAGGTGATGCTCATCGGCGACGCGGACGGGATGAAGGAGGCGGTCCGCCGCGGCATCGGCTGGAGGGCCGACTGCCTGGGGGACATGGGCGGATTCTCGACGAACTGGAACCACATGAAGAACATGTACCCCGTGCAGGTCCAGAAGACGGGCGCCGGGGACGCCTGGAAGACCGGCCCGGTGGCCTTCGAGAGCTGTTGGGACATGCGCAAATGGAAGTCGGAGGGGTGGGACATCCGCTTCATCCTCGACTATGGGCTCGAATACCACGCGAGCTACATGAACAACAAGTCCGCCCCGATCCCGGAGGGCACGCGGGCCGAGGCGGAGCGCTTCATCCGCAGGCTCGGCTACCGGCTCGTCCTGCGGAAGCTGGAGCACCCGCGGTCGGCCGCGCGCGGCTCCACGGTGACGCTTGCGATGGCGTGGGAGAACGTCGGCGTGGCGCCGCCGTACCGCGATTACGTCCTTGGCGTGCGGCTGGAGGGCGAGGGCGGCCAGGGGGGACAGGCGATGGCGGGGAAGACCTCCATCAAGGGATGGCTCCCGGGTTCGAAGGAGGTGCGCGAGACGTTTCAGGTCCCCGCGGGCCTCCCCCCCGGGCGCGCCACGCTTTCGATCGGCGTCCTCGACCCGGCCACGCAGTCGCCCGCGGTCCGCCTGGCCATCGCCGGCCGCCGCGACGACGGCTGGTATCCCCTGGGCGCGATCCAGATCAGATAAACGGCGTTTTCCCGCTCACGCGGGAGCGGTCCCGGCTTTTCCCTGGTGGAAGGAGCGGGACCATGCCGGTCCTCGGACTCGTCCTCCTCGCCTGCGCCGCCCAGAACGGGGCCGCCCCGGGACAGCCCGTCCCGCCGCCCGTGCTCCTCGCGCGCCGACGGGAGCGTCGTCCCCGGCTGGCCCCAGGAGGCGCGCCTCAAGGCGCGGGCGCGCGAATCGCTCGGCCTGAAGCCGTGACGAGGCCGCACATTTCCCTTGAGCGTCGAGGAGATCCGGTCGTACGATCGGGCTCGACGCCATGAGCGAACTCCCCGGCGGCCCGTACCACCTCAACCTCATCCCTCCGACGCCCCTGGTCCCGGTGCGCCTGGAAGGCGGGGACCCGGTCGTCTGGTGCAAGCTGGAGTACCTGAACCCCAGCGGCTCGACGAAGGACCGCGTGGCCCGCCACATCCTGGAGAAGGAGTGGAGGCTGGGGAGGCTGAAGGCCGGAGACAGGGTCGTGGAGGCGTCGAGCGGTTCCACGAGCATCGCCTTCGCGCTCGGGTGCGCCCAGCTCGCCCTGCGGTTCACGGCCGTGATGCCGGAGGGGGTGAGCCGGGAGCGCCTGCAGATCATCCGCGCCTACGGCGGCGAGGTCCGGCTCACGCCGCGGGAAGCGGGGATGCGCGGGGCGATCGCGGAGACGGAGCGGATGGCCGCGGAGGAGGGAGTCTTCCTCCCCCGGCAATTCTCCAATCCCGACAACGCGGAGGCGCACCGCACCGGCACGGCCCGGGAGATCCTCGGCCAGATCCCGGGCGGGAGCGTGGATGCCGCCGTGAGCGGCGTGGGGACGGGGGGAACGCTGGTGGGGCTTTTCCGGGGATTCCGGGAGAGCGGCTGTCCCGTCGTCCCGGTCCTCGCCCGGCCCGTCAACGTCCGGGTCGAGCGGGAAGTCGAGTGCTGCAGCTTCAGCGGCCGCATCCCGGGCGTGGTGGATTGCCTCTCGGAGATCTTCGCCAAGGCCGGACTGCCGGGGCTGGCGACGGTGGAGGTGAACGACGACGACGCCCTGGAGACGGCGCGCCGGCTGATCCGGAGGGGCTTCCCCGTGGGCCCCAGCTCGGGCCTCAACTACGCCGCGGCGGCGGCCGCGTTCCGGCGTCTGGGCCGCCCGGAGGCCCGGATCGTCACCGTCTTCCCCGACCGCATGGAGAGATATTTTTCAACGGAGCTGTTCCTGGAACGAGGGTAGCCTCCGGTGGAAATCGAGACAGAAGTCGGACGGGTCCAGCGGCTGGCCCGGGAGCGGGAGGACGCCAACTGGGAATTCAGGAGCTTCCTGAAGTTTGTCCAGTTTCCCCCGCGTCGCATCGATTCAATCGTCCATGCCTTTTACGAAGAGGCCGCCCGCCGGATCGATTGCGCCCGATGCGCGAACTGCTGCAAGGAGGCCCGGCCGATCCTGAATCGGGCGGATATCCGGCGGTTGAGCGGCGGCCTGAAAATGTCCGAGAAGGATTTCCGGGTCCATTACCTTCAGGGAGGAGAGGTTGAGGACGGGTGGGTCTTCAGGGACAAGCCGTGCCCCTTCCTGAGGGACAACCGCTGCGCCGCGTATCCCGATCGTCCGGGAGCCTGCCGTTCATATCCCCATCTCCAGAAGCGTGACTTCGTCCATCGGCTCATCCAGGCGGTCGAAAACTGCTCGATCTGCCCCATCGTGTTCAACGTGTTCGAGGAACTGAAACGGCAGCTCTGGAAACGCTGAGTTCCGCAAGCCTCAAACGGTCTCCGCGGGCGCGAAGGGACCCTGTGGAATGGACATGAATCCTATCCTTGTGGGAATACTGGATGACAACGATGAGGTGCGGCAGCGGGTAATGGTCAAGGCTGTCGAAGCGCTGGGAACGGATGTGAGGACCGTATGTCATGACAATGCCGGGGATTTCATCGAATGGATGAAGCGTTTCTATGAGTCCATCAGCCCGGTCTCGTTGGATCATGACCTCGGGCCCGCCCGGGATATTCATGGGGAGCGGAGGGATCCCGGGACGGGCATGGATGTCGTTGAGGCCATGATCGGCTTGCGCCCGAGGTTCCCCGTGATTGTGCATACTTCCAATCCCATGGATGGGCCGACGATGGTCCGTCGACTTGAGGAGGGAGGGTGGCGGGTGGATCGTATCGTGCCCTTCATGGAAAATTGGATCCCGTCCGTCTGGCTGGGAAAGGTAAGGAATCTGCTGAGCAGGTAAACGGGAATTTCTGGGCGTACCAGGAGGGCCGGCCACGCTCGATGATGCGGATACCTTTGGACTTGGCGGCCGCCGGTGGAATATCCTCCAGCGGGGGTGTTCCTACTCGACGCCCCGGCGGGGAAGGGCGGATTCATGCCGGCCGTGACCCGATGAGAACCCTGTTCGCGCTCCTGCTCCTGCTCCCGGTCGCGCAGGACGAGGCGGCCCTCGTCGCCGCGAAGGACCGCGGCTTCCCCGGGCTCACCCGCGAAAAGGAGGGGCGCTGGGCCGGCCCGTTCTTCTTCGTCCTGCTGGCCGATCCGCAGTTCGGCATGATGGCGGACCCGGAGCGGGAGCGGAAGAACGCCGAGGCCGCGGTGGCGCACATCAACCGCCTCAAGCCCCGGTTCGTCGCGGTCCTCGGCGATCTCACCCACGCCGTCCCCGGGGAGAAGGGCCACGAGGAGCAGGTGGCGGAGTTCAAGCGGATCTTCAGCAGGATCGACCGGGGGATTCCGCTGCTCCTCCTGCCCGGCAACCACGACCTGGCGAAGAAGGTCACGCCGGCGGCGCTGGCGGCCTGGCGGAAGACGTACGGGGACGATTATTACTCACTCTGGGCCGGGGGCGTGCAGGGGCTGGTACTCAACTCGCACCTGTACTGGAATCCCGCGGAGGCGCCGGAGGAGCAGGCGAAGCAGGAGGAGTGGCTGGCCGCGCATCTGGCCGCCGCGAAGAAGGACCCGCCGAAGCACCTCATCGTCTTCCAGCACCAGCCGTGGTTCCTGAAGACGCCGGACGACGCCGACGTCTACGACGTGATTCCCCGGGCGCGCCGCGGCCCGGCGCTGGCGGCGCTGAAGGACGCCGGGGTCCGGACCGTCTTCGCGGGCCACTACCACGGCAACGTGCGGGCGCGGGACGGGGACCTGGAGATCGTGGTCCTCGGCCCGCTGGGGAAGGCGCTCCGCAAGGATCCTTCGGGCCTCTGCATCGTGGAGGTCCACGCCGACCGCCTCCGGCACGCCTATTACGGGCTCGACGCGGTCCCGGAGGCGGTGCGGCTGGGACCCTGAAGGGGCGCGCTACAGCTGCTTCGCGTAGTCGACCATCCCCTGGAAGTCCACGATGACGACCGGCTCGTCCCCCAGGACCCAGGCGTCATGGCCGGAGGGGAGGAGCGAGACGTCGCCGGGCCGGCACTCGAACTCCTTGCCGTCGTCCGTCACGACCTTGAGCACCCCTGAGACGTGGTACTGGAAGTGCGGGGCCTCGCAGCTCCTGGTCTTGGCGATGGGCTTGACCGAGGTCGACCACCTCCAGCCGGGCTCGAGGGTGGCGCGGCCGACCGTCGCGCCGCCGATCTTGATGAGCTCCAGGCGACCCTTGGGGAACTCCCGGACCTCCTCCGCCTTCCCGAAATTCTTCCATTCCGGCTTCGCCATAACAAACCTCCTGTAATATCCCGATAACCGCCCGGCCCGGAGCGTAATTCCCCCATACTTCAGGCACGGAGGCCCGTGCGGCGCGAGAGGGGACGGGAGAGGCATGGGTCACGGGCGGCTCGCCTTGGGGCGGGGCGCGGCGTCCTGCGCCGCCGGCATCAGCAGGCAGAGACCCAGGATTCCGGGAATCCCGCGTCTCCTCAATATCTCTTGATCAGATCCAGCATCTTCCGGTCGAGCTTGTGGCCCCGGAAGTCCTCGTAGGCCACGTCCTTGCGGTCGCTGTCGAGGATGCCGAAGCCGCCGCGGAAGTTCCAGAGGGCCCAGCCCCAGCCGGCTTCCTTCCAGTTCTTCAGCAGGTCCTCCATCCACGCCAGCGTCACGTCGTGCGGCGTCCGGTTGAAGGCGCCCCACTCCCCCACGTGGACCCCGACGCCCTTCTTCTGGATCTCCTTCCAGGGCTCGATCTGCTCCTTCCAGTGGATGGAGCGGTCGTAGACCACGCGGAGGTTGGAGAGCTTCCCGGCGGCATCGATCTCGTGCGTCTCCTGCTTCTTCCCCCATTCGCTCTGGCCCGCTGGGATCGACGCCTCGCGGCCGGGCGCGCCCGGCCAGGGATTGAGGCGGAGGCGCGAGAGGGTCATCCAGTCTCCTTCCGCGTTCTCGATCCGGACCTCCTTCGTCCCGCCGGGGATCTTCGCCGCGTACTCCCGGTCGAAGACGTTCTGGTACACCTTGTACTGCTCGACGTAGACGACCTTCTTCCACTCGCCCTGGCCGGGGCCGGACTCGAGGAGCTTGTCGAGCACCGCCTGCCCGTCCGCCTTCACCACGAGGCGGGATTTGCCGGAGACGACGTTCACCGTGATCCCCAGGTCGCACGCCTCGGAGAAGCCGCCCTTCAGGACCAGCGGGCTCCGGAGCTCGGGCTTCCCGTCCCCGTAGAGGAAAGGATTCAGCCCTCCCACGAGGGGCCAGGCGGGCATCGGCATGGATTCCCAGCCGCCGATCCAGTTCGCGCGGTAATGGCTGACCCCCATGGGCTGGTACCCCCGCGTGCTCTGCGCGACCTTGAGCGGGATGAGCTCGGGGACGGGCTTGTTGCCCCAGAAGGCCCCGTCGGCGATGATCAGCCGCTCCGGGTCCTCCTTGCGGATCGCCTCCACGGCCGGCTTGACCGCTTTGAAGTAAGTGGGACCGTCCACCTGGCCCGGCTCGTTGAGGAGGTCGAAGCTCACGCGGCTGTTGGGGATCCCCTTGCAGCGGCGGGCGAACTCGGCCCAGTGCATCGCGAAGACTTCCTGCGCCTCGGGGTCGGTCCAGAGGTCCCGGGGCTCCTTGGGGCTCGCCACGGTGTAGCCCGGGCCGCGGTGGAAGTTGATGGAGACGTGGATGTTGTGCTTCCTGCCGAACTCCACCGCCTGGTCGATCTCCTTGAGCGTGTCCTCGTTGAATTTCCTCCAGTCGCCGTCCCTGATCCAGCACCGGTAGTCCATGGGGAGGCGGACGAAGTTGAAGCCCAGCTCCGCGATCCAGCGGAAGTCGTCCTCGACGAAGGGCTTGTTGCCGTGGACCATGAACTTCTCGAGGAGGTTGAATCCGCGCCAGCGCGGGAGCGACTCCGCGGTCTGCGCCCGGGAGGCCGCCGGGGCGGCCAGGGACAGCATGGCTCCGAGAAGCGCGGCCTTCAGCGTGCGGCGCATGGAAGTCCCTCCGGGAAAGGATCGGGCGAGGCCGGGCCCCTCCTGGGCGGGTATCGAGGTCCCGCCCAGGAGCAAGCCGGGCGAATCCGTCCGGGGGGTGAGCCTCGTTGGGTCTCGGGGCGAGGCTCGGGGGTGGGCCCCCGGCCGGCGGCCGGCGCAGGTCCGGCATTACCAAGTAAGTAACGCCGCCCCCGCGGGGCAAGTTGCAGGGCCCACCGCCGCGTCCGGCGGCGGCGCCAGGATTCATAAGTGCTCCCCCTGAAGAAGCGTTGCGGAATTCCAGGGAAGGGGCGGGGTGAGGCGGGACGCCGGCCGTGCCGTTCCTGGTCCTGTGCACCGATCCCGCTCCCGGCCCGAGGCCTTCAATCCCCGGGATCCATCCCTACAGACGGGGAGCGGGGAGTTGTGACGTGGAATCGGACCGCGGGGCTAGACCTCCCGCCCCTTCCTGTAGTCGCGCTTCACGTAGCGGTTGACCTCCGGAAGGTTGGTGCACTTCATCTTCTCGACGTCCCACTCGATCTTGCTGCCCTTGCCGGCGTACTGCGCCAGGTGGCCGGTGAGGGCGATCGAGGTGAGCGGGCCGGCCGCGTCCGGGAAGTTCGAGGGCGGGGTGCCGTTGTTCTTGATGCACCAGAAGAGGTCCTCGATCGGACCGCCGTGGGCCCGCGGGATCGTCTTCGGGGGCGGCGGGACCTTGTCGTGCTCCTCCTGGGGGATGATCTTCCCCTTGTTGCTGATCATGCCCTTGGTGCCGACGAAGAGGGTGTCCTCGCCCCATTTGATGTTGTGCTTCTTCTGGACCTCCTTCATGACTTCGGGCATGTGGCCGCCGTGGTCGTAGACGAAGACCTTGCAGGGCGGCTGTTCCCCGCGGGCGGGGACGTGGTAGCAGATGACGTTGTCCTGGGGGTACTTCTCCTCGCTGCCGCCGCGGGTGTTGATGCACTCGACGGTGAAGGTCTTGGCCTGCGCCAGCTTCAGGGCCATGAAGGGGAAGGCCACGTGGTGGCAGGCCATGTCGCCGATGGTGCCGGTGCCGAAGGCGCGCCAGTCGCGCCAGGAGAAGGGGTGCAGGCCGTCGTGGTATTCGCGGAAGGGGGCGGGGCCGATCCACTCGTCCCAGTGCAGGTGGGCGGGGGCGGGCTTGGAGCCGGGCCGGCCGCCCGAGCCGCCGAAGTTGCGGCCCAGGATCGTGTGCGACTCGGTGACGGCGCCGATGGCGCCGGACTGGATGTACTCCGCCACGCGCCGGATCTCCTCGCCGCAGTACCCCTGGTTGCCCATCTGCGTGCAGACCTTCTTCTCCCGGGCCGCCTTGGCCAGGGCGTAGCACTCGTAGATGTTGTGGGCCACGGGCTTCTGGCAGAAAGCGTGCTTCCCGAGCTTGATGGCCCGGATGGCCGCCGGGCCGTGGTGGTGGTCGGGGGTGGCCACGAGGACGACGTCGATGTCCTTGGCGCACTCGTCGAGCATCTTCCGGTAGTCGTAGAAGGATTTCGGGGCCGGGGCGTCCTTGGCCCGGTCGGCCGCGGTCTTCATCGCCTTCGCCATGAGGTTGTCGTCGACGTCCACGATGGCCACGCACCGCTCGCGCAGGGAGCAGTCGAGGCTGTAGCCGCCCATGTTCTGGGAGCCGATCACGGCGACGCCCAGCTTCTGGAGGGGCCAGCCGTGGGTCAGGATGAGGGGGCCGCGGAGGAACGGCCCGGCGGCGGCCGATCCCGCGAGGGCCGCACCGCCCTTCAGGAATCCGCGGCGCGTGCATCGGTTCGACATGGGCGTTCCTCCTGGCTTCGGCATCCCGCTCAATTACGTTACAATCCCCGCCCGCCGCGGGGGGCACGGGATCGGGCGCGCCGGCTCGGGAGCCGGGCCGGTCCATTTAAAATTATGCACAGGGGTGCATCTCCGTTCTAATAAACGGGGAGACGGGAAGCCTTGGCGGGGGGATCGGGCATGTCCTCTGATGCGGCGCCGCGGCAGGGCCGGACCCGGGTCCCGGGCAGGGTCGCGTGCGCCCTCTTCGGCCTCCTGTGGGGCCTGCCCGTGCCGTTCCTTTCCGTCATGGTCGACCTGTGGGCCTCCGGCCGCCCCTTCGAGCTGTCGGTCCTGCGGGAGCGGCCGGTCCATCTCTTCTTCCTCGCGTACCCTCTCCTGCTGGCCGCGGTCTTCGGCATCCTGGGCGCCGCCCTCGAACGGATGGGGAGGGAGACCTCGGCCCTGCTGGAGGAGATGGAGCGGCGCGCGGGGGAGCTGGCCGAGGCCCGGGAGAAGCAGAAGGAAGTCGACCGCCTGAAGGCGCAGTTCATGGCGGACGTCCTCCACGACCTCAAGACCCCCCTGCTGGCCGTGCGGGGCTTCAACGAGGCGATCCTCGACGGACGCTGGGGGCCGGTGACGGACGGCCAGCGCGAGGGCCTGGAGGCGGCGGTGCGGAACGTCGAGCGGCTCCAGCGGCTCACCGAGGAGCTCCTGGAGTTCGAGCGGGCCGACGCGGGGGGGTACAAGCCGCGGCTTTCGGAGTTCGACCTGATGCCGCTGGTGCAGGAGGTCCTCAAGGGCTTCGAGCCGCAGGTCGAGGCGAAGAAGCTCCAGGTCCAGCTCCAGCTTTCGAAGCGGATCGAGGTCCGCGCCGACCGGGAGAAGATCGGCCGGGTGCTGACGAACCTGCTCTCGAACGCGGTCAAGTTCTCTCCCGAGGGTTCGCCGATCGGCCTGGGGGCCGCGGTGGGGGAGGAGGACGGGCAGGTGCTTCTCACGGTCTGGGACCGCGGCCCGGGCATCCCCACGGCGGCGCAGAAGTACCTTTTCACGCGCTTCTGGCAGGCCGAGGGACCCTCTCGACAGCGGAAGGGGGGCACGGGGCTCGGGCTGGCGATCGTCAAGGGGATCCTCGACGCCCACGGGTCGACGATCCGGATCGTGTCGGGGGAGGGGCAGGGGACGTCGGTGCACTTCACCCTGCCGCTGGCCGAATCGGGTGTCAGGAGGACTGCGGTATAGATTCCTCAAGGGAGACTTTATGAAGACGGCGTCTGCGGTTCTCCTCCTGGCGGCGCTCGGCGCCGCGGCGGTCCAGGAGGATGTCCTCTTCAAGGACGACTTCAAGGGCAAGCTGGGCGAGGGATGGACCTGGGTGCGGGAGGATCCCGCCGCGTGGCGCGCCACGGACAAGGGGCTGGAGATTCGCCTCCAGCCCGGGAACATGTGGGGGGCGTCGAACAACGCCAAGAACGTGCTCGTGCGGCCGGTGCCCGATCCGGCGAAACAGCCGATCGAGATCTATGTGACGGTGAGCAACCAGCCCACGGAGCAGTACGAGCAGGTGGACCTGGTCTGGTACTACGACGACAGCCACCAGGTGAAGATCGGGCAGGAGCTGGTGGACAAGAATCTGAGCCTCGTCATGGGACGGGAGGAGAAGGACAGGATCCGGACCCTCAAGGTCCTCAAGATCAAGGCGGAGTCGGTCCAGGTGCGGTTCTTGGTCTCGGGGGAGAACATCAAGGGGCAGTACCGCCCCGCCGGCGAGGAGGCGTGGAATGACGTCGGCGAGTGCACGCTCCCGGCGAAGGGCGAGCCCAAGATCAGCCTCCAGGCCTACCAGGGGCCGGCCAAGGCGGAGCGTTGGGGGCGGTTCAACGACTTCCGCATCGTGAAGGGGAAGCCGTAGCCGGCGATGATCTCTCGTTGCGGGAAGTGCGGGCGCGATATCCACGAGGAGCGGTCTTCCTGCCTCTACTGCGGATGGAGCAAGGCGGAGGGCGGCGCGGCGCCCACGGCGGAGAGGCCGGTGGCGGGCGAGCCCGCGACGTTCCGCGCGGGCGCCACGACGTGGCGGTTCCTGGGATGGGCCGCGGCGGCGACGGCGGCGGGCCGGAGGCACGTGGGCAGGAGGTCGACGATGTGGCCCGCCTCCCGGATCCATTCCCCCCTGCGCTCCAGCCCCTGCGGCCAGTGGACGATGCAGGGGGTCGAGATGCCGCCCTCGTGCGCTGTGGTGCAGGCCCCCGAGGAAGTACGCCTCGTCGAAGCCCCCCTCGGTGGGCGGCTGGGGTCCGACGTGCCACTGGCCCGAGAGATCGCCGTGAAGTAGCCGGCGTCGCGGAGGACCTCGGCGATCGTGCCGCATTCGGGGCGGTGGAGCTGTCCCCGGTAGCCCCGCGCCGGGCCCGGCTTGGCGCTGACCATGCCGCCCACGCCCGCCTGGTTGGGGTAGAGCCCCGTCATGAGGGAGGCCCGCGAGGGGCAGCAGCGGGCGCTGTTGTAGAACCGGGCGAAGCGCAGGCCGTTGGCGGCCAGGGCGTCCAGGTTCGGCGTGCGGATCTCGCCGCCGTAGCACCCGAGGTCCGAGAATCCCAGGTCGTCGGCGAGGATCAGGACGATGTTGGGGCGGGGGGCCTCCTGGGCCGCGCGGGCCCCTCCGGGAAGGAGGGCGGACAGGAGACAAACCGCGGCCGGGAATCGTATCATGGGTCTCGTTCCGGCAGGAACCGGACGGGCCACCCCGCTGTTTCAATTGTGCGAAATCCGGGGGCAGGCTCATAGGCCTTCGGGAGCGACGATGGACATCCTCAAAAGCGCGGCCGTCCTCGCGGCCCTCGCCGTCTGTTCCGGCGCGCCGGCGGCGGAGAAGCCCAATATCGTCTTCATCCTCGCCGACGACATCGGCTACGGCGACCTGGGCTGTTACGGCGCCGTGAAGGTGAAGACGCCGAACGTGGACCGCCTCGCCGCCGAAGGCCTGCGCTTCACGGACGGCCACTCGGCCTCGGCCACCTGCACGCCCACGCGGTACGCCCTGATGACCGGCGAGTACGCGTGGCGGAAGAAGGGGACGGGGATCCTGCCCGGCAACGCCGCGCTCATCATCGAGCCGGGGCGGCCCACCCTGCCGTCCGTCCTCAAGGGCGCCGGCTATTCGACCGGCGCCGTGGGGAAGTGGCACCTGGGCCTCGGGAGCGGGAGCATCGACTGGAACGGCGAGATCAAGCCCGGCCCCCTTGAGATCGGCTTCGACTACGCCTTCCTCATCCCCGCCACGGGGGACCGAACCCCGTGCGTGTACGTCGAGGACCGCCGCGTCGTGGGACTCGATCCGAAGGACCCCATCGAGGTCAGCTACGGGAAGCCGGTGGGGGACGAGCCCACGGGGAAGGAGCGCCCCGACCTGCTCAAGATGAAGCTCAGCCACGGCCACGACCAGACCGTCGTCAACGGCATCAGCAGGATCGGCTACATGTCTGGCGGCAAGGCCGCGCGGTGGGTGGACGAGGACATGGCGGACGTGATCACCCGGAAGGCGGCGGCGTTCATCGAGCGGAACAAGGAGAAGCCGTTCTTTCTCTATTTCGCCACGCACGACATCCACGTGCCGCGGGTGCCCCACGCGCGCTTCAAGGGCACCAGCCAGTGCGGCACCCGGGGCGACGTGATCCAGCAGTTCGACGCCAGCGTGGGCGGGATCCTGGAGGCGCTGGAGAAGCATGGGCTGACCCGGAAGACGATGGTCATCCTCTCGAGCGACAATGGGCCGGTGCTGGACGACGGCTACGCCGACGGCGCGGTGCAGGACCTCAACGGGCACGCGCCGGCCGGTCCCCTGCGCGGCGGCAAGTACAGCATCCACGAGGGCGGCACGCGCATGCCGTTCATCGTGCGCTGGCCGGAGCGGGTGAAGCCGGGGATCTCGGACGCGCTCGTGTGCCAGGTGGACCTGATGGCGTCGCTGGCGTCGCTGGCGGGCCGCGAGCTCCCGGCGGAGGCGGGCCCGGACAGCTTCAACGTGCTCCCGGCGCTCCTGGGGGAGTCGAAGCAGGGGCGCGAGACGCTCGTGGAGCACGCGGCGGGGCTCGGTTTCCGGAAGGGGGCGTGGAAGTACATCCCGGCGGGCGGGGCGAGGGGGGGGCAGGGGGCGGCGGAACAGCTCTACAATCTTGCGGAGGACCTCGGCGAGACGAAAAACCTCGCGGCTGAGAAGGCGGACCTCGTGAAGGATCTCGCCGATCTGCTGAAGAAGGCGCGCGAGTCGGGCCGCACGCGGCCGTGACGGGGCCGGGTGCCGGGGGTCTGCGATCCGGTCCAGCCCCGGCCGCTTCTGTCAGACAAGATAAGCCAGGAATTCCGCGGCGCTGGCCACGAGAAGGTGCCTCCCCTCTTCCTCGTAGATCCGCCAATGGTCTGGTGCGAGGCACACCTGGACTCCCCAGGCGCACGGCAGTTAAGGACATGGCCCCGGACGGGGTGGGGCGGAGGTCCTATCCGCATCGAACGGCGCGTCTCAGGCCCATTGCCGTCAAGTTAACGGGATAGCCTCCGCTTCCATATATGATTGGGCCATGCCATAATGCCCCCTCGATGAGAGAGGGGGGATTTCATGAGCCAGAGTTCCCGCGCAAAGCGGGGGCGGAAACGCTCCCAGGGCACCATGATCGACCTGCTGGAGACCGGCCGGATCCTCAACCAACACCTGTCGGAAAGCCTCTGCGAGGAGGTCTTCCAGACCACCCGGGTGGCCGAACGGGAGCGGGTCTGGACGCTGTTCACGTTGCTCAAGTTCTGGACCCACATCGTGCTGAAATCGCCCGGTTCGCTGACCGAGGCCCTGGAAGAGGGCCTTCGAGGCCATGGAAAGGAGTGGCCCAAAATCTCGGGGACGCCCCAGGCCTTCTTCGACCGATCCAAGAGCCTCAAGTGGACCTTTCCGGAAAACCTGTACCAGCGGTTCGTGAAGGCCGTCACCCCCACGGCGGCTCCTCAGTTCGCAGGCGAATTCGCCTTTCTGTTGACGGACGTCCTGGAGTCCGAGAAGCTGACCGCGGAGGCGGCGCTGGACCTGTATGTGCGCCGTTGGGACGTGGAGGAGTGGTTCGAACTCCTCAAGCAACACGCGGGCCTGGGAGGGTACCAAGGGCGGAAGCTGGTGGGCGCGGAGCATCACGTCGCGCTGGCTGCGGTCGCGGATCTGGTGCTGGACCATGTGCGGTTGGGCACCGGGATGACCGCGGCAGAGGCGAAGATGGCGCTTCAGCGTCTCTTGGTCGTGGAGACGGCCGGAGGCGAGAGGCGCATGGCGGTTCTTCGCCCGGTGAGCGTGCGAGACGCCGAGGAACTCGACGCCGTGAAGAAGGAATTGCGGCCGCAACTGCCGCGGGTGGCGGGCGTCGAACTTATCCCCTTGGATAAACTGTCTCATGCTGCGTAACTCGTGTAAATTAACTTGGCGGCAATGGCCTTGAACGCCTGGTAAGCTTCTTCAGCCCCAAGGCGGACGGAATGCAGCGACACCCCTACTTGTCGCCCGAAGGGATCCTGAAGGTTTCCTCCGGGACCCCGCCCTCCAATTTGCGGATCTCGTAGGTCTCCGTGAGGGTCGCCCGAGGGCTTTCGGGCTCCGCCTGAGGCACCAGGGTGAGCAGGCGGCGGACCGGGAAGAGGGTCTTGGGATCACACCACAGCTTCGCGGCGTATTCGACGCGAGGGAGAAGGGGGGTTTCCTTTCGAACGAGACGATAGGAAATGACCCTCTTGCCCTCGACATCCTCCTGCCGGACCCCGCTCACCTCGAAGGCATCATCGAGATCCACTGCTTTTAATGGCTCCGGCCCCGGGGCTTTCCCCGCCTCGAAGGGAAAGAGGGAGGTCCATCCGAGCCTCATTCCGGTGCGGACCGCCATGGGGACGAATCCCCTTCCCGCCGGGGCCGGGGTCTCGCAGGATGGAAGGTCGGGGTGGCCGGTCGTGACGCGCATCCTTCTGCCGTCACAGATCAGGGAACCCACCCTGTTCACCGTCACTTTTTCCGAGATCTTCAAGTCGAGCGAAGTCGAGAGATTCGCCTTGTGCGTCCCCTGGACGACCATCCGGCCGTCCCACGTGGCAACCATCGGGGCGGAGCCTTCCCACACCACGCGGCCCGGGAACCGGATTTCGAGGGCGCGCGCCGAGGCCAGCGCCTCGGCGATCCTCGCCAGGGGATCGTCCGCCGGGCCGGCCTGGAGGAGTACCCACGCCATCACGAACCGCATATATTGATCTCCTTAAGGGATCGTCGATCCTCCGAATTCGGGAAATCCCTACGGCAACGGCACGGGGGGCGGCATCGAATCGTTGAGCGGCGTATGCGGCCGGCCTCCGATTGGATTCTGATCTCCTGCCCCGACGAAGACGCCGAATCGGAAATGCCTTCTATCGCCACGATGGAGCATCCCCCCAATCATCGCAAGATACAGTTCATTATGATATCTTACCTCGAGTCGTTTGGCCTCGTTATAACACTGGTTATAGCTGAAGTAACTATTGCATTTCAGCCTCTTTTCCTCTTGCTCCAACCTTCGTAATACGGGACCCACGAGAGCCTCGGCCGCCAGGATATGCCTTTGCTCGTGCCCATAGATCCCCTCGATCCCGAACTCGGTATCGTCATTGATCCTCCACCACTGTGGATTGATCAGGATATGGAAATTCATGGTGAAGTGGCACTTGATGCTGTAGACGATATCGTTATTGCCCCGGCTACAGCAGTAGTCGCACCAGCATATCAATTTGAAATCCATGAGAGCTACGCGCCCATACGGTCTTTCCTCGTCCGAGGATTCGTCCCAGGACCAGGGAGCATTTACCGCATCCGTAATATCCCTTCCCACATTGCCCGACGGATCGACAAACCGAATGGGACGGGAATGTACATACTGGTATAGATCCATTCCGTCGTTGTAACGGTCAGGATCTCTCCTGATCCACCGCCCGAGCGAAGGATGGAGGAAACGTCTCCTCACCGAATAAAGGCCCGTCTCCCGGTCCAGCCGATACCCCGCATACAGCACTTCCGCGGCATAGCTTGAGGCCGTCCGACTCATCCACGATCCGTCGAAGTACTGGACCTTCCCGTACGCCTCATAGGCATACCGCTCCACCACGGCCCCTGCTGTTGTCACGACGGACGTCGTGTTCCCGTTCGCATCCTGCGTGCAGTAGAACCTCTCGTCCGTACCATCAACACAGTCGTTGTCCCCGTCCTTGTCCTCGTCCCTCAGGACAAGCGCATCAATGTACCTCAGGTCCCAGACATACTGGTACTTCAGGGTCGTGGCGGGGGTCGTCTTCGAGGCGCTGTTCGCCAAGCTCCGCTCCTCAAGGACCTGCCAGCTAGCGTTGTAGTAGTAATCCACCCGGTCCCAGTTCGCCCCGTTGGGGATCAGTTTCACGGTCCGCCAATGGCGTCCGTCGTATTGGTATTCTGCAATTACCGCCCCCGGGGCCCCACCGCTGTCCGACTGCACCTTCACCAGCCGGTTCCAGGCGTCGTAGGTGTAATGGTTACGGCTTGTGGTTTCTTCTGCCGGTTTTGGCCCGCTCTTCATGTTCCCGGCCTTGTCATACGCCGGGTCGATCCAGTTCGCGTTCGTCCCCGTGATCGAAGCCCCCGCGGCGTTGGCGTCGTTGTCATCCACGTCGATCTCGTTCGCCTTGTTGTGCTTCCGGCTCTGCGTCGTCCACACCAGCCCGCCGACGGCCCCCCCGTCGTTGTCCCACCGGAACGTCCTCCAGTTCCCCAACAATTCCAGGATTATTTCGGCGGACCCACGGGGGCCTCCTGCCTCCTCTAACGCCCGGACTTCTCCCGCCGCGTGGTCTTCCTGCGCTCCGCCACGGCCGACGCCCTCCTGGCGGACTCCGCCCGCGAGGGGCTCTCTACGATCTTCGCGCCCTCGCCGACGCCCATCCAGACGGGTGTGCTGAACGAACTGGCCCGCCGCGGGCGTCTCCGGCGCCTCGAAGGCGGGGCCTTCTGCGCCCTCCGCTGACCGTGAATCCGTCAACGAGGTCAATCCTGGCCCGGATGGTTGCCCCGTGATCTGATGCCGGGCGTCCCCCTGCCTTTGCTTCTCGATGTCGTCATGATCGGGCGGCTTGTCCTCATCGCCGGAATAGTCGAGCCTGTGGTCCAGGAGTAGGACGCTGAAGGGCGCGCCTGTCTTCCTACGGTCCCTTGGGCAGGTCGTACGTGCGGCCCCGCCACGTGACGCCGCGGCGGAAGTAGGCGGCCATCGACCGGAAGAGGATGAACAGCGTCAGCGCCTCCCTCAGCGGGTTCGTGAAGGCGATGAACCACGGCTGGCGAAAGAAGAGCGCGATCGCGGCGAAGACCCCGTGCATGAAGGCGAGCGCCAGGATCGCCGGGAGGCTCGGCGCCCCTCCCGCGAGCGACACGCCCAGCCCGATGTAGGGGACGAAGTTCAGCAGAGCGCTCATCGCCAGCACCACGGGCAACACCAGGGGGACCCGCCGGATGGCCGGGTAGAGGTTCTTCGTGAAGCCGCGGACCGTCTCCCCCAGCCCGCGGTACATCCGGATGTGGATGAGCCGCCCCGCCATGGCCGCCGCCTGCCGGAAGCCCGCCCCCTTCACCTTGTAGCCCAGGCCGACGTCGTCCACGACGGCCGCCTTCAGGCATTCGAACGCCCCGGCCGCCTCCAGCGCGTCGCGCCGGACCAGGTTGAAGACGCCGCCCCCCAGGGCGATCCACCGGCAACGGCTGTGTGCGGCGAGGAAGATCGGGAGCATCGCACAGCCGGCCAGGTACAGCGACGACATGACCACCGGCTCCCAGAACCCCTTCGTGGCGAAGTCGGGGCCCAGGACGAGCATGGCGGCGTCCCGCGACAGGACGAAGGCCATCGCCCGCCGGAGCAGGGCGGGCGCGTAGCGGACGTCCGCGTCGACGAAGAGCATCCACTCCCCGCGCGCCTCCCGGCGCCCCGCCTCCAGCGCGTTGGGCTTGCCCAGCCATCCCGCCGGCGGTTCCCGCCCCCGCACCACCTTCAGGCAGGCCCAGCGGGCCTGGAGCTCGCGGAGGATGTCGGGCGTGGCGTCGGTGGAGCCGTCGTCGACGACGACCACCTCGAAGGAGGGGTAGTCCTGCCCGCAGAAGGACGAGACCGCCTCGCGGATGTCGCGCGCCTCGTCGCGCGCCGGCACGACGATGGAGACGAACGGCCAGCGCGCCGGCTCCCGGACGGGCAGGCGGGACAGGTCGCGCGCCAGCGCCCGGTTGAGCAGGAGCTGGAGGAAGAACCACGCCCAGAGCCCGGCGCCGATCCAGAGGAGCGTCTCCGGCATGATGGGGTTATAGCACCGCCCTGGAGGGGGCCGCAAGCCGCGGGGGCCCCGCGCCCTATTCGGCCTTGGCGGCCACCCCCTTCACGGCGCGGCCGGGCCGCAATCCATTGCAGTTCCCGGGCCTGGCCCGCTACAGGTTCGCCATGCTAACCCTGTCGAGTCGCCACTGCGTTAACACGCTGTCGCCACTGCGTTAACACGCTGTTAACTCTGTCGAGTCGCCACTGCGTTAACAGTTGGGGCTTGCCCTGGGTGCACCGGCACCGGTAAACTGCCCTTGAATGGCGCACGGCGGGCATCCTTCGCACCCGATGTGGGAGGTCGACTTCGACAAGATCCCCTTCCTGGTGATCTGGGAGACCACCCAGGCGTGCGAACTGGCCTGCCTCCACTGCCGGGCCGAGGCCATGCCCGGCCCCATCCCCGGCGAACTGTCCACCGAGGAGGGCAAGGGGATCATCGACCAGGTGGCGGAGATGGGGACGCCGCTGATGGTCCTCAGCGGCGGCGATCCCGCCACGAGGCCGGACCTGGCGGACCTCATCCGCCACGGAAAGGCCCGCGGGCTCCGCATGGCCACGATCCCCGCCGCCACGCCGCGCCTCACCCGGGACCTCCTCGCGCGGCTGAAGGACGCCGGGGTCGACCAGGTCGCCTTCAGCCTGGACTTCCCCCGGGCCGACCTCCACGACGGCTTCCGCGGCTCTCCGGGCGCCTTCGACCGCACGATGCGGGGGCTGGCCTGGGCGCGCGAGCTGGGCATCCCCACCCAGATCAACACGTGCGTCTGGGATCAGTCCGCCGCCCACCTGGAGGAGATGGCGCGCCTCGTGGAGAGCCAGGGGGTCGTCTTCTGGGAGGTCTTCTTCCTCGTGCCGGTGGGCCGCGGGACGCTCATCAAGGGCCTCTCGGCGGAGCGTTGCGACGAGATGTTCGAGGTCCTCCGCCGGAACCACGCGGGGAAGAAGTACATCCTCAAGGTCACCGAGGCCCCGCACTACCGGCGCTACCTGGGCGAGCGGCAGGAGCGCGAGCAGGGGCGGGTCCGCCACCATCCCGCGGAGGGGGAGTCGATCGGGCTGGCGCACCGGGGGGTGAACGCGGGGAGCGGATTCCTCTTCGTCTCCCACCTGGGCGAGATCTACCCGAGCGGCTTCCTCCCCGTCTCCGCCGGCAACGTCCGCACGCACCGGCTGGCGGAGGTGTATCGGGAGTCGCCCCTCTTCCTCGCCCTCCGGGACCCCGACCGCCTCAAGGGCCGCTGCTGCCGCTGCCCCTTCCGCCGCACCTGCGGCGGCTCGCGCTCCCGCGCCTACGCGCTGCTGGGCGACTGGCTGGAGGAGGACCCGTGGTGCTCCTACGTGCCGCCGTCCTCGCCCTGAGCATGCAGGACGAGAACGGCGGCTACCGCATCCTCGACCTCAAGGACGGCGACCGCACGCTCACGGTGGCGCTGTGGTATCCCACCGCGGCCGAGCCCAAGGAGTACCTCTACGGCGGCGGGCCCATCAAAGGCAAGGTGGCCCTCGACGCCGCCCCGCGCAGGGATCGGGGCCCGTACCCGCTCCTGGTCTTCTCCCACGGCTACGGAGGCGGCGGGATCGGCGCGGTCTTCCTCACCGAGGCGCTGGCCGCGCGCGGATGGATCGTGGCCGCGCCCGACCACGGGGACCGCGACCAGTCCGTCCGCATCCGCACCGGCGCGCAGAAGATCGACGGCCCCGCGTACCTGCGGCGGGCGCGCGAGCTGGCGTCCTCGGGCCGGGACTTCGACCGCAAGGCCCACGCCTACCGCCTGGACGACTTGATCCTCGTCCTCGACCGCCTGATCGAGTCGGAGGAGTACAACCCGGTGATCGACAGCAACCGCATCGCCGCCGGCGGCCACTCGCTGGGGGGATTCACCGCGCTGGGGGTCGCCGGGGCGGTCGAAAACCGCCGCGACGGGCGCGTGAAGGCCGTCCTGCTCTTCTCGCCCGGCATCTTCATGTACTCGAAGGAGGAGTTCGCCGCCGTGAAAGTCCCCACGATGTTCTTCCTCGGCGAGCGCGAGCGCGGCGAGATGCGGCAGGACCTGACCAAGGCCGACATGGCCATGACGGCCTACGAGGCCTTCCCGGCGCCCAAGTACCTCCTCGATGTCAAGGGGGCAACCCACTTCTCGTTCAACAACCGGTCGTCCGACACGGCCCTCTCGCGCCTCTGGTCGGGCACGGAGGACCAGTTCGACGTCATCCGCCGCTACTCGATCGCCTTCCTCGAAAAGCACGTGGCCTGGAGGGACGTCGGCGGGGCGCTCGAGAAGGAGGACCCGGGCCTGTCCCGGTTCCTGAAGGAGTGAGCGCCCGCCCTACAGGAACAGCAGGAGGCTGACGGCCATCACGATCATGCCCGCCACGAGGCCGTACGCCGCCAGGTGGGCCTCGCCGTACTCCCGCGCCGTGGGCAGGAGCTCGTCGAGCGAGATGAACACCATGATGCCGGCCACCGAGGCGAAGAGGACCCCGAAGACGGCATCCGAGAAGAAGGGCATCAGGATCAGGTACCCCACCAGGGCCCCCACCGGCTCCGAAAGGCCCGACAGGAGCGAGAGCCAGAAGGCCTTGGCTTTGTTCCCGGTGGCATAGAAAAGCGGGATCGACACCGCGATCCCTTCCGGGATGTTGTGGATAGCGATGGCGACGGCGATCGGGATCCCGAGCGACGGATCGCGGAGGGCCACCGTGAACGTGGCCAGCCCCTCGGGGAAGTTGTGGATGGCGATGGCCAGGGCCGTGAGGAGCCCCATGCGCATCAGGCGGGGGTCCCGGCCCGGCGCGCCCGGAGCCATCTCCTCGATGCGGTGCACCTCATGGGGATTGTCCCGCTTGGGCACGAGCCGGTCGATCAGGGCGATCGCGAACATCCCCCCGAAGAACGCCCCCACGACGGCCCAGGAGCCCGGCTTCTCGCCCAGGGCCTTGACGAGGGCGATCCGGGCCTTGAAGAAGATCTCGACCATGGAGACGTAGATCATCACCCCGGCCGAGAATCCCAGCGCCGCCGAGAGGAACTTGGTGTTGGTCCGGCGCGCGAAAAAGGCCAGCCCGCTCCCGATGCCGGTGGAGAGGCCGGCCAGGAGGGTGAGCCCGAAGGCGAAAGCCAGGCTGTTCTGTCCCACGTTCTGCGTCCCCTATTCTAACGGGCCGGGGGATTATTGCCATTCCCGGCGACGCCGGCCGTATTACCTCAGGCCATGAATCGCGGACTGTCCTGGGCCGCCTGCATCCTGTCGCTCTGCCCCTGGACGGGCGTCCCCGTCCAGGAGGAGGACGTCACCCGTGAGACGGTGCTGGGACGGCTGGACGGGCGGGCGGCGAAACTGCTGGAGGAGGTCGAATCGAAGACCGGCCTCCGGGTCGTCTTCGCGCCCATGCCCCGCGGTTCCTACGTCATCGCCCAGTTCGGCTTCGACCCGGCGGGCCAGAGGCCCACCGTATCCCTGGGTCCCGGCTGGCGGAGCCACGACGCGGCCCACGAGCTGATGCACATGAAGCTGGAACTGGTCGAGGGATTCCGGGTGCTGGCCTGGCGCCGCGGCGTGGAGCGCTCCGCGAAGGTGGAGGCGGCCTTCGGACGGGTGCGGAGCTACGTGGACGACCAGGTGGTCCACGCCCGGCTGGCGCGCCTGGGGTACAAACTGGACGGGGAGGTGCTCAGCCCGGTGCTCTTCGACGACCTCTACACGAAGGTCCCTCGCTACCTCGACGAGGGCCGCGCGCGCCCCGACGACGGCATGGCGCATCTCGACGCCGCGGGCTACGGCGACCTGTGCCGCGCCTCGTTCCTGGTGCAGGCCGAGCTGGTCGCGCAGATCGGCCCCGACGGCCTCCCGGAGGGGCGGCTGAAGCTGGCCCGGCGGTTCATCGCCTCGTTCCGCGCCCGCCGCGCCCGGGAAGCGGAACGGGCCGACCGGATTCTGGCGCTCTTCAAGGAGCACGACGTCCAGGCCCCCGCGGGGCACCAGCGCATCCTGGGCGGGTGGAGCGAGCTGGAGGGCCTGGATAAGCACGTGGGCCTCAGCGCCTACGTGAAGGAGGGCGGGAAGTACCTCCTGCCGTGGCCGTAGGGCGGCGGCCGGGCCGGCTCCGCCGGGCACACCCGCGCTGTTAACTCTGTCGAGTCGCGACAGAGTTAACAGTTGGGGGGGCCCCGGGCCGGTCCCGTCCTAAGATGGGTCTTGATGTCCCGCAAAATTATTGGGATATAAAGGCATGCCTTCGGCCGAAAGGGCGCCCCATGCCGGGCCCCTGAGGTTCGTCCTGGCCGAGTTCAGCGGCGGCCTGGGCGACCTGGGCACGTTCCTCCCGCTGGCCGTGGGCCTGTGCCTCGTCACCGGGTACGACATGGGGAGCCTCCTGTTCTGGGCCGGCGGGATGTACATCGCGACCGGACTCCTGTTCAGGCTCCCCTTTCCCATCCAGCCGATGAAGGCGATGGCCGCCATCGCCATCGCCGGCGGGCTTACCCGGCCCCAGGTCGCCGCGGCGGGATTCGAGATCGGCTTGATCCTCGTCCTCTTCGCCGCCCTGGACCTGGTCCGCGGATTCTGCAGGAGCATCCCGGACCCGCTGGTGCGCGGGATCCAGGCCGGGATCGGCATCAAACTGCTGGTCAAGGGGGCGGGATTCGCGGCGGCCGTCCCGTTCTCGGAGCCCTGGCGCGTCGGGGCGCTCGCGGCCGCCCTCCTCCTCATGGCCGCCGCCTTCTACCGGGAGCGTTTCCCGTCGGCCCTTCTCGTGATGGGGATGGGCCTCCTCCTGGCGTTCCGCGAGGTCCGCGGCCCGTGGGCCTCTCCCTCGGCCGGGGTCCTCCAGGCCCTCTTTCCGACCCCGGCGGACTGGGCGCGGGGATTGAGCCACGGGGTCCTGGTCCAGCTCCCGCTCACGCTCCTGAACGCGGTGGTGGCGGTGTACGCCCTGTCCCGCGCGCTGTTCCCGGACGCCCCCGTCACCGAGAGGCGGATCGCCGCCAGCATGGGCGTGATGAACCTCGCCGGCTCGCTCCTCGGCGGCATGCCGATCTGCCACGGCGCCGGGGGCTTGGCGGCCCAGTACCGGTTCGGCGCCCGCACCGGCCTGAGCGTGGTCCTCCTCGGCGCGCTTTTCGTGATCTCGGGCCTGTTCCTGGGCGGCCCCGCCCTGACCTGCCTCCGGCATTTCCCGAAAGAGATTCTCGGGATAATGCTCGCGGCGGCCAGCGTTGATCTCTGCAGGGGCATCCTCGACAACAGAAATCCGCGGGAAAGCATCGTGTGCGCCTCGACCGTCCTCGGGATGGCGGCCTTCGGGGCCCTGGAGGGATTCTGCATCGGGGCCGCGGTCCACGGGGCGTTCACCCTGTGGGATCGGCGGCGCTCCGAGGCCCGGCCGCTCGCCGGGTGACCGCGGCGGAAAGGAGAAGACATGGAATCGATCAAGGTGTTCACGGCCAAGGCCTGTTTCGCGCCCCTGAACGAGGCGGCCCGGCTCTACGAGAAGGAACGGGACGTCCGCATCGAGACCCTCGTCTGCGGCCGCGCCTGCGCGGATGCCGTGGCCAAGGACACCTCCCAGGGCCACGAGGTCGTCCTCGGCCAGCCGGAGACTTTCCTCCTGGAGATCCGCGACATCGAGGGCCTCGACATCGCCATCGCGGGCGCGGAGTACCTGTTCGACGACGGCGAGGACCACGGGATCATCCTCGGCGCCACCCGCCGCAGTCTCGGCCTGCGCGAGTCCGCGATCCTGGTCGGGAAAGGCAACCCGCACGGGATCCGGGGCCTGCGCGACCTGCTCCGGCCGGGCCTGCGCGTCGGCGTCTCGGTCATCGACTGCCTCAAGGGGATGTGGGAGGACATCTGCGGGCGGGAGCGGATCGTCGAGAAGGTCCGCGGGAACATCACCACCCACCTGACCGGGTGCGTGGCCATCACGCAGGCCGTGGCCGAGGGGAAGGTCGACGCGGGCTTCGGCTGGACCACCTTCAAGGCGCTCGCCGGCGGGGGGCTGGACGTCGTGCCCCTGCCGCCGGACCAGCGCGTGTACCGCTCCACGAGCGCGGCGGTCATGAAACAGTCCCGGAACGCGAAGGCGGCCGGGGACTTCATCGGCTTCCTCGCCTCGGAGGCCGGCAAGGCGATCTACGAGAAGCACGGCTGGATCGCCGAGCGGTGAGGCCGGCTCGGGCTCAGACCGCCGTCGCGACGCGGTCGCGGCCCTCGCC
>CAYNDR010000013.1:0-15973 GCA_964395295.1 uncultured Planctomycetales bacterium
CCTGGTGCCGGGCGCCCCGGTGCTCGTGTTCTACAACCAGGCCCGGCAGGCCCAAGCCTACCTCAACCGCTTCTTCTTCCAGCTCTACGGCGACGCGGCCGCGGGCCCCGAGAAGGCGTGGTGGAACCTGACCCACATCGAGATCCGGATGAACCGGACCTACTACGGCACCGTCCCGGAACTCACCAAGCTCGTGCGGTACGTCCTCACGGGCCGGGCCAAGGTCCCGCCGCCCGATCCCAAGATGCCCCCGATCAGCAAGGAGCAGGTCCTGGAACTGCCGCCCCACCCCCAGCCCCAGGACCCGGCCCGCCTGCCGGCCTGCTTCTCGAAGAAGGTGCCGGATCCCAGGATCTACGAGAAGAAGTCCGTGTCCCCGGACCCCGAGGGTTTCATCAGGGGCTGGCTCGTCCTGGGGACCGTCCCGCTCAACGAGAAGATCATCGAGCCGCCCGATCCCGCGCAGAAGCCGTACTTCGAACGGGCGTGGCAGCTCGTCCAGGTCAAGACCCCCCCGAGGGTGTTCGACAAGGCCCGCATCGGCGCGAACGACTACGTCTGGGACCCCTACGAGACGAGCGACTACTACCTGGACTTCGGCGTCGCGGAGAACGCCTTGTGCCTGGCGCTGGCCTACCTCGTCTGCGAGAAGGAGGCCTCGAACCTCACGCTCCTGACGGGCTCGCACGACAACGTCCGCGTCCGGCTCAACGAACGGGAGGTGATCCGCGCCTTTGCCAACCGCGAGGTGGCCAAGGACCAGGACAAGTCGGCGTCCGTGTCGCTCAAGAAGGGGATCAACCGGCTGGAGATCGCGGTCATCAACGGCCCCGGCCCCGCCTCCGCCTGCGCCCGGTTCGTCAACGGCGAGGGCGCGCCGTTCCGGGGATTCATCAGCGCCTACTCGCCGACGGGCGTGAAGAAGTAGCGGCTATTTCCCGCCGAGGTCCTTCTCGACGGCCTTGAGGCAGTCGTGGAGCGCCTCCACGCTGTCGTGCGCCTCGTCCTCCGTGATCACCAGCGGCGGCGCGATGCGGATCATCCTCCCCGCCAGGGGCCCCGCCAGGTGGACCGCGCGGCCCTTCTCGTCGCCGCGGTAGGCCGCCAGGACGCAGGCGTTCGCCACCTCGTCGGGGGACTTGCCGGCGAACCCGCCGATCTCGAGGCCCCAGATCATCCCGCCGAGCTCGCCGCGGACGTGCTTGATGAAGGGGATCTCCTTGAGCTTCAGCAGGCCCTCCTCGATCACGTCGGAGGCGCGCCGCGTGTGCTTCAGGACGTTGCGGCCCTCGAAGACGTCGAGCGTGGCCAGCACCGCCGCGCAGGCCAGGGGATTGGCGCTGAACGTGTCGGCGCCCGCCCCGGGGGCGAGGGCGGAAAGGACGTCCTTCCGCCCCACCACGCACGACGCGGCGATCCCGTTGCCCAGGCCGTGCCCGAGCACCAGGAGGTCCGGCTCGATGCCGTAGGTCCGGTAGGCGAACATCTGGCCCGTCCGGCCGAAGTTGGACTGGGCCTCGTTGAGGATGAAGAGGACCGCGTTCTTCCGGCAGAATTCCTGGAGGGCCTGCAGGTAGGCGCGCGGAGGATGGTAGGAGCCGATGCCGAGATAGGGTTCCGTGATCAGGCACGCGATCCCGCGCCCCTCGACCTTGGAAGGCAGGTCCTCCAGCTCGGACCGGTAGGGCGCCGCGTCGAAGGCCGAGTCGCGCATCGTGATGTCGAGGCATTCCTCCCGGGGGAAGGGGATGAACCGGACGCGCGGGTCGCGGTTCCTGTCGTTCTCGTCGCCGCTGACCGCCTCCGAGAGGCCCTTGTTGCCGTGGGAGCCGCCCCGCGTGGCGAGGATGACCTCGCGCTTGGGATCGAAGGCGAGCGCCGCGCGGAGGGCCTTGTGGACCGCGTCGGATCCCGTGGCCGCCCAGAGGACCTGCTCCAGGCGCTTCCCGCCGGGCTTGGAGTGGAGGCTCGCCAGGAGGCGCCGCACCGCCTGGGTCTCGATGCCGGTGATGGCGTGGGTGGCGGTGAGCGGCGTGGCCTGGAAGGACTCCTCCTCCCGGGCCGGCGCGCCCCAGCCCATGTAGGTCATGAGCGAGCGGTGCCACTCCGCGTGGTTGTGGCCCAGGTTGGCCACGAGGGTGCCGGAGGTGTAGTCGTAGAGGCGCCTCCCCTCGGGCGTCCAGTGGAAGACGCCCGCGCTCCGGGCGATGACGGGCAGGGTCGGCGACGGGGCGCGCTGGGCGAGGGGCTCGCGTTCCGCGACGAGCTTCCTGGCCTCGTTCGACATCTCCTCGCCGGGGTGGCGGATGGGTTCCACGGCCATGGGTGTTCCCTCGGGGCTTGAGCGGAGTATAGGCCCGCCCGAATCGGGCTGTCAAGCGGCGCGCGGGTCGCCCGCCTTCGCCCGGAAGCCCCGCGGCTTGCCGTGGGCATGGCGGACGATGGCGGAATGCCCGGGCTTCGGCGGGTGACGGTTTCCCCTCCGCTCCGCGGCGGGGAGGTCGTCACTTCCAGCGGACCATGACGATCTCGGCGAGGTCCAGGGACAGCGTGACCCGGAGTCCGCCCGGCGCGGCCTCGTGGCGCAGGGGCTCGCCGGCGGTGTTCGTCACGGAGGCCGCCCGCGGCGCGCAGGGGATCGTGATTTCCAGGTCCGGGATCGGTTTGTAGGTGAAGTTGGCCAGCGTGACCGCGATCCCGGCCGGGGATTCGCAGAGGCCGGCCTCGACCACCGGGACCGCGCATTCGACCACGCGGGGCGCGCCGCTCTCCGCCGCGGGGCGGTTGATGAAGGCGCGGATCGGCGCCGGCCACTCCTCCCGGAGGTCGTTGGCGACGAACCTGGCTCCCTTGGCGTAGGCGATGGCGGGGCAGGCGGCGACGTAGACCGCGGGGCCGTTGGCGACGATCCCGGGTGATCCGTCATCGAAGGAGGCCAGGACCTTCCCCTCGGCCGGCTTCACGTCCGCGCGCACGCCCAGCGCCTCGATGGGGCCATCCCGGCCGCGGATGACTCCCTGCGGCTTGATGGAATTCAGCGCCCCGCGGGCGGAATAGCGTCCGGGGATGGCCGTGACGCGCACGTCGGGATTGATCCCGAAGGTCTCCGACAATCCCGCCTGCGGCTCGTTGAACTCGTCCCGGCCGGCGGCGGCGCAGGAGCCGTAGAGGCGGCCGCCGGCGCGGCTCCAGTCGGCGATGGCGCGCACGGCCGCGCGGCTCACGCAGGGGTCGGCGACGTAGAGGACCGAGTAGTCCTTGAGGCGCCCCGCCTCGGCGTCCTCCTCGGTGAGCATGTCGACCAGGTATTGGTCGTGGACGAGCGAGAAGTGCGTCAGCCGCCGTTCGAGCATGGGGGCGTATCCGAAGGGCTTCCAGATGTCGGAGGAGATGCTGTAGAGGAGGGCGACCTTCGTGGGACGGAAGCGGCCGGGGAGGAGGAGGTCCTCGGCCGCCGCGCAGGCGCGCGCCACGCGGGCCACGCCGTCGTACTCGCCGCGGACGTCGGACCAGTAGTTCTCGGTGCTCATGTAGGTGGGGCCGAAGTGCCAGTACCAGAAGTGCCGGGCCCCCTGGGCGAGGCTGGAGAAGCTCTTGAGGAGGACGTTGCGCGCGTCGCCGGGGGTGATGAGGGCGAGCAGGGGGATCTCGCCGCGGCCGGCGCTCCGGTAGATGGAGCACTGGAATCCCATGAGCTGGAATCCTTCCCACGTGGCGCCGGGGCCGTACATGTACTGCAGGCCCATCCAGTCCTCCACGTGGATCATGTCCACCGCGCGCCGGCGGGCCAGGTCGAACCAGTCGCAGGCGACGATGTCGCCCCAGCCGTAGTCGCCGCCCCCGAGGCCGCTCCCGCCGAAATAGGGGTGGTCGGCCGGGAGGGTGGCGGTGCGGCCGAGGCCGCCGAAGGCCTCGTGGTAGGCCTCGGTGAACCATCGGAGGCGCTCCGTGGCGGACTCCTGGCGGAAGCGCATCGTGAAGTAGTAGAGCCGGTTCGCGGCCGCGCCCTCCGCCTTCGCGCGGGCCTCGTACTCCTTCCAGGTGTCGATGGGCCGGGCGTCCTCGATCCTCGCGGCGCCGAGCGAGGCCGGATCCACCTTGCGGGCGGCCAGCCAGCGATGGAAGGGCTCCACGGCCTTGCCCAGGGGGGGCGCGCGGATCTCGTCGGAGAAGACGAACATCTTCGTCCGGTCGTGGGGCTTCCGGTGCTTGCGGATCTGGGCCTGGACGGCCTCGCGGGCCACGGCGGGCCCGACGTCGGCCCACAGGGTTTCCTGCGTGCCGAAGCCGAACTTCTCCAGGACGGCGGGGGAGGTGCCGCCGACCACGTTGAAGCCGAGGAGGTGGAGGGTCTCGCCGATGGTGTCGGAGAGGGCCGAGTCGGGGCTCCCCCAGATGCCGGTGGCGACGAGCATCTCGCGGGGGGCGGCGCGCTTCCCGCCCGCCGCCTCGCGGGCCCATTCGAGGTGCCGGCGGGACATCTGCGTGCCGGTCTCGAGATCGGCGGCGTCCTTCTCGATGTCGCGGGAGACGAGGAACATGACCGTGTCCTCGGCGGCGGTCTCGGTCATCCGCTTGACGGCGCGGGCGGGATCGGGCGCCGGGGCCAGCTCGATCTCGACCTTGCGGCCGGGATTCTTCGGCCCCAGGATCCTCGCCTCGGCGCACGGGAACTCGGCCACGCCGCCGCAGCGCTTCATGCGGCCGTGGGTGAGCCCGGTGATGTCGGCCCAGGGGGTCCAGGCCCCCGCCGGGACGCGTTCGCCCTTCGCCTCGGGGAGGGCCACATGCCGGCTGTACCAGGGGTCGTGGTGGAGGCGGACGCGCAGGTCCACGCGGTAGTCGCCCTCCGCGGGTTCCACCAGGCGGAGGCGGACGTGGACGGCGGGCTTGGGGTCCTGGGAGGGAGCGAGGAGGAGGGCCGCGAGGAGGAGGACGGCGGCTCGCATGCCGCGATGGTAGGGAATGGGAGGGGGGGCGCACAAGGAATGTCGGTCGGGCGCGCGTGACAGCGCGGGCGGGGTGTGATAGAAGGGGGCCATGAAGAACATCGTTTTCACCGACCGCGCGCCCAAGCCGGTGGGGCCCTATTCCCAGGCGGTCGTCGCCGGGGGCCTCGTCTTCGTCTCGGGGCAGGGGCCGATCCACCCCGCGGCGGGGAAGTACCAGCCGGCGGACGTCCGCGCCGAGACGCGGCAGACGCTGGAGAACCTCAAGGCGATCCTCGAGGCGGCCGGATCGTCGATCGAGAAAACGGTCAAGGTGACCGTCTATCTCCGGGACATCAAGGATTTCCCGGCGATGAACGAGGTCTATGCCTCGTACTTCAAGGCGCCGGCGCCCGCCCGCACCACGATCCAGGCCGGCGCCCTGCCGCTGGGCATCTCCGTGGAGATCGACTGCATCGCCGTGGCTTGAGGGCCGATGCGGTACGACCTGGCGATCCGGGGGGCCTCGGTCCACGACGGGACCGGCGCGGTCTTCCCGGCCGACGTGGGGATCCTGGGGGACTGGATCGCCGCGGTGGGGAAGGCCGAGGGGCCGGCCTTGCGGACGGTCGAGGCGGCGGGCCGCGTCCTGGCCCCGGGATTCATCGACCTCCATTCCCACGCGGACATCGCCCTCCTGCGCGATCCCCGCCAGGAGTGCAAGGTCCTGCAAGGGGTGACCACGGAGGTCTTCACGAATTGCGGTCTGGGCTGTGCGCCGCGCCCGGTGCCGGAATACGAATCGCTACTGGGGAAACCGCCCGCGGAGTGGGACTCGATCGAGGGCTACCTGGCTCTGCTCAAGCCTTCGGTGAACGTGGCCTACCTCGCGGCCCACGGGGCGGTCCGCTATGCGGTCATGGGAATGGAGGAACGTCCGGCCTCGCGCGACGAGCTGAAGCGCATGAGGGCGCTCGTGCAGGGCGCGCTGGGGATCTCGACCGGCCCCTACTACAGCCCCATGCGCGCGGCCGACCCGGAGGAGACGGCCGCGCTGGCGGCCGAGACGGGCGGGATCTGCGCGATCCACATCCGCGACCACGGGCGCGGCCTATGGAAGGCCCTGGACGAGGCCTTCGAGATCGCGGCGCGCTCGCGCGCCCCCCTTGAGATTTCCCACCTCCAGGCGATCCGGATGAACCGCGGGAAGGCGGGGGAGATCCTGAGCAGGATCGATGAGGCGCGCTCGCGCGGGCTCGACGTCACCGCCGACGTCTACCCCTACGACGCGGGCTCCACGATGCTCTCCGCCGTGCGCCCCGAGGAGTACGACGACATCCCCTGGGCCAAGGCGTACCTCGTCGGCGACGGCTCGCTCATCGGCACGGCCGAGCGGGCGCGGCAGTTGAGCGGGCCCTACCTCGTCCACGACCGGACCGAAGAGGATGTCGATACCTTGATGCGATGGCCCCACGCGATGATCGGGAGCGACGGCCTCCACGTGGGCGCGCGCCCCCACCCCCGTCTTTGGGGGACGTTCCCGCGCGTGCTGGCGAAGTGGGGGCTGGAGATGATCCCCAAGCTGACCTCGATGCCCGCGCGGAGGCTGGGGCTCAAGGACCGCGGGGTCATCCGGGAGCGCGCGGCCGCGGACCTGGTGCTCCTGTCGAACCCGCGCGACCGGGCGACCTACGAGGAGCCCACGCGGCCGCCGGAGGGGATCGACCTCGTCGTGGTCAACGGGGTGGTGGTGGCGGAAGGGGGCCGGCACACGGGGGCCACCCCGGGCCGGGTCCTCCGGAGGAGCTGACATGCGCGCGGAAGACCTGGACACGCCGGCCCTCTACGTGGACCTCGACGTCCTGGAGCGGAACATCCGCTCGATGCAGGATCGGTGCCGCGGCTGGAAGGTGGGCCTGCGGCCGCACGTCAAGACGCACAAGATCCAGGAGATCGCGCGGATGCAGTTGGCGGCCGGGGCGGTCGGAATCGCCGTGGCCAAGGTCGGCGAGGCGGAAGTCATGCCGGGCGACGACGTGCTGATCGGCTACCCGGTCCTGCCCGGGAAGGCCGCGCGGATCCGCGAGATCCTGGAGTCGAGGAGAATCATGGTGGCCCTGGACTCGGTCGAATCCGCGAAGGCCTCGAAAGGGATTCCGGCGCTGGTGGAGGTCGACGTCGGCGTCGGGCGGTGCGGGGTGCAGGACCCCCGGCAGTTGGTGCGGGTGGCCCGGGCGTGCTCCGACTTCCGCGGGCTCTTCTACTGGCCCTCATGGCTGGACGATGAGGATTTCAGGAAGGCGGAGCGGAAGATCGCCGCCTGCCTGGTGGCCCGCAAGGAGTCGGGCCTCGAGGCGCGGATCGTATCCGGAGGCTCCACGCCGGGGGCCTCTTTTTTTTTTAATGATACGGCGACCACCGAGATCCGTCCGGGGACGTACGTCTTCAACGACGGCAACTGTGTGGTGGCCGGATGCGCCCGCGAGGAGGACTGCGCCCTCCGCGTGCTGGTGGCCGTGGTGAGCACGGCCGTGCCGGGCCAGTGCATCGTTGACGGCGGCTCGAAGACGTTCTCCAGCGACGCGACGCGGGGGGCATCGACATTCGGCCTCTTTCCCGGCCGCCCCTGGGCCATGGCCCAGATGAACGAGGAACACGGATACGTCCGGACCGGGGAACGGCCCGCGAAGGTGGGCGAGAAGGCGTGGGCGATCCCCGGCCACGTCTGCCCCTGCGTGAACCTGCACGACGAGGTCCACTACGGCCGCGACGGCCGCGTCGAGGGGGCCTGGAAGGTGGCGGCACGGGGCCGGGTGCGCTAGAGTCCTGGCTTCAGGAAAGCCCGCGCGTCATCGCCCATGGGAAGGTCCAGGCCTCGACGCAGGAGCCGTAACTTGAGAACCCCTGGCCCGCTCACGGGGTTTCGCGTATACTTCTTTGGCTCGCACTGGAGTTCCATGGGGGGCGCTACCCCGAGTGGTTTCCATTCTAAGGGATTTCCGCCGGAAATGTAAGGGCCGGATTCATCACCCCGATGGCCCCGGACAAGCTCTCACGCCCTTCTGATTGCCCCTTCTCCAGCCCGCCCCGGAGGACATGATTTTCCATCGGGGTGCGCTGTTGAACTTCCCAAGATTTGAAACCGACGCGTATGCCACTTCCACCACCCAGTCGCGCGGGGTCAGTATAGGAATCAACGACTTGCGCGTCCCACGCGCCGAGGACTGCCTGGCCATACTATTTGCGTAGCATGTTGCCTAGCGATTATGCGGTCGGCGTGCTCGGGATATCGAACCCGAAGTGCTTGAGGGCGTCAATGGGTATGGCTGCATGATTCTCGGTCTTGTCGACCAAGTCCTCTCGATCAGCTCCTGTAACAGCCACCCCCACGATCTCGTTTCTCCTATTCAGAATCGGACTCCCGCTCGTTCCGGCAACAACGGAGCAACTCAGCATGATCCTCCGAATACTGGCGTGGTAGCGAAAGCCCGCAATCTCTCCTACTCGAATGACCCCGGAATCGAATGTCCTATAGTTTGGGAATCCCGCAATCGACACGGGCTCCAAGACCTTCAGCATACCTGGATCCCCAGCCTTAAAGGCCGGACCTGTCGGAGCGCCCTCAACAATTAAAACTGCCAAGTCGAGGTCTTCGTCCTTGTGAGTCACCTTAACCGGATACTTCGTTGCTGTATCGTACGACCTGAACGCCTTGCTGTTCCTCTCTAAGACGTGAGCACAGGTCACCGTACCAACCCCATCAAGATCGAATGCAGTTCCCTGATAGCAATCGGACTCACACTCTAGGATCCATAGTTGACTCATGATCTCGGGAGGTTTCAAGTGAACCGCCTTCTTCTTGCGGCCCCCTTGGAGACGATTGAACTCACCCAAGAAATTCTGATAGATCGGATCTGTTTTACCTCGAACCATGGAAAGGAAGTCAATCTTGCCCTTCACGACAATCGAGAACTTGGGCTTCTCTTTGTACGGCCCACGCCTTCCTTGGAAATCGTATTTGGCCAAGTATTCTGCCTGCGCAGCCTCGTGGCCGTACTTTGCCCAAGCATGTAGCATGGCTCGTATTTGACGAACGAATCGACGATCGACATTGGGAAACTTGTTCACAGTGATGCCGGTCACCTCCTGATGCTCCGTATGCGCCTGAAGTCGCACTTTTGAGGAATTGATCATGAAGCCATTATCTTCAATCAAACGCCGAAGCTCCGCCCCAGGCTCGACGATTTCCCCCTGGTCAGTTGCCTTCTTCGTACAAATCGATCCAGGAAAGCGCTTGCCCAGAGTGGAGAACGTCAAGTCGTCCGCATATCTGGTGTATCGGCAATTGTTTCTTCGAGCAAGTCTCTGGAGCTGCGTATCCATTCGGCTGCAAATCATGTTCGCGATGATCGGCGAGGTCGGAGCACCTTGAGGAAGGGAGTTCCTCCAGGTTGCAATTTGAGCAAGAACAGTGGCAACTTCAGCGGGGAGATCATAAGGCACGGCCATGAACAGCCCTCGAACTCTCCCGAAGTTAATGCTGGGGAAGAAGTCTTGAAGATCAACATTGAAGACGAAGCGACGTCTCTTGTGTGAAATCGCATTCGAAACAATACTCCTGCCCTGAACAAAACCGTGTACTGAGGGTCGAGGGGCATACACGGAGCTGAGGAATTCTAGCAAACGACTTTGGATGAGTTTCAGCGCGGTTGCAGGAGCAGTAATCCTCCTCTCACCACCCCTCTTCTTGGGAAGAAGGAACTCCCTATATCGAGTATTGATGTTCGTCTTGTGCAAATGGAAGACGAGCCTGTCGTATCCGATGCCAAGAAGATCGGCCAACTCTCTTGGGGATTTCAGCGCAAGGAATCGCCCCTTCGCTTCCTCACCGTCTGGAGGCGAAGCCGGTAAATTGAAAGGAGGGGGGACGCCTGATAACAAACTCTACCTTTCTGGCGCAGGAGCACTGATCAACAGCACATCGCCCATGTCACCATGAGCACTGATGTGCGCCATGAAGCACCCCTTGAAACACGTGGTCGCTGGATCAACGACCAAGATCAATTCGTTAAACAGACGTCCCCTGTTCACGAATAATGCCACATGGAGTGACCTACGTCAAGCCAACCATGGAACCCACACACGATCCGGCCCTATGGTTCACGCCGCCGAGTCCGGACCTTGTGGAGTCGCACTCCTGGGAAGCGTCAAGGGAGGCGCTTCGGCAGGGTCAGTTCTCGAAGGCGATGTTCGGGGCAAGGTTGCTGGTCACCCGGGACGACGTCCGGGGAGAGTCCCTGACCGACGAGATCCTGGCCGATCCCCGGATTACGGACGCGCTTCCTAAGCTCCGCCGCACGCCGTGGCGACGGCAGGAAATGTTCCCCTCCGACACCAGCCTGCGGATCCCCCTCGATCGGCGGAGGAGCTTCGTCTCTTCCGAAGGCAAGGAGTCCTCCACAGATGCGAGAGGGCACGCTTGAGCCGGTGAGGCGGATTTTGCTTCAGCGACCGCAGTAAGGCGAGCGGGTCCCGGGACTCGTCGGAGACATGGGAACTCCAAAGGCTCCTCCGGTTGATATTATAGCCTCAAGGGAGGGCGGTAGGGATTGATCGGACGGGCCGGAGGGCTCCGGGGAGCTTTCGAGACGTACCGGGCGGTCATCCGGCGGGACCGGATTCGGGCCGCGCGCCTGCCGCCGTTCCGGACCACAACTTCCTTGAGTCGCGCGCCCGAATCAAGTACACCCCATTCCATGGAAGACTGCTTCATCCGGAATTCCACCCTGGTCCTTCCCGACCGGCTGATGACGGACCGATATCTCGTCGTTCGGGACGGCCTCATCGCCGATATCACCGACGATCCTTCGAAATGCGCCGGCCTCCCGTCCGTCGACGGCCAGGGAGGCTGTCTCGTCCCGTCCCCCGCCGAGATCCACTTCCACGGCATCGGGGATTACGGATTCGACCAGGAGGACGACTCCATTGTGGAAAAGATCTGCCGGGAACTGCTGGCCCGGGGGACCGCCTGCTTCGTGCCCGGATTCACGTACCACGAGCCGATCATCGCCCGCTGCGTGAAGGAGATCGGCCTCAGCAGGACCCTGCGGGACCATATCCCGGGCATCCTCGTCGAGGGGCCCTTCGTGAGCCCGGCCCGCCTCGGCGGGATCCGTCGGGAGCACGTGAGGAAGCCGGACCTGGACGACCTGAAACGGATCATGGACCTGTGCGACGGAATGCTCCGGATGATGACCGTGGCGCCCGAGCTGGAGGGCATAGGGGCGATCATCGACCACCTCTTCGAGAACGGCGTCATCCCTTGCCTGGGGCATTCGGACTGCACGGTCGGGCAGGCGATGGCCGCCGCCCGGCGCGGCCCGATGAGCATGACCCACCTGTTCAACGCCATGTCCCCCATCTCGCACAAGGACCCCGGCCTGGCCCTCCTGCCTTTCCTGGACAGGGAAATCTACTTCGAGCTGAACGGGGACGGGGTGCACGTGGCCCCGGAGGTCCTCCGGATGTGCCATCAGGGCCTGAACCGGGAGCGGATGATCCTCATCTCCGATGCCGTGGTCTCCGCCGGCCGGGCGCACGGGCGGTACCGGTACCACGGCCTGGGCGTCGTGTCCGACGCCCGCGGCGTCCGCTACGAGGAAAACGGCATCCTGATCGGATCGAACCTGCTGATCCTCGACGTCGTCCGGAATTTCATCGGCGCGACGGGCGCGTCTCTGCCCGACGCGATGCGCATGGCGGCGCTCAATCCCTGCCGCCTGCTGGGCATCGACGGCCAGCGCGGATCGATCGCGGTCGGGAAGAAGGCGGACCTGATCCTCGTGGACAAGGACCTCCGGGTCGCGAAGGCCCTGGCCGACTGATCCCCGGGACGGACCCCCTATCGATCGGATTTCATGTTCAATCCGCGCCCCTCCCGCAGATAGTTTCCAGAGTCGGCTTGACAGGGGCCCATGGATAACGGAATCTCCTTGCGGGAGGCTCGCGTGGCCGAGGACCTGCAGACCCGATTCCTCAAGCTCCACATGTCCCGCCAGAGGGTCCTCTTCAGCTACCTCCTGGCCGCGGTGCGGGATCCGGCCACGGCCGAGGATCTCCTCCAGCAGGTCACGCTCGTTCTCTGGAAGAAGTTCCCGGAGTACCGGCCGGAAGTCCCTTACATTGCATGGGCTTACGGAGTAGCGCGCCGGGAGGTGGCGGCTCACTTCAGGCGGAAATCCGGGAAGGAAACGATCCTGCCCCTGGAGATCCTGGACGCCGTGGCCCCCGAGATCGAGATCCTGGAAGGAGGCCTCTCGGCCGAGAGCCGCGCCCTGGCCGCCTGCGTGGGGAAACTGGCCGGTCCCATGAGGGAACTGCTCCGACTGCGGTACGAGGAGCGCTGTTCGCGGCCCGCCCTGGCATCCAGACTCGGGGAGTCCCTGGCCGCGGTCAACATGCGGATCGTGCGGGTCCGGCGCGCCCTGCTCGACTGCACGCGGCGCGCATTGATGGAAGAGAGCTAGCCCGTGGAAAATTCCAGCGACACGGACGAAGGTTTCCTGGACCTGGCTTCCCGCTTCCTGGACGGGGAGGCGACCGACGAGGATCTGGCCTCCCTCCGGGACGTCCTCAAGCGAGATCCCGAAACACGGCGGCTCATGGCGCGTCTCGTGAACCAGCACGGATCGCTTCAATGGGCGGCGGTCAAGCCGGCGGCCGAGGGGCGGCGGCCCGGATTGGCCCGGGCGCGCACCGCGTCCCGGCGGACCTCGGCGGCGGCCTGGATCGCGGCGGGGGTGGCGGCGGGCGTGGCGGTCGCGGCGGCGCTGATCCTGGTCAAGCCCTTCCGGCAGAGTCCGCCGCGGGGCTTCGCCGCCGAACCTCGGCAGGCCGTCGAGGAGAAGAAGGCCGCGCCGGCGGAGGAAGTCGGCGCGCCGCGCCCCGTCCCGGTCCCCGAGGCCCCGAAAGAACCTCTGCCCCGGATTCCCGAAAATCCTCCTCCGCCGCCGCCGATGCCGGAAGTGCCGCCTCCCCCCTCGCCGGAATCCGAGCCGCCTCCGGCCGCGCCCCCTCGGCCAACGCTGACGGTGATCGCGCGGTTGACGAGAGTCCAGGGGAACGCCTTCGTCCTTGCGGAAGGGAAGCGTACCGCGGCCAGGGACGGGATGGGTCTTCTCCCGGGAAACGGAATTGAGAGTGTTCAGCAGGCGGCCGTGGAGTTCCCGGACGGGACGCGCCTGGAGCTTATGGGAGAGACCACGGTCCGCCGGATCGACGATCAGGCCGGGAAGGGGATTTTCCTGGAGCGCGGGACCGTCCACGCGGAGGTGGCCCGGCAGTCCGCGGGCCGCCCGATGATCTTCACGACCCCGCACGCCGAGTCGACGGTCCTGGGGACCTCGCTCCGGGTCGCGGTGGGCGCGGAAGGGACGGACCTTGACGTGGCGAAGGGACGGGTGCGCCTGAAGCATCTCCCCAGCGGCAAGATCGTGGACCTGGCCGACGGCCAGGGCGCGTGGGCGCCGGCGGCCGGGGCCCTCCGGGTCGGACGGCCCCAGACCTTGACGTTCGAGGCCGTCGAGACGTCCGGCATCAGCGGCCTGCGCGAGCTGTGGGACACGCCGGTCGTGCTGGCCGAAAGCGGCGTCGTGCAGGACGTGGACAAGGGTCCGTACGGCAAGGCCCCCAGCGCGGTCTGGAAGGCCGGCAAGCCGGGCGCCCTCGCGTTCGACGCGGTCCACCGGAGCCTTCTCGTCCGATTCCCGGGAGCCGCGGAGCGCCTCGCTTCCGAGCTCCGCAAGGGCCAGCGCGTCGTGAAGGCCGATCTGATCCTCCCCTTCCGGGGGACCGAACTCTGGCCGTTCGGCTACAAGGAGCCCGCGGGCCTGTCGTTCCTGGGCAATCTCTGGGCGAACACGCCGCCGAACTGGCACGCCGTGGCCTGGGCCCTGCGGCGTCCGTGGCGCGCCGACCCGTCGTCCGGGCCGACCTTCAATGCCAGCGCGAACGGTTCGTCGTACTGGGCCCGGTTCGGCGCCCAGGATGCAGAGAAGGACCGCTTTCCCCTCCAGCTCGGTCCCGCCGAGGTCTCCCAGCGGAATCCCGAGGGGCGCCTCGACGTGATGCCCGTCCTCAACGATCCGCAGTTCGGGGCGACCCTGGGCGAACGCCTCTGCGTCCTCGGCGAGCAGGGCCTTCTCGTCCGCAAGCAGGAGGTTTACGACGCGAGCTACTGGCGCGGCGGCTACGAGTGGGGCACGGCCACGGGGCCCCGGGGGATCCTCATCAAGGCGCCCAGGCTCGTGGTGGAACTGGCGCCCGGTCCGAAGCCTTCCGGGGAGACCCCGAAGGCCGGGCCGCGGCCGGCCGCCGGCGGCAAACCCACCGCCGTCATGCCCACCCAGGCCCGGTTCCAGGAGTACGCGGCGCACCACGCGTTCCGGAAGCCGGACTGGATGCCCGACTGGCAGTGGAAGCGCGTCTCGGAGCTCGGCGGGCTCGGCGGCGCGACGAAGTACCCCGAGACCTACGAGGCCTATGCCCGCTGGATGGACGACATGCTGGGCGTTCCGCCCCGCCAGTGGGAGGGCTTCCAGGCGGCGGAGCGGTGCCAGCAGTACATGCGCTACGGCGGCACGTGGCCGGAGCCCGTGCGGGACCTCTGGAAGCTCTACTGGTGGGCGTGGCTGATGCCCGACCGCGACATCAAGCAGCTCGTGCAGGGCTGCGTCGGCTACAACGACGCCAAAGCCTACTACGACAGGACGAAGGACTGGCGCGGCAATTTCAGCGTCTACCGCACCTACTGCTGGGAAATGGGGACGATGAACTTCAACCATTGGAGCGCCGCGGGAACGCTCCTCGGCGGCGCCATCCTGGATTCCGAGAAGATGATGGCCGACGGCCGCCACGGCCTGGAGCACTTCCCCCTCCGCCTCTGGTGCTGGTACGACGGGAGCACCCAGGAGTCCATCGACCACTATTACTTCGCGATCAGCCTCAAGGACCAGAAGGTCTTCGCCGACTTCGGTCCCACCCGCGCCGACCGCCTGATGGGGATGAGCATCCTCGCCAAGTCGGTCGGCGAACTGGTGGCCGCCTACCACCCCGGACTGCGGCGGTTCATCAGCTCTTCCGGGCGCACCGGCATCGCCTACGTGTGGGTCCAGCAGGACGGCACGAAGCACATCGTCCACACCCTCTCCCGCAAGGGGGCGCTCACGGACCTCGGGAACAAGATCTACGGCGGGATGCAGGCGCTCGGCCACGACGCCGAGCCGGGGATGATCGGGGAGCAGACCCTGAACGGGCCCTGGGCGCCCGAGTGGACCGCCAACGCGGTGGACGACAAGCCGGTCCCCTTCGAGTCGATTTCCAGCTACAAGCAGTGGGGGGCCTACAACGCGACGCCCCTGTGGAGGTGCACGTATCTCGGAAAGCACTACGGCATGGCCAGCCAGGACGTGGCGGCCGGCAACGAGACGGTCCCCGCCATGGCCCAGTGGCGCCGGGCGGACAAGGCCGTGGACCGGATGCAGGAGGTCGGCACGCTCCTGGCCCGCTGCGGGATCAACAGGACCGAGTTCCTCGACAGCCTCTACCACGGGACGCAGGGGCGGAATCCCAACGGCTCCGTGGGCACCCAGGGCGGTCCCCTCGCGACGATGCAGTCCCGGAACAGGATGATCCTGCTTGGCAGTCCCAATCCGCGGTTCGAGGCGGGCGGAGGCCGGCCGGTCCCGGCCGAGGTCCGGAGCCTCCAGACCTCCATCGCCCTCTGCAATTTCGAAGAGCCGCCGACCTGGGAAATCTGCGTGGACGACCAGCGCGTCGGCCCTCTGCCCGTCAAGGCCAGGTTCAAGCAGCGCATCACGATCCGCGACGGCGTGAGCTACATCGGCATCATCCCGATCCCCGCGGCCGACCTGGGCCGGACCGACGAGGTGGTCCTGTGGGGCCCCGGCGAGATGACGGAGATGCAGGGCGGGGGGAAGGGCCGGGTCGAGGTCGTGATCGACGCCTACAACTACAAGCAGGAGGCG
>CAYNDR010000013.1:16005-16588 GCA_964395295.1 uncultured Planctomycetales bacterium
CCGCTGAACAAAGGAGAGGCCGGCGATGGGGGCCAGGTCGACCTGGCCTACGGCGGCTTCGTCGTCGAGATGGGCGACGCGGCGGAGTTCAAGAGCTTCGCCGATTTCCAGAAGCACCTGAAGGCGGCGGCTCTTGATGCCCAGTGGGACGCGGCGAAGAAGACGGTGAACGTCGTCTACCGGAGCGGCAAGGACGTCCTGGAGTGCGCCTACCGGCCCGGCTACCGGGGCGGCCCCACCGACCAGTGCTTCCCTGTCCGCAAGGTGAACGGCCAGTGGCCTTATCTCCCCAAGGACATGGAGCGCGAGACGTCGCTCTCCGTCATGGGCCGCAGTGGGAAACTGGAAAAGAACGGCGCGCTTCTGGTCGGCGAACCAGGACGCATGGCGTACCTCGAGACCGATCCGGTCAGCGGGACCACCGTGGGCTACAATCCGCTTCCCGCGCCGACGGCCCGGGCGAGCACTTCGCAGCTGATGCGATTGATTCCGGCGACGTCGACGATGCTTGGGATCATTACGATGGCGCTGACGTCGACGTAGCCGGAGACGTCGCCGCCGGCGACGGTGGAGACTATCACCT